>CAZNKC010000005.1:0-17489 GCA_964573315.1 uncultured Verrucomicrobiaceae bacterium | reverse complement strand
ATCGCGTTGCGTTCGATGCAGGGCACCTGCACCAAGCCGCCGATGGGATCGCAGGTGAGGCCGAGATTGTGCTCCATCGCGATCTCGGCGGCGTTTTCCACCTGCGGCACGCTGCCGCCGAGCGCCTCGCACAAAGCCCCCGCCGCCATCGAACACGCCACGCCCACCTCGCCCTGACAACCGACCTCCGCGCCGGAGATGGAGGCGTTGCGTTTGTAGATCAATCCGATGGCCGCCGCCGTGAGCAGGAAGCGCACGGCCTTGTCGTCATCCGTCACCCGATGCGCGCGCATGAGGTAATGCAGCACCGCGGGAAGAATGCCCGCCGCCCCGTTCGTCGGCGCCGTGACCACACGGCCGCCCGCCGCGTTTTCCTCATTCACCGCCATCGCCCACAGGCTCACCCAATCCATCACGCAGAGCGGATCATGCAGCGCCGCCTCGGGCCGCGATGACAACTCGCAAAACAACCCCGGCGCGCGCCGCTTCACCTTCAGCCCGCCCGGCAACACGCCCTCGCTGCCACAGCCGCGCTGCACGCAGCGCTGCATCGCATTCCAGACCTTGAGCAAAGCCGCGCGCGTCTCCGCCTCCGGGCGCCACACGGATTCATTGTGCAACGTCATCTCGCTCACGCTAAGGCCGGAGTCCGATGCGTGACGCAGCAGATCGTCGCCCGAGTTCAGCGGATAAGGGAGCGCATGGTTGTCCGAGTTCAACTCATCGCGTTGCGCTGAAACCTCGTTCACCACAAACCCGCCGCCAATGGAGTAGTAGGTCCGCGCAAGCAGTTCCGCGCCGCTTAGATCAAAAGCCGCAAAGCGCAGCCCGTTCGGATGCGCGGGGAGCGACTCCAGCCGGTGAAACAGCAAATCGCTCTTCTCCTCGAATGCGATCTCGCGCCCGCCGCCGAGTCGCAGGCGCTTCCCCTCGCGAACCGCCGCCACGCGCTCATCCGCCCGGTCCACATCCACACTCTCCGGCAACTCACCCTCAAGTCCCAGCAGCACCGCCTTGTCGGTGCCGTGGCCTTTGCCAGTCAGCGCCAGCGAACCATACAAATGCGCCTCCACCCTCGCCACCCGATCCATTGAACCCGCCTCGATCAGCCGCGTCGCAAACCGCTGCCCCGCCCGCATCGGCCCGACCGTGTGCGAACTGCTCGGACCAATGCCGATGGTGTAGAGGTCGAGAACGGAGAGGCTCATGCCGGGTGGAAAAATCCTTTCCGAACACAGAGCTTATCACGCGGCGTTTCGCAAGCGCGGTTCAAAGCCACCCGCGCCTCCAAAGCGATTTTGTATTTTTCCCACAGTGCGCAGCGCAAAAAATTACCACGACGGCGGAAAGTCGGGAGTGGAGGGCCGGCGGTTGCGTTTTAATAGGACTTGTCACCCACGGTGGCTGCTTTCCCGCCAGCTTGTGCATTCCATGATTCGCCTGTTTCTCTGTCTCCTTTTCACCGCGCTTGCCAGCGCGCAAAACGCAGACCCCTTCCCCACCCCGCCCAGCGTGAAGGGACTCCAGGTGCAGATGATCGATGATGCCCTCGCGCTGGGCATCCATCACGCGGGCATCAACGTGAACGTCACCGCTCTCTATGCTGCCCAATCACAGCCCGAGAAGGGTGTCTTCGTATGGAATGAAAACTACCTCACCGCCCTCGACCGGCAGATCAAACCGCTCTCCGACAAAGGCGTGCTCGTTTACCTCATCGTCATCGCCTATCCGTCGAAAGACCCGGCTATCGACGCTGTCACGCTGCATCCGGGCCATCGGAAGGATTACAACTTCTCCGTCGCCGCCGTGAACACCGCTAGCGGCTTCTTTCCCGCCGTGATGAACCTCCTCGCCGAGCGCTGGAGCGGCGCGCACCCGGAGCATGGCCGCGTCTGGGGCTGGATCATCGGCAACGAAGTCAACTCCCATGGGATATGGAACAACATGGGACCCGCTCCGCTCGAAACCGACGCCGGCGAATACGAACCGGCTTTCCGCCAAGCCCACGCCGCCGTCCGCCGCCACTCGCGGCACGCGCGGCTCTATCTTTCCTTCGACCACCACTGGTCCATCGCCATGCACGGCTCCAGCGCGCAGGAGGCCGCGCCGGGACGCGATTTTCTCGACACCTTCGCCCGCCTCGCCCGCGAACGCGGCGACCTCGACTGGCACGTCGCATGGCATCCCTACCCCGAAGACCTCGGCAATCCGCGCGCGTGGGCCGACCAAAGTGTCACCCACGACGACGACACGATCAAAGTCACCTTCAAGAACCTCGAAGTCCTGCCCAGGTATCTCGAAAAGCCCGAGCTTCTTTATCAAGGCAAACCCCGCCGCATCATCCTCAGCGAGCAGGGCTTTCATACGCTGCTCCAACCCGAAGGCGAAAAGCTCCAAGCCGCCGCCTATGCCTACGCCTGGGAAAAAGTCGCCCGCCTGCCGTCCATAGACGCCTTCATCTACCACCGCCATGTCGATCATGCCCAGGAGGGCGGTCTGCGGCTCGGTCTCTGGCGCAACGCTCCCGATTCCATCGCCACCCCGCACAGCAAGAAGCTCATCCACGATCTCTTCCGCCAAGCCGGCACCCCCGAATGGCGCGCCGCCGCCGATGCCCTGCTGCCCGTGACCGGATTGCAGACGTGGGATGAGTGAGCGTCGAATCACGCGGCAATGGCCGGCGCCGTCTCGCCGCGCTTTCATATCTCCCTATCATCGCGTCGAACACGGCGGTGGCAATGCAGCTTGACTCCCGCTTGCACGCAAAGTATTTTGTAGCAATGCAACGCGTGCTTTCGGCTTTTCTGCTGATCTGCTTCGGGACGATGATTCCGACGCAGGTGTTGCCCGCGCGGCTGTGCTTGTTGGAAAGCAAAGTGCTCCTTCCCGGCTTCTCCGCCTGCGGCGTGCCGGACAATGAGAAGCTCAAATGCTGCGAAGATTGCGGCGCGCAAGACGGGAAGCCGAATGGAGCTGATTGCTGCGTGGATATTGAGAGGCTGCCGGATTCAACGCTGCCTCCGTCACCGGACAAGCTGCCCGCCCTGATCGAGGCAGCCCTGCCTCTGTTCCTGCTATCCTGCCTCGTTCCTCCCGCCAACACGGGAACGGAACTGGAGTCCTCTCCCCCGCCGCCTATTCCAAGGCCGGATGCGCCTTGCGCACGACGGGCGAGATTGAGCATCTGGATCATTTGATCCCGCGGGCTGCCGCCCTGCTGTGGCTGGCTCATGGCCGGCCGTTTCTGCTGCGTCCTCTGTCGTGGACGCGTGATCTCCAGTTCCCATTTCGATGATTCGTGACTCCCTCCCTTGATTTCTTGTCCCGTCGTGACACGGCGGCCACTCCGGCACGCAAAATGCCGGCTTGGCTGCTGCCTTTGGCGCTCGCCGGTGGTTTTGCCTTGTTATTTGCAGCCTTGTTCCGAGACCGCTTGCTCCCCGCGCCGTCTGTCGAAACAGCCCTTGTGCTGGCCACTGCCGCAAGCACGTCTTCAACCGCTGAAGAAGGCAACGTTTCCCAGACTGGTGGGAGCCTGTTGTTTCAAGCCAGCGGCTGGATTGAACCCGATCCGTTTCCCATCAAAGCACCCGCGCTCATTGATGGTGTGGTGGCTTCCGTGCATGTGCTGCAGGGGCAGCAAGTCGAAAAAGGCGCCTTGCTCGCCACGCTGGTGGATGACGACGCGCGTCTGGCTCTGGCGACGGCGGAAGGCAGGCGCCGGATGCTCGTCTCAGCCCGTGACGCTCATCTCGCGGCCATCTCCGCGATGGCGAAGAAGCGCGACGGCACGAATGCGGAGGCCGTGGCCATCAAAACAATGGAAGCGGAAGCGGCGGATCAACAGGCGCGCCTGGACCGGCTTGCCCCATCGGGAGCGGTTTCGGCATCGGAGGTCACGGTGGCCCGCCTGCGCTTGGAACGAGAAAAATCACTCCATCAAGCAGCCTTGGCGAAGGCGGCTGAATTCGACGCCGAAGTCCGGCGCATGGAACTCGAAACCAAAACCAAAGACGATGAGATCTCGCTGGCCGCCGTCGCGGTGGACCAAGCCAGGCTCGCATTGGAACGCACCCGCATCACCGCTCCGGTGAGCGGCCGGGTGCTGCGTCTGACGGCTGCTCCAGGAGAGAAAAAGATGCTGGCGATGGAGCACCCGGACAGCTCGACGCTTTGCGTGCTTTATGAACCTTCCAAGCTCCAGGTCCGCGTGGACGTGCCCCTGGCGGATGCCGCGGGATTGCGTGTGGGACAAAAAGCGAAAATCCATTGCAGCCTGTTCGCAGACAAAGCCTTCGATGGCGAAGTGACCCGCATCACAGGAGAGGCGGACGTGCAGCGCAACACGCTTCAGGCCAAGGTTCGCATCCTCAATCCCGACGATTCGTTGCGCCCGGAGATGCTTTGCCGCGTGGAGTTTCTCGGCAGCGAGGCTTCGCTCTCTGATGCGGGAAACCGAAGCGCCGCGCTGGCTACCTGGATTCCCCCGGCATCTCTGCAAGGCGACATCGCCTGGGTTTGTGATCCCGAGACCAAACGTGTCTCGAAGCGAACCGTCCAAGCCACCGGCGAGATGCGCGAAGGCCATGTCCGCATCGCCGAGGGCCTGCGCCCCGGTGAGCAAGTCGTTCTTTCCCCCGGCAATCTGCGCGAAGGCCAGCGCGTGAATCCCAACCTGACCGCGCCATGAACGATGCCATGATTCAATGCCTCGGTGTTTCCAAGAGTTACCGCAAGGGCAAGACCCTGATCACGCCCTTGGAAAAGCTCGACCTCTCCGTTCCCAGCGGCGAATTTCTGGCGCTGATGGGGCCGTCCGGCTCCGGCAAGACCACGCTGCTCAATCTGCTTTCGGGCATCGATTCGCCCAGCGAAGGATCGCTGGTGGTCGCCGGAGTGGAGCTGGCCCATCTCTCCCGCCGCGAACTGACGCGATGGCGGGCACGGCACGTCGGTTACATCTTCCAGCTTTACCATCTCGTGCCGGTGCTGACGGCCTTTGAGAATGTGGAGCTGCCTTTGCTGCTCTCCTCCATGTCCAAGCGCGAGCGTCATGAAAGAGTCAAGGCTGTGCTCGAACTCGTGGGTCTTGGCGACCGCATGCACCATTCGCCCGCGGAACTTTCCGGCGGACAGGAACAACGGGTGGCCATTGCCCGCGCCCTGGTGGCCGATCCGCCCTTGCTGGTCGCCGATGAACCCACCGGCGATCTCGACAAGGAATCCGCGGGGCGCATTCTCGATTTGTTGCAATCACTCTCCCGCGAGCACGGCAAAACCATCGTCATGGTCACGCACGATCCCCGCGCCGCCGCAGCCGCCGGCCGCACGCTGCATCTCGAAAAAGGCCGGCTTCTCGAAACTGCATGAACGCGATCGCCAATCTCATCAGCCTCGCCTGGAAGCAGCTCACGCGTCATCGCGTTCGCTCGCTGCTCACGATCCTGGGTGTGGCTTCCGGCATGTTCCTGTTCACCGCGGTGGAAACCCTCCAACATTCCGTAGCCAAAGCGACCGAAGCCAGCGCGGCGGACACCGTGCTGGTGGTCTATCGGCAAAACCGCTTCTGCCCCGCCACCAGTCGCCTGCCGGAGCATTACTCCGATGAGATCCGGCGCATGGACGGCGTGCGCGAAGTGATCCCGGTGCAGATCGTCGTCAACAACTGCGGCGCTTCGCTGGATGTCATCACCTTCCGGGGCGTGCCCGAAAACCTGCTGGCCAAGTTCGCTCCGGAAATCGAGATCATCTCAGGCAGCGAGCAGGAATGGCAAAAGCGTGATGACGGAGCCTTGCTGGGCGAAGTCTTTGCCGCGCGTCGCGGACTCAAACCCGGCGACAAGTTCGATGCCGTTGGCGTGACCGTCACGGTATCCGGCGTGATCCGTTCTCCGTTCGTTCAGGACAACAACGTCGCCTACGTGAAGCTGCCGTTTCTCCAGCAGGCATCCAAAGCCGGGCTTGGCGTGGTCACCCAATTCAACGTGCGCGTCCACAGTTCGGCTGACCTCGCCCCCGTGTCGAAAGCCATTGACGAGCGCTTTCACTCCGGCCAGCAGCCCACGGACACCCGTCCGGAGAAAGCCTTCTTCGCGGAGACCGCTTCGGAATTGATCGAACTGATCGGCTTCACCCGCTGGCTCGGAGCCGGAGCCGTGCTGGCGGTCGCGGCGCTCGTTGCCAATGCCCTGCTGCTGATTGTGCGGGGCCGCGTGAAGGAGAACGCCGTGCTCCGCACGCTGGGTTATCCGGGACGCGCCATTGCCTGCCTGGTCGTCAGTGAAGGCGGCATCCTCGGTTTGTTAGGCGGCATGACCGGCGTCGGTTTGTCCGTCGCCTTCCTGCGCTGGCAAAGCTTCACCTTTGGCAATGAAGGCCAGACGCTCGCAATCCGCCCCGATGCCTTCGTGGCCGTCACGGGGATCATCGCCGCCCTCGCGCTCGGCATTCTGGCCTCCCTCTGGCCCGCATGGCAGGCCATGACCCAATCCATCGTGAAAAACCTCCGCGCCTGACGACGATGCTTCCCTTTTCCTATGCGGTGCGGAATCTGTTCCGCTCGAAATCCCGGTTGCTGCAAACCGTTGGCGGCAGCGCACTGGTCGTGCTGCTGGTCATGGCCGCCGTCGCCATCAATGACGGCATGAAGCGCGTGCTTTCCGCCTCGGGTTCGACGCGCAACGTCATTCTCGTCGGCGCCGGTTCCGAGGAAAGCATCCAGCGCAGCGAAGTGCCCGAACGCAGCGCCGGAATCGCCGAAGCCGCCGTTGCGGGCATCTCGGAAAAGCTCGGCGTACGAGCGGTCTCCAGTGAAATCCACTACATGAGCTATTTGGAGTTCGGAGACAACCGGCGGACGCAAGCCCTGTTTCGCGGCGTCACCGCCGAGGCCTTGCGCGTCCACCCCGAAGTCCGCGTGATCGAAGGCGCCTTCCCCGCCGCCGGGCAACTCATGGCCGGACGGCTTGCCTGGAGAAAGCTCGGCATCGCTCCGGAAACCCTGCAACCCGGCGCACGCGTCAAGCTCGACGGGCAGGAACTGCTCATCTCTGGAACCTTTGCCGCGCCCGGCACCGTGTTGGAATCCGAACTTTGGGCCAGCTTGGGCGATTTGCGGGTGCTGGCCAAACGCGAAACCTTGTCATGCGTCGTGTTGCGCCTGGATGATCCCGCCGATTTCGTCGAAGCCGAACTCTTCACCAAACAACGTCTCGATCTCGAACTCAGCGCGCTGCGGGAAAGCGATTATTATGCGCAGCTCACCGCCTTCTTCCGCCCGCTGCGGGCGATGACCTGGATCACGGCAGGGTTGATTGCCGCAGGCGCGGTCTTTGGCGGCATGAACACGCTTTATGCCGCCTTTGCCTCGCGTGTTCGCGAAATGGCCACCTTGCAAGCCGTCGGTTTCGGGCGAGGCGCACTGCTGGCAAGCCTCGTTCAAGAAAGCACCCTGGCTTGTTTGACCGGCGCCTTGCTGGCATCTGCCGCGGCCATGCTTCTCCTCGATGGCCGCACCGTCCCGTTCTCCATCGGAGCCTTCATCCTGGAGGTAAGCCCGATGGTGGCGACCACCGGCATCTTCACCGGTTTGCTGCTCGGACTGCTCGGCGCTTTGCCCCCGGCCATCCGCTGTTTGAAACCCGCGCTCACATCCGCCCTTCGCTCATCCTAACCTCAACCCAAACCACAATCCAACCATATCATCATCATGAAAACCCTGCCAGTCATCCTGTTCGCCGCCTGTCTGCTTGCCTCCTGCAAGGAAAAACCCGCCGCCGCGCCATCCGCACCCGCAGCCAGCGAGGCGCTGTCAAAAGTCTTTGCCACCACGCCTTCGGGTGAACCCGCCGCCATCCATCAAGCGCGGTTGACGGCCAAGCCCGGCGACTCCATCACGCTTAAAGGCCGCGTCATGGGCAGCCTCAAACCCTTTGTCGAAGGCCGCGCCATCTTCATTCTCGGCGACCCCGAAAAGCTGACCCCATGCAATGAGATGCCCGGCGACGGCTGTGAGACCCCGTGGGACACCTGCTGCGACACCGCCGAAGACATCAAGGCCGGCATCGCCACCATCCAGGTGCTGGATGCCAACGGCAAAGTGCTCAAGGAACCCATCGAGAACGTCCAGGGTCTCAAAACCCTGAGCACCGTCACCGTCAGCGGAACCGTCGCCGAAGGCTCCAACACCGATCTGCTGTTGCTCAATGCCAGCGCCATTGCGATCAACAAGTAGGATGAAGATTCCTCGTGGTTCATTCCGATAGGGATGACGGGCAGCCTGTGGGGCGAGCCGCTGGCTCACCGTGCGGATGACCGGCCTTGCGGGTAGCCCGCGCCCCGGCCTTCTCAATGCGTGCTTGGAGACGTTCAGCTTTTCTTTGCATGGTGTCGAGATGGTTACTCCGGCAATTCCTCACCCCGGGTTTCCGGCAAAAAGACAAGAACGACAAGCCCCAGCAAAAACAGCCCGCCCATCATGGCGATGGCGTTGGGCAGATCGGTGAGGGTTTTTACATAGCCGGACATAAACAACACCGGCGCGGCGAGCAGACGACCGGCGTTGAAACAAAAGCCGGCCCCGGTGGAGCGCAAGTGGTTCGGGAAAAGTTCCGGAAAATAAATGGCATAACCGGAATGGATGCTAAGCGTGACGAAGCCGAACAAAGGCAGCAGGATGAGCATCTGCATGTAACTCTGCGGCAGGTAACAGACCACCAGCACCATGATGAAACTCAGAATGTGCATGAGCGCAAAGGTGCGCTTCCGCCCAATGCGCGCGCAGATCGGCCCGAAGCTAAGCTGGCCGATGCCGGCTCCGATGACCTGGATGATGCCGTAAGCGAACTTGGCCTTCTTCTCAGCCTCTGCGGATTCAACACCGAGCCTGAGCAGCAGTTCGCGGGTGAGATCCTGCGTGGCCACGCATACCCCCCAAAAAGTGCCCAGCCCCACGGCAGCCAGGGTCATGCCCAGCAGGGCGCGTGAACGCCAGCGGGCATCGCCGAACAAATCCGCGTAACTGCCCATGCGTTTGCCTTCGTCATGCGCTTCCTGCCATTTTTCCGGCTCCTTGATCGAGGCCCGGATCCAAAGCGTAAGCAGCGCGGGCAGAATGCCGATCAGATAAGCGATGCGCCATTCGTTTTCGACACCCATTGCCGTCATTGCGGCGATCCACGTGCCGAGCACCCCGGTGGCGTGGAAGATGCCGCCGGCGTGGGTGCGCGCATGTTTGGGAAAAACCTCCGCCACCAGCGCCGCCGCCACCGCCCATTCACCGCCAACACCCATTGCCACCAAAAACCGCAGCACGCCAACATGCCACAATTCGGTGGCAAAGTAGGTCAGACCGGAAAAGATGGAGTAAAACAGAATGGTCAGCACCATCACCGGCTTGCGGCCAAGCTTGTCTCCCAGCGAACCAAACAACAGCCCGCCAAAAGTGCCGCCCGCGAGGAAGATGCCAAGGAAGATATCACCCCATTTCTTCGCCTCCGGGTCGCCCGGCTGCACGCCGAGAATCTCCGAAAGCATGGCTCCGCGAGTGAGATTGAAAAGCTGCCCTTCAAAAGCATCAAACACCCAGCCCAAGGAAGCGACGAGCAAGACAAGCCACTGATAGCGGGTGACTCCGGAGTACCATTTGGTGTTGGAAGTGGTCATGGAAAGGGATAGGTGTTGGAGTAGAGCCTTTAGGCGATCAGTGAGGGCGGAGTGAAGTGCAAGGGACGTTCGGAATGATCGGCTAAAGCCTTGACTCCAGCCCTAACACCAGCATCACACCGGCTCAGTGGTTCCCGGAATCGCCACCGGATACCACCCGTCCGCGTCCGGTTTCACCGGCGGTTCGGTGTTCCAGGTGAGGTTGTCGGGGACGAGGTTTTCCTGGGAATGGAGCGCCTGATCCCAGGTGATGATCTGGCCGGTGTAAGTGGCCATGCGGCCCATGACGCCCATCAGCGTTGAGTAGGCGGCGTATTCGGCATCGTTGCGATAGCCTCCGGTGCGGACGTTTTCAAAAAAGGCGTCGTGCTCGAGCTGGTAGGCGTCCTGGCGATTGCGATTGCGGTTGCGCGCGCCGCCGGGCGGCTGGCCGTTGATGAGGAAGCGGCCGCCGTTGTCGAGGCTGGCCGCGCCTTTGAGACCGTGGAAGTGCTCGCTCACACTGCGCGCGCATTTGCCGCCGATCTGGCAGCACTGGCTGAGCAGACGGAAGCCGTTGTCATATTCAAACTCGACGGTGTGATGATCGAAGATGGTGCCGTTCTCTCTGGCCCGGCGCACTTGGCGGCCGCCCTGCCCCACGGCTGTGACAGGCATCTTCCCTTGCAGCACCCAGTTGGCGATATCGAGGTTGTGGCAGTGCTGCTCCAGGATGTGGTCACCGCTCATCCAGGTGAAGAAGTACCAGTTGCGGATTTGGTAATGCAGTTCGCCTTCGCCCTCCTCGCGCGGATAGCCGGGCCGGGAGGTGCCGTTCCAATAAACGCGGCCATAAACGAGATCTCCGATCTCGCCGTCGTGGATGCGGTCCACGACATCCATGTAACCCGGATCATAACGACGCTGAAAGCCGACGCAGACGTTCAGGTTTTTCTTCTTCGCCTCCTCCGCGGCGGCCAGCACGCGGCGCACGCCCGGCGCGTCCACGGCGACGGGTTTTTCCATGAACACATGTTTCCCGGCCCTGACCGCCTGCTCGAACAAAAACGGCCTCGGCCCCGGCGGCGTGGTGATGAGCGCCACGTCGGCGAGATCGAAGGCTTTTTGCCAGTCTTCAAAATTCGTGAACACCTGATCCGGCGGCACCTCCACCTGGCCTTCGTGTTTTTGAGTGAGGATGTCCAGCGCTTGCCGGGCCTTGCCCTCCAGCGGATCAACGACGGCGACGAGCTTGATCGTAGAGCCGGCGGAGAGCGCCTGGCTGCAAGCCCCCGTGCCGCGTCCGCCGCAGCCGATGAGAGCGATTTTGATGTCACTGCTTCCACTTGAAGCGAAAGCATGTGTCGCGGCGGAGAGAGCCGTGGTTTGTAGGAAGGCGCGGCGCGTGGTCATGGTGATGGTTGTTGGGCTTGGGTAGAAAGATTTCTTTTTAGACAAGTGCAAGCAGCGCGCCAGCATTTTGGAGTGCGCCGGTTTCCGGCGCTTTGGATTGGGGGAGCGGGGAGAATGCGCGGGCGCGTTTCCCGCAGGCAACGCCGCTTGACCGCTCCAATCCAAAGCGGTGCAAAGCCCCGCACTCCAAGACGCTGCCGCGCCATCACCCGATAATCCAACCGTTGGAACTCCTCACGTTCCAACCGCGGAAACTGAATCGGACTCTCGATCGGCATGACAAAAAACAAAAAAATCTACCCTCAATCTTTCTACCCTAAAACCTCAACATCTCCCCCACCGGCAGCGGCTTGCCTTGCCGGATGGATTCTTCCGCCACCAAGCAAAGCCCGGCGGACCAAAGCCCATCCAGCCCGGTGGCGATGGGTTTCTTTCCGGTGCGAACCATTTCCACGCATTGGGCGATTTCTTCGCGCAGTTCGAAAACCTCGCCGCTGTGTTTTTCGATCCTCACGTTTTCGAGATTTTCGCCGTCGAAGACTTTGAGGAAGTACTCCGGCTCCAGAGTGCGGTCGAGTGCGCCGCTCCAGCCGGCCCATAGCGCGCCTTTCGTGCCGCTGACCTTGACGGTTTGATGATGCTCGAAGGCGGCAAGCGTTTGCGAGACGACGGCATAACTGCCATTGGCGTATTTGAACATGGCGCTGAAGTTGTCGAACAACGCGGGCCGGGCCGGATCGCGCGAGTTGCCGTAGGCGTAGAGTTCGATGGGATCGCCGCTGGCTTCGAGGTACCAGCGGGCGAGGTCGAAGAAATGAATCGGCTCCTCCAGCACCCAGCTTCCGACGCGGTTCTGATCGTAACGCCAGCCGCTTGCGCCAGTGCGGTAGGGTTTGCGGGAGAGTTCGACGAGGACGTATTGCGGATCGCCGATGACGCCGCGTTCGATGATATTTTTGATCTCGCCCCACTGGCTGGAGAGACGCAGTTCGTGGCCGACGGCAAGATGGACGCCATGCTGCCGCGCTCCGGCGACGATGGCCTTGCAATCGTCGAGCGTGATGGCCATCGGTTTTTCCAGCAGGACATGTTTGCCCTGCTGCATCGCGGCGAGCGCGATGTCGCGGTGCGTGTGGCTGGGCGTTGCGATGTCGATGATGTCGAACTCGGCCTGCGCGATCATCCCGGCGGCATCGGCGAAGATTTTCGCATCAGGATAGGTTGCGGCGGCCTCGGCGCGCGTGGCCTCGGTGGGCACGGTGATGGCGGCGAGTTGGGCATCGGGATTTTCATGGATGGATTTGGCGTGGAGTTTCCCCCAAGCGCCGAAACCGGCGAGCGCGAAACGAACAGGGTTCATAAATGACGAATGTGGAATGACGAATGACGAAGATCAGGGAGTGCCTAGGTTGCGTTGGGCGGTGCGGCGTATTTTGGAGAAAATGAGATGGAGTTCATTGGCTTCGAGCCAGAGATAGCGCGCGTTTAAACGCAGATCGGGGCAGGCTTTGGCGATCATGCGGAGGAAAAATTTGGTCTCACGGGCCTCCTTCCTGCAGGTTCCGATGATGTTGATGAACTCCTTCTTGGAAACAGCGTCATCGGCCTCGCAGTAATTCGCGCCAACGCTGGTGCCGCAGCCGGTGAGTTGGTCAATGAGACGATTGGTTCGGGGGCCGATGGGAACCTTCTTGCAAAACTCGATAATGGCCTCGCCAAACTTGGCCGTTCGCTCCTCAAGATCATAAGGCGGGCGGTAGTTTGGTTCGAGCGGCTCTTCCTGGAGCACCGAAGGCTCAGGTTCTTCCCACGGCATGATGTCTATAACGGCTGGCATTGGACAATTTCGTCATTCTACGTTCGTCATTCGTCATTTCCGCTCCGCGGTGGTAAGCGGAGTGACGGGATTGGGAACGCGGCGGTTTTGCAGTTCATTCAAACGGCACGCCGGAAGGCGTGGGAGGACGTGTTTGGCGAAGAGATCACATTCGTCGAGGTGCGGGTAGCCGCTGAGGATGAAGGCGCGGATGCCCAGGTCCATGTAGCGGTTGAGCTTGGCGAGGACTTGGTCGGGATCGCCCACGATGGCGCTGCCGCAACCGCTTCGGGCGAGGCCGACTCCGCTCCAGAGATGGTCTTCGATGTAGAGATCCTGGGCCTGGGCGCGGAGTTCGTCCTGGCGTTGCACGCCGAAGCTTTGGCTGTCCTGCGAGCGTGCCTTGATCTCGGCGCCTTTGGCGGCGTCGAGCTTGGAGATGAGGCGATCGGCGGCGGCGCGGGCTTCGGCTCCGGTCTCGCGCACGATGACGTGGCCCCGAAAACCGAAGTCGATCCGGCGGCCATGCGCGGCGGCTTTTTCCGCCATGCCCTGCATCGTGGCGGCGATGCGGTCCTCGGTCTCCGGCCACATGAGGAAAACATCGCAGTGTTTGGCGCAAAGCTCCTGCGCGGCGGGCGAGATGCCGCCGAAGTAAAGCAGCGGGCCGCCGTTTTGCTGGTAGGGTTTGGCAGGCTCAGCGGTGGGGAGGCTGATGTTGTAAAACTCGCCCTTCCATTCGAAGGGGCCGTCGGCGCTCCAGAGTCCCTGGAGAATTTGGATGATCTCGCTGGCACGGGCGTAGCGGACTTCGTTGCTCTCCTTGATGCCCGGCATGTCGGAAGAGATGATGTTGATGCAGAGGCGGCCCTTGGCGATGTGATCCACTGTGGCGAGGGCGCGGGCGAGCATGGGCGGCCACACCTCGCCCATGCGCAGGGCGACGAGTTGGTTGATCTGTTTGGTTTGCGGCGCCATCGCGGCGGCAAAAGCCAGCGCGTCCTGCCCGGCGATCCAGCCGGAGGGCAGCAGGATGTTTTGGTAACCGAGCGCGTCGGCCTTGCGCACGATGTCGCCGCAGTGCTCGTAACTGGAACGCAACGCGCCGTCGGGCACGCCGAGGAACTCGTAGTCATCGGAGCAAAGCGCGGAAAACCAAGCGACTTCACACTGGCGGCCGGGGGTGCGGATGGAAAGCATTTGAGGTAAAAATGGGGATGTCAGAGTTTGCGTGGTTTACCGCAGAAAGGGCGGTCGTTACCATGCGGTGGCGGTTGGATTTATATTATTTCAATATTGGAATATGTAGCGAACGGCGGTCTGCAAATCAATCTTTTTTATCCTTCATTCACCGATCAAACCAAGGGCCAAAATCAGCAAATAACCCGGTTCTTCCCGGGATAAGGCGTCCGATCAACGGCAAACTTCAAGGAGAGGCGCTTGCAAAGCGCCCCTCCTTGTCACTCCTCTGGTTCAACCGGAGGACGCCGGCTTTCCAGCGTCCGTCGGCGGAGAGGGCGGACCGTGGATGGTTTCCGGTGCTGGCGCGGCCGGTGCTTCCGATCCACCAACCGGAAGAAAGAGCGGCGTCACTTCGATGGCTCCCGCCTCCCGCAGCATCTTCTCGCGCACCCCGGCGGGGACGCTGTCGGGCGACAGTGGCGGCAGCAGGGGGTTCGGCCCGCCGGCCCAAGGCCCCTGCCGCACCGGCAACGCGGGCGGTGGACCGGGATCGGCAAAACCACCTCCGCCGCCCCGCCCACCCATCACGATGGCCCGCTTCACTGTCTCATCGGGCATTTCGGGCATCTGGCGCACCCGATGCCGCCCGATCACTTTCAACCGGCTGCCTAAAAAATAAAACACCGTCAGGTCGTCCACCCCTTCCACCACGCCGCCACCGCGTTGCAACAGGGGCTTGCCACGCAGGATCACCTCGTCTTCGCTGACGAACGCCTCCTGGGCCAGCACCCGCACGGGTTCCTCAAGCATCATTTCGAGGAAAACCTTTCCTCGCGCCCGCGCCCGCTTAGCGTTCCCTTCGGCGTCGGTTTTCAAAATCTCGATCTCATCCGCAGCCAAGCGGCAGTGCGGCGGCATCTCCAAATGTTGCGCCGTGATCGAACGCGCCTCCTCCCAGCTCATGCTGAGCAAAAAGGCGAAACCATCCTCCTCCGCGTCCTTGTCACGCGCCGCGCGTTTGCGCGGGGTTTCTCCATCGCCGTTTTGCTCATGCCCGTTGCCATTGCCATTGCCATCGGCTTCTTTTTCTTTGGACGAGTTCGCGCAACCCGCCGCCAGCAGGGCAAGACAAAACGCAACCGCCAGCAGCGGCAGACGTTTTCGATGATGAGCGGACACCTCCATGCGCAGTGAGACTACATCAAACGCCAAACATTGCCAACGGGGAATGCGATTAGAGACATTATGGATTTTGCAAGGCCGGGTGCATCCAGGAAGGTAGTGCATTCCAGGATGCCGGCGCGAGCCGGTCTGGAGTCACGCAATGAATGCCATTCTCCCTACCCTGAATCCGGCTCCCCTTGACTCCCAGTTGGCCAGTTGCGACAACGCCAGGAATGATCGGCTGAAGCCTTGACTCCAACAACCTTGTCTCACGCCTCAGCTTGCGCGTGACCGCCGAGCCGTTCAGCGCGCGCCCCCCATTTGTCGAAGGCCCAGTGGCCGATGCCCAGGAGCATGAAGGCTGCCTGGATGCCCCAGGAGATGAGCAGGGCGCGCCAGATGCCGTCGGTGAAGCCGTAGCTGTGCAGACCCACGCCGAGCTGATTGACGCCGAACCAGGAAAACAGGGTGATCATGCCCATCAGCACCGAGAGCACATGCAGGCCGGTTTCCTTGATGTAACCGCCGAGACGGGAATGCAGGATGATGAGGCCCATGAGCACGATCATGAGCGCGCCGTTCTCCTTCGGATCCCAGCCCCAGAAACGGCCCCAGGAGTCGTTGGCCCAGATGCCGCCGAGCACTGTGCCGACCAGGGAGAAGAGCAGGCCGAAGCAGACCACGCCGTAGGTGATGCGGGTCAAAAGGCGGCGCTTCTCCACCGCGCCGGGGCCGCGGGCGAAGGTGCGGTAGCCGAGCACGACCATCGAAAGGATGGAAGCCAGCATGGCGCCGGCGTAGCCGATGTTGATGCTGGTGACGTGGGTGGCGAGCCAGAAATTGGTGATGAGCACGGCTTCCAGCGTCGGCATGGTGTCCTGGCCGTCGAGCGCCATGAAGCGGTTGGAAAGGAACATGCCGAGCGCGCCGAGGAAGCCGGTGAGGCTGAGCGCCGCGCCGTTGCGCAGCACGCGCTCCAACAGCAGCGCCACCAGACAGCTCACCGCCGTGATGAAGATGATGGTCTCATACAGCGTCGCCACCGGCGGGCGCTCGTTGATGATGCAGCGGTCCACCATGCCCCAGATGTTGTACGCCAAGCCCAGCACGAGCGGCACCAAGGCCACCCGCCCGGTAATGCGCGCGAATTTAGTGCGCGGGGCGACCAAGCCCAGGATGGCGATGAGGAAGCCGAGCAAATAGAGCACCAGTGCGTTGGTGAAATAGTCGCGTTTGTAGTAGCTCACCTCGCGGTCCACATGCTTCAACTCGCCGCGCGCTTCGGCGGCGGCGCGCAGGGCGCCGGTCCATTCCAGCACCGCCGCCTTGAACGCTGCCTCGCCCTGCCCTGCCGCCGTCAGCAACCCCTCCCGTCCCCGGGCCAGCTCGACCACCTGCGGCTCCGGCAGTCCGGCTCCTGCCTCATCCGGCTCCGGCGCCTTCTGGGAAACGAAGAAGTCAAAAAACAGATTGCCGCTCGTGATCCAGGCTGGATTTTCGGCGCTGGCAGGCGGAAAATTGGGCATGCTCTGTCCTGGACGCACCACATTCTCGACCACCAACTCGAAGAAAATGTTACCAGCCCCTTCGGGCAATGCGCCCGCACCTTTTTCAAGAATGAATTTTTTCAACGGGACGACCAGTTGCCACGCATCGAACGCCCCCTCGGCCGGCAGTTGCTTTTGAACTTCCTCCGGCAGCCATTTCCAAGTCGCAGCCCTCCAATCGACACGGGCAGGATCAAGCACCCGCGCCACGGCATCGAAGGCGAAGAAATTCTGCGCCAAGCTGATGACCTGGCTCTGCACGCCGGTGCGGTCGTTGCGTTCGATCTCGCTGTAGGCCTCCGCTTTCTCGCGCAGTTTCTCGCGGGCGGGGTTGATCTCGTCCCAGGAGTAGCGGTCGCGCAGGCCCTTGGGTTCCACGTCGATCTCGCCGACGGCTTGGGAGTTATCGACGACGAAGAGCGGCAGCTTGCGGGCGATGTCCGGGCGAAACCAGGAGAGCAGCAGCCACTCGCTGGCGCTGAGTTTTTTGACGCCGGGCAGATCGGGATGCGGCTGCCCGGGCGCTTCCGGGTTTTCCACCTTCATGCTCTGCTTGCCGTGCAGGCGCAGCAGCAGGAAACGGGCGTGGGTGTCGAGTGGTTTGTGGCGTCCGCCTTCGAGGATGGGGATGGACTTGAACGCAGCCACCACTTCCGGGTCGCGCAGCCAGGCGGGATCGGGCTGTTGCGCCTGCGCAGCGGCGGTGAACAGGGTGAGGATGAGAC
>CAZNKC010000004.1:8407-65295 GCA_964573315.1 uncultured Verrucomicrobiaceae bacterium | reverse complement strand
AAAGAGCACGCGGGACCATGCCAAAGGCAGGCAGGCTGCGTGCGCTCCATGCGTAAGCCCTGTCGCGGCGCTCCTTTGTTTGCATTGCCAAACGCACATCCCTCGGTAAGGGTTCGTTCCCACGCCTGTCATGTCCAGCCCTGCCACCCTCGCCCAGCTTCCGTCCGGCGCCGCCGCCATCGTGAGCGATTTCCTCAGCGCCAAGCCCAGCCTCACCCGGCTGCGCGAGCTGGGGCTGGTGCCCGGCGCGCGGGTCGAGGTGCTGCGCCGTGCGCCGCTTGGCGAGCCGATCGAAATCCGTCTGCGCGGTTCCCACCTCGCCATGCGCAACAGCGACGCCGCCTGCATCGCCATCCAGCCGCTCGCGGAAGACTGAGTCAGGCGGGGGCAAAGATCGCCATACCATTGTGGGCGGGCGGTGGCGTTTTGGAAGGCGTGATGAAAAACGCCGCGTTTTATTTTGGTCTTTGGCTGATGTTGTTGGGCGCGGCGGCTTTGCCGGGGCAGGAGAGCGGCAAGAACTGGACGGAGAAGCTGGTGGCGGCGGCACTGGCGCAGACGAAACAATCGGTGCGTTACGATCCGGCCTATGTGCGCATCCCCTATCCGGGCGGGGACGTGCCGGCGGACACGGGAGTCTGCACGGACGTGGTGATCCGCGCTTATCGAACGGCGCTGGGGATCGATCTCCAAAAGCTCGTGCATGAGGACATGCGGGCGCGGTTTCCGGCTTATCCGAAGCATTGGGGTCTGTCGCGTCCGGACCCGAACATCGACCACCGGCGGGTGCCGAATTTGCAGACCTTTTTCAAACGAAAAGGCGCCGCGTTGCCGGTGACGGACAAGCCGGAGGACTACCTGCCGGGCGATTTGATCACCTGCACGGTGGCGGGGCGGCTGCCGCACATCGCCATCGTCGTGCCCGCGCCGGACGGCGGCGGGAGGCCGTGGATCGTGCATAACATTGGCCAGGGACCGCGGCGCGAGGATCGTTTGTTTGAGTTCCCGCTGACCGGGCACTACCGGTTCGCGCCGGGGAATTAGTGGGGCAAGCTTCCAGCTTGCCCGCGGGCGGCGGAAATTATTTTTTGAAAAAGCTGCAACTGTCCGGCAGCGCCTTCGTTTATGCCGCCACGCACAAGGTTCGGATTTGTTTCCGGGCCGCTGTGGCCCATATCAAAAAAGAGACAACCACACACCAAACCATGAAACACATCATCACGATCCTCTCCGCGCTGGCGCTGGCCGCCGCTATCAACGCCGCTCCCGGCGACGCCAAGGGTGACGGCAAAGGCAAAGGAAAGGGCAAAGGCAAGGGAGATCCCGCCGCCGCGTTCGCCAGGCTGGACAAGAACAGCGACGGCAAGGTCAGCAAGGACGAGTTCCTGGCCAGCCCGGCCGCCACCAAGGACGCCGCCAAGGCTGAGGAGACCTTCAAGAAGCGGGACAAGAACGGCGACGGCTTCCTGAGCAAGGAAGAGTTCGCCCCGGCCAAGAAGCCCAAGTAATGAGGCCGCTTTATGCGTGATCCGAGCGGGTCACGGGTTGAACGAGAGCGCCTGATGCCGTGAGGTGTCAGGCGCTTTTTTGTTTCTGGGCAGGGCGCAGAGAGCTTGGCGCAGAGAGCTTGGCGCAGGGGGCTTGGCGCAGGAGGGAGGGACTCTGTTCCCGCCCATTTTTTGGCGGGCGGAGGCGGCGCGGAGGCAGTAGGCGGTGGTCGGGCTGATCGCCTTGCGCCTTGCGCCCTGCTCTCTGCGCCCTGCTCTCTGCGCCCTGCGCTTTGCTCCGCGCCGCCTCCGCCCTCGGAAAAGTGGGCGGGAATACAATCCCGCCCTCCCGTTATGGGTTGGCCGGTTGGAGGCCGCGGGCTTTGTCGAGGAGTTGGATGAACTCGGCGCGGTAGCCGTGGGGGTCGGCGCCTTTGCCTTCGATGGCGAGGTTGCGGATTTGCTCCCAGGTGAGGGCGCCGCGGTAGCTGCTTTGGCGAAGCATGAGGCCGTAGGCGGCGGCGGCGGCGGTGAATTTGAACTCGGCGCTGGCGCGGGCGAGCGGGGTTTTCTCGTCGTCGGTGACGGGGACTTCGATGAGCTGGCTGGTGTCGCCGTCCGGGGCTTTGTAGCGGAGTTTGACGGTGAGCAGTTCGTTGGCGGCGGGCTGTTCGGCTGGCGCGTCGGGCGGGGGCGCGGCGGCAGCGGCGGGGACGGGCTGGTATTTGAGGGGATCGACGGGGCCGGGCGGCGGGGTGACGCCGGCGGGGACGATTTCATACAGGGCGGTGACGCTGTGGCCGGCGCCGATCTCGCCGGCGTCCTTGGTGTCGTCGTTGAAGTCTTCCTTGGCCAGGAGGCGGTTTTCATAACCGATGAGGCGGTAGGCGGCGACTTGGGCGGGGTTGAACTCGACCTGGATTTTCACGTCCTTGGCGATGGTGATGAGGGTGCCGGTCATTTGCTCGACGAGGGTTTTGCGCGCCTCGCTGAGGCTGTCGATGTAGGCGTAGTTGCCGTTGCCTTTGTCGGCCAGGGTTTCCATGGTGCGATCCTTGAGGTTGCCGGTGCCGTAACCGAGCACGCTGAGGAAGACGCCGGAGCGGGCTTTTTCGGTGATGAGTTTTTCCAGTTCCTCGGGCGAGGAGACGCCGACGTTGAAGTCGCCGTCGGTGCAGAGGATGACGCGGTTGACGCCTTCCGGGATGAAGCCGGCGATGGCCTGCTCGTAGGCGAGCTGGATGCCGGCGCTGCCGTGGGTGGAGCCGCCGGGCGTCATGCTATTGATGGCGGCGTGGATGCGCTCTTTTTGGTCGCCGCCGGTAGGGGGCAGGACGAGGCCGCTGCTGCCGGCGTAGGTGACGATGGCGACGCGGTCTTTTTCATCGAGCTGTTCGACGAGCAGGCGGAGGCTTTCCTTGACGAGGGGGAGCTTGTCCGGCTGGTTCATGGAGCCGGAGACATCGACGAGGAAGACGAGGTTGCTGTTGCGCTCTTCGAGTCCCACGCGTTTGCCTTGAACGCCGATGCGGGCGAGGCGGTGCTGCGGCTGCCAGGGGCAATCGGCGATTTCGACATGGACGGCGAAGGGATGCGGTGAGTCCGGCGCGGGGCCTTCGAGGTTGTAGGGGAAGTAGTTGACGAGTTCCTCGATGCGCACGGCGTCGCGCGGCGGCAGGCTGCTGCGGTTGAGGAATCGGCGGACGTTGGCGTAGGCGGCGGTGTCCACGTCGATGGAGAAGGTGGACAAAGGCTCGCGCACGACGGCGGTGAGCGGGTTTTCCTGGATGGGGGTGTAGGATTCGGTGGCGGAGGCTTTGGCAGCTTCGGCGCGGGATGGAATCTGTGGCGGGAATGCGGGGCGTTGCAGCAATGCTGAACTATCGGCTGGAACGGCAGAAAAAGGGTCTGCGGCGGTGATCTTGAGCCCGACCTCCTGGGCAGGGGCCGCGGCCGAAGCCGCTGGAGGTGGGGCGGTTTCGGCACGGCGGGCGTCGGGAGCATCATCACTTTTGAATGTCCCACCGAGGACTGGGATGTCACCCATGAGGGGAACCCCATTGCCGGAATAGCCACCGCCGAAAGCGCCGCCGTCTGTGTTGGCTGCTGATTCGCCTGCGACAAGAGCGGGTTTGGCCGTAGCAGGTGGGGCTGGGGTGGCGGCAGCAAGGCTGCTGTCGTAGCCGATGGTGCCCGGTGAGACGTCTTGACGGAGGCTTGGCGCTACGGCTGCCGGGGCGATGGGGACGACGGGGACGGTGTCTTCCCAAGCCACATTCACTTCATTGAGCATCCGAGCGCGCGTGTGGTCGTTGGAGGCGGTCAAGTGGTCCGTCCTTTTTTGTTCGGCGGCTTCCATCCCGCGGCGCGCGGCTGAGTTGTAGGGGTCTTTGCTCAAAACGTCCTTGTAGGCTTCACGGGCGGCATCATAATTGCCAAGTTCGATGTTGGACTTGCCTGCAAGCAGTTGTTTTTCCACCTCTGCCACAAGCTGACGACGGTCGGTTCCCTCAGCAGGAGCTTCCTCCGGCTTTTGATCCGCTTCCGGTTGCGCTGCGGCACTTTTCTGTCGCAGCAAAACTCGATTTGCCGCGTCTCCAACGGCACGTCGCAGTTGCTCCGCCGCACTTTCCGACCGCAGCATCTCCGGCACCGTCCGGTTTTCCTCCTGCCACTGCTGCATGCCCACCATGATCAAGGCGGCGGCGCTGAGGGGGAGGATGGCGCGGCGGAGCCAGCGCAGGGAGGTGGGGCGACCGGCCCGGTCGCCTCCTTTTTGAGCGGGCTGGCGGCTCGCTCCACGGACGGCGGGGGCGGCACTGCTATCTGTGGCGGACGGGACGCCCGCCACACACACAGGCGGGGACGCCTGGGCTACGAGGCGCTGCTTTTGCTCGGCGGTCAGCGCGGCTTCGGGCTGGTCGGCGGCGAGGTGCTGCTGGAGGAGGCCGGTGAAGGCCTGGGTGGCCTCGAAGTCGGCGCGGGTTTGGGGGTTACTCTGAAGGGCTTGCTCCAGGGCGGCGCGGCCGGCGGGCGGGAGGGGCTCGCCGAGGGCGTGGGTGGTGAGGTCTTCGGGGTTCATGGCGGGTAAGTGAAAAGGGGTGAGTGAAAAGTGAAAAGGGGTTAAGAGGCGGTTTCGAGGGCGGTCCATTTTTGGCGGAGGGCCTGGACGCCGTGGTGGATGAGGTAGCCGACGTTGCCGATGGTGGTGTCCATGGCCTGGGAGATTTGTTTGTAGTCGAGGCCGGCGATGAATTTTAATTTGACGGCCTCGCGCTGGCGTTCGGGGAGTTCGGCGATGAGGCGGTGGAGCTGGGCGGCGGTTTCGGATTGCTCCAGATCCTCGGCGGGGGAGGGGGCGGTTTCCGGTTCGAGTTCGAGGGTGGCGGTGTCCATGGGGATGAGGCGGCGGTGTTTGCGGTGGTGATCCACGGCGTGGTTGCGGCAGACGGTGAAAAGCCAGGGGGCGATGCGGTCGGGGTCGAGCGTGGGGAGGGTTTGGCTGAGCCGGATGAAGGTGTCCTGGACGATGTCGCGGGCGTCTTCGAGGCTGGCGGTGTAGGTGAGGGCGTAGCGGACGAGGGGGCGCTCGTAGCGGTCGAGGAGAGTTTCGAAGGCGGGGGGACGGGCGCTCATGAGGGCAGGTTCAAAGGGCATGTCGGGCAGGACGAGGAAAATCTTGGGGTCGGAAGACATTTTTTTCGCTTTTTTCCGGACGCCGCTGTCAGAAAGAGACGGGCTTTCTGTATTTGACGCCACCTTGTGGCGTGCTTAGTACAAGCCTTGTCCTCAGTTGAGGTTCGTTTTCTTCTTTTCCTGCCATGTCATCCCCGCGTTTCCTTCTGCCCGCCGTCACCCTCTTTGCGATGCTGCTCCAGCCGCCGCCCGCTGGCGCGGAAAACCTGCCCCCCGATCATCCGACGGCGGCGCTGGTGAAAGAGTACCTGACGGCGGTGGTGAACCAGGATTGGGACAAGGCCGGCGCCATGCTCTCAGTGCCGTCCCTGGAGAAAAAACTGCAAGAAACCGTGGCGGTCATCAAAATGGCTCCCACAATGACGGAGGAGGCGGCCATGCTGGCGAAGCTGGGCGTGAAAGATCTGGCGGAACTGGAAAAAATGAGCCCCACGGTTTTTTATGCGGCGGAGCGCGCGGCGGTGCATCAGCGCATGAGCATCGACCCGGCGGTGCTGGCGAAGAAGAAGGAGACGCTCAAGATCAACATCATCGGCCTGGCGGGCGAGGATGGCGACCGCATCGTCCACGCGGTGGTGCGCACCTCGCAGGAGACGCTGAAGGAGAAAATCCAGGAGCTGTTTTTGATCTCGCTGCAAAAGGACGACAAGGACGCCAAGAAATGGGTGATCGTGCCGGACATGATGCGGCCGCTGGCGGAGAAACTGCCCGGCGCGGACGACGCGCCTTGACGGCATGGGGCACAGGCATCTTGCCTGTGCGAACAGGCTGGAAGCCTGTTTCCCATAAAGCAGATCCCCCCGATGTCCACCGATCCCAACCCCGCCCCCGCCGCGCCCTCCGACTTCATCCGCGACTTGATCGCTGCCGACGTGGCGGCGGGGCGGAACGACGGCTGGGTCATCACCCGTTTCCCGCCGGAGCCGAACGGCTACCTGCACATCGGCCACGCCAAGAGCATCTGCCTGAACTTCGGACTGGCGCTGGAGAACGCGCCCAAGGCGCGCTGCCACCTGCGGTTCGACGACACCAACCCGACCAAGGAGGACACCGAGTACGTGGAGTCCATCCAGGAGGACGTGCGCTGGCTGGGGTTCGACTGGGGGGAGCACCTCTATTACGCGAGCGATTACTTTGAAAAGCTCTATCAGTTCGCCGAGCAGTTGATCGGCAAAGGGCTGGCCTACGTCGATGAGCAGACGCCGGAGCAGATCCGGCAGGCGCGCGGCACGCTGACCGCGCCGGGCACGGACAGCCCGTTCCGCGACCGGCTGGCGGCGGAGAGCCTGGATTTGTTCCGCCGGATGCGTGCGGGCGAGTTTGAGAACGGCAAAATGGTGCTGCGGGCGCGGATCGACATGGCCTCGCCGAACATGAACCTGCGCGACCCTGTGCTCTACCGCATCCTGCGCGCGGAGCATCATCGCACCGGGGACGCGTGGTGTTTGTACCCGATGTACGATTACGCGCATCCGCTGAGCGACGCGCTGGAGGGCATCACGCACAGCCTTTGCACGCTGGAGTTCGAGCATCACCGGCCGCTTTACGAGTGGCTGATCGAGAACGTGGACGGCCTGCCGTCCCGGCCCTACCAGCGGGAGTTCGCGCGGCTGAACCTGACCTACACGGTGATGAGCAAGCGCAAGCTGCTGCGTCTGGTCAAAGAGGGCCATGTCAGCGGCTGGGACGATCCGCGCATGCCCACGATCTCCGGCCTGCGGCGGCGCGGTTACACGCCGGCGGCCATCCGCCAGTTCTGCCGGAGCATCGGGCTGACGAAGTTCAATTCCCTCACCGACGTGGCGCTGCTGGAGCACGCGGTGCGGGAGGATCTGAACGCGCGTGCCTTGCGCGCCTTTGCCGTGCTCAAGCCGTTGAAAGTGGTGATCGAGAACTACCCGGAGGACGCGGTGGAGTTCATCGAGGCGGTGAACAATCCGGAGGACGAATCCGCCGGCACGCGCCCACTGCCGCTCAGCCGGGAGCTTTACATCGAGCGCGACGATTTCATGGAAGACCCGCCGAAGGGCTACCACCGGCTGCGGCCGGGGGGCGAGGTGCGGCTGCGCTACGCCTTCTGCATCATCTGCCGGGAGGTCGTCAAAGACGCGGACGGCAACGTGGTCGAGCTGCGCTGCACCTACGACGAAGCCACCCGGCACGGCCAGAAGCCGGCGGGCCGGCCCAAGGTGAAGGGCATCATCCACTGGATCAGCGCCCGCCACGCCGTGCCGCTCACGGCGCGGCTTTACGACCGCCTGTTCACCGCCGAGCAGCCGGAGGCGGCGGCGGGCGAGGACGGCGATTTCATCACGATGCTGAACCCGGACTC
This sequence comes from uncultured Verrucomicrobiaceae bacterium, assembly GCA_964573315.1. GTDB lineage: Bacteria > Verrucomicrobiota > Verrucomicrobiia > Verrucomicrobiales > Verrucomicrobiaceae > JAGRPD01. The sequence goes on along the minus strand of CAZNKC010000004.1, from coordinate 57,780 downwards.
GCTGGAGCTGGCGGAAGGCGCCGTGGGCGAGCCAAGCCTGGCCGAAGCCGCGCCGGGGACGCATTACCAATTCGAGCGGCTGGGGTATTTCTACACGGACCCCAAGGACTCGCAGCCGGGCCGGCCCGTTTTCAACCGGACGGTGGGGTTGAAGGACAGTTGGGCCAGGCAGGCTGCGCGGCAGGGAGGATGATAAAAACATCAGCTTGGGAGCGGGAGGACGCGGCCAAGCGCGATTAAACCGTTTGCCTGCCGCCGCATTCGCTGCTTGGTGCGCCGGTTATGCCCAACCAACCCGAAGTCTCCCCGTTGGACCGCGCCCGGAAAAAGGCGTTCACTCGCCTGCTGCCCGTTTTGTTCATCGCTTACATGATCGCCTACGTGGACCGGCAGAATGTGGCCGTGGCCAAATTGACGATGAGCGTGGACATGCCGGACTTCACGGACGCGGTGATCGGCCTGGGCGCGGGCATGTTTTTTATCGGTTATTTCCTGCTCGAAATTCCGGGCACCCTGATGGTGGAGCGCTGGAGCGCGCGCAAATGGATCTGCCGCATCATGGTGAGCTGGGGCATCATGGCCGCGTTGACCGCCGTTGTGACCACGCCCACGCAGTTCTACGTCGTGCGCTTTCTGCTGGGGCTGGCCGAGGCGGGTTTCTTTCCCGGCGTCATTGTCTATCTCACCCACTGGTTCACCAGCCGCGACCGCGCCAAAGCGCTGTCTTATTTCCTGATCGCCACGCCGTTCGCGCAGATGGTCAGTCCAAAAATCTCCAACGCTCTGCTGAAGATTGGCACCATCGAGAACCTCAGCGATGGCAGTTTGCACAAGATCGGCTCCCTGGATGCCATTGAGGGCGTCAGCGTTCTCCATCCGCCTATTCTTGGCATGGTCGGCTGGCAGTGGGTTTATGTGTTTTGGGCCATCCCCGCCGTCGTTCTCGGTGTCGGCGTGCTGTGGCTGCTGACCGACCGGCCGCGCCATGCGCGCTGGCTGTCCAAGGAGGAAAGCGAGGCGCTGGAAGCCGAGTTGGAGCGCGAACGGCAAATCACCTCAGGCGGCAAGCACATGGGCGTGTTGCAGGCCTTCCGCCATCCCAGGGTGCTGCTGCTGGCCACAGCCTACTTTTTCATCGTCACCTGCAGTTACGGCATCGAGTTTTTCATGCCGACCGTGCTCAAGGAATGGTATAACCTCAATTTCGACAAGCTGACCTGGCTCATCATCCTGCCGCCGGCGCTGGCGCTGGTGGGGCAGTTGTTCGGCGGCTGGAGTTCCGATCATTTTCAAGAGCGCCGCTATCACGCCACGGTGCCCATCGTCATCGGCGCCATCGCCCTGGGGCTGGCGCCGCTTACGCATGGCAATCTCACGCTGACCGTGGTGTGTTTCATGGTGGCCTTTGCCGGATTCAAATCCTACATGCCCGCCTTCTGGGCGCTGCCCAGTCTCTTCCTCACCAAGGCCGCGGCGGCGGGCAGCATCGGCCTCATCAATTCCGTCGGCAATCTCGGCGGGTTCTTCGGCCCCACCATCATCGGTTATGTCAAAACCAGCACCGGCTCCTTCGTCGGCGGCCTGTATTTTCTGTGCGTGTCGATGATGATTTCGGCGGCGATCATTTTCTTTTTGGCCAGAAAAGAAAAAGCCGAGGCCAAGGAAGCGGACGCGCGGTCTCTTCAAGAATGAGTTTTTGTCACAGCCTCCCCATGAGAAGCCGTCTGGACGTAGGCCGGGTGTCCCGAAGGGCGCCCGGCTTTGCCGCTGCGGGCACGCTCCCCCAGCCGGGCGGGCTGCGCCACACCCGGCCTACGGCCCGCGTGCGCCCGTGCGCTCAAAAACTTGCAAGATGATCCCATGAACCCGGCGGCACGGCTCCTGCCTTTCGTCCTGCCCGCCGCCGTGCTGCTGGCCCTCTTCGGTTGGACGCGGCTGGCCATCGAGACGGACGTGCTGGACATGCTGCCCGGAGAGATCCCGGAGGTCGAGGCGCTGCGTTTGGCGCGCGACGCGTTTGACGGCGGCGCGGACCTGCTGGTGGGCATCCGCGCGGATGACGAAACGCGCGCCACCGCCGCCGCGCGTGAGATGGCCGCACGGTTGGAGGCGCGGCCCGATCTCGTCCGGCAGGTGCGGACCTCGGCGGTTGATCTATCAGAACAAGCATCGCCCGGCGAAGTTCCTCCCGCCGTCGCCGCGCTGGCCTGGGCCTTGCAAAACGCGTCCGCCGAACGCTGGCGGGAAGTCCGGCAAAGTTTGGAAGGCGACGAAAACCTCCAGTCGCAGTTGGAGCAGGCCATCGACCGCCTGGGCGCGGAGATGGACGTGGCCCAACTGCAACAACTGGCCTACGACCCGCTCGGGCTGCTGCGCTGCCTCGATCCGCGCCAGCTCGCCGCGCTGCAAAACGCGCTGCACGGGCTGGCCTCCGCCGATGGCCGCTTCCAACTGCTCATGGTGTCCCCCGCCGCTGCCGCGATGGACTACCGGGCCGGCGCGCGTTGGTTGGAGGAGATCGCGCCGCTGCTGTCGCACCCGGACGCCGAAGTTCGATGGACCGGCGAGCCGGCTTTCGCCGCCGAGATCGGCTCCAACATCCAGCGCGACATGAGCGGCACCATCGGTTACACGGAGCTGCTCATAGCCCTCCTGTTCTGGTTGATGTTCCGCAGCCTGCGCTCGCTCATCTGGATTCAGGCGTTGTTGGTGCTCTGCCTCTTTTTGACACTGGGTTTTGGCGGCTTGCTGATCGGGCGGCTCTCCATCATGAGCCTGGGGTTCGCCGCCATCGTGCTCGGCATCGTGGTGGATTACGCGGTGCTCATTTTGCAGGAGGCGGCGCAGCATCCCGGACTGACCGCCGCCGAACTGCGCCGCCGCGCCGCGCCGGGCATCCTGGCGGGTGGTCTTGCCACGGCGCTGGTGTTTCTCTCGCTGCTGCTCAGCCGCTTGTCGGCGCTGGCGGAGCTGGGCGTGCTGGTCGCCACCGGGGTCATCGTGGGTTTGGCGGTGATGCTCGGTTTCGCTCCCTATTTTTCCACCCGCATCCGGCTGCCCGGCGCGCCGCGCAGCGCCGGGGACGGCGCGTTTTTTTTCGCCAAAAGAAAGCCCGCGCTGGCGGCCACGGTTTTGCTCGTGGCGGGGATGGCCGCCATCCTCGCGGCGGGGGGGCTGCCCGGTTTCCGCGCCGGTTCGGAGGCGCTCAGGCCGCGGCACAGCTCTGCGTTGGAGGCTTTCGAATGGATTCAACAACAGCTCGGCGACGGAGGAACCGTCACCGTGCCGATCCTGATCACGGGGCCGGAGGCGGACATCCAGGAGCGCGCCGCGCAAGCCGCGCGCAGCCTGCAAGCAGCCGGCTGGGGAGAGCACCTCGTGCTGCCGGCGGCGCTGGCGCCCGCTCCGCAATCGCAGGCTCAAACCCTGCCGCACATCCAGTGGTTGATCGCCAATCAAGCGCGGCTGGAGAGCGCGGTCGCGGAAGCCGGCTTCACCGAGGAAGCGCTGGCGCTGTTTCGCGGCCTGTGCGGCGTGTGGAGCGCGTCGCTAGCTGCCGATCCTCCGCGCTGGCCGCAGACTGTGGCCGAAGCCGCGGGTGCGCCTTGGCTGCGTTATTTCGTGGCCGACTCGGCTTCTTTGCAAGCGGCGGGCCTCTCCGTCCAGCCGGAACAAGCGGCCCTGCTGGGGTCCGTCCGCCTGCCGGCGCGGGACGGCGCGATGGACTTGACGGCGCTGGAAAAGTTGCAACAGATTTTGCAAGCCACGCCCGGAGCCGCGACCGCCGACTGGCAGACGCTCGGCCTCGCTTTGTCCGCGAAAATTCGACGCGACTTTCCCCTCCAGCTTTTGCCCGTGCTCGGCGCGCTCATTGTGACTCTGCTGGTGACGTTCCGGCGCGCGCGAGAGGTGTTCTTGTGCGTGGCCGTGCTCGCGTTCGGACTGGCGGCGCTGGCCGCGACGATGCGGCTGGCCGGAGTTTCCTGGAATCTCGCCAGCCTTGCCGCCATCCCCTTGCTGCTCGGCACGGGGTTGGATTACACCATCCACATCCTGCTGGCCCTGCGGCGCGCGCCGGGGCAGCCCGGTTTCGTGCAGCGGACCACGGGCCGCGCGGTTTTTTTCTCCGGGATGACCACCGTCATCGCCTTCTCCAGTTTGCTGATTTCCGGCAACCAAGGGCTTGCCTCGCTCGGCTGGGTCTGCTGCGTGGGCACCGCGTGGGTGTTGCTCTTCACGCTGTGGCTGCTGCCGCATTGGTATCAGTTTTTTCAGCGAGGGGAAGGGGAGATGGCGCAGACGCTGAACGACTGTCTGATCCCGGAGGGATCAAAGCTGGTAGCCAGGGATGAAATCCCTGGATGAACAGCGGTAAAGAGGGCGCGATACACCCGCGCCCTGGAAGGGCGCGAGAAATTTCCGCGCGTCTCTGCGTCTTACATGCCGCCTTTCTCGCGTCCCTGCCGGGGCGCGGCCTTTGCCTGGAAACGGGTGTCGTTGTTGATCCGGTGGTTTCACCACCGGCTACCGGCTCTGCCCCCTGCCGGGGGCTATGATTTTCAATTTGCGGCTGCGCCGGAGGTGACGGGTTTTCGGCGAGGGCGCCAAAAACAACGGGCGGGGGCGCCCGTGCTCCTATGCGCTAGGCGCGCACCGCCCATTCCAGGAGCGCCTGAGCGTCGCTCCACACACCGGCTTTGCCGCCATTGAGCACCACCACGATACGGCGTTTGCCGTTTTTTTCGCCGCTGGCCACCAAGCAGTAACCCGCGGCATTGGTGAAGCCGGTTTTCATGCCGTCACACACGGAGGAGTAGTTGTGCAGCACCCGGTTCGTGTTGTCGAGGGTCAGGCTGCTCTGGCCCTCCCGCTCGAACACGAAACGCTTCACTTTCACCATCTCGCGAATGTCCGGCTGCAAATCCGCCAGCGTGGCGATCTTTGCCAAGTCATGCGCCGTGGAGTACTGCGGCGGTTCGGAGGGCAGTCCGTGCGGATTTTCAAAATGGCTTTCCCGCAACCCCATCGCCTGCGCCTTCGCGTTCATCGCCGCCACGAACGCCTCCACCGAGCCGGAGTGATCCCGCGCCAGCGCCTGGGCGATGTCGTTCGAGCTTTTCACCAGCAGGGCCGTCAGAAGCTGCCGCCGCGTGTACTGCTCGCCCGCCTTGATCCCCAGCCGCACAGGGGCGCAGTCCGAGTCGCTTTTCTCCACCGTCACGATGGCGTCGAGGTCACCGCGCTCCGCCACCAGCAGGGCCGTCAGCAGTTTTTGCGTGCTGGCGATCGCGCCGCGTTCGCTGGCGTTTTTCTCGAACAGCACCTCGCCCGACGCGGGATCGATCACGATGGCGCGTCCGGCGGTGATTTTGGGCGGCTGGCCGCGCAGGTTTTTGATCTCGAACGCCCGCCGCGCTTCCTTCATCTTTTCCACCTCGACGGCCATCCCGGCCTTGAGCTTGTCGATCTCCGCCTCTTTCGCGATCAAGGCCAGCCGCTCGGATTCCACCGCCTCCCGCTCGCGCAGCATCTCACGCTCCCGCCGCACCAGCGCCGTCTCCTTGGCGTTGACCTCCTCCTCCCGCCAGCGCAGCCGCGCCTCCCGTTCTGGGTCCTCGCAGCCCGCCGCCAGCCACAGCAGCAGGACGGCTCCCGCGCGCCGGACCTGTGGCCCCGCGCTTCGTCTTGCCATTGCAAACATCATCGGATCGAGAGAAAAAAAATCAGAGTTCCGCCAGCACCGCCTTCAAGCGCCGCGCCGGCCATTGGCCCGGTGCGTTGCCTTCCGGCCCGAGAAAACCGTAATTCAACACGCTGCCGCATTTTGCAAGCGTCAAGCGCGACACCGGCCCCAGCGGCCCCATGCCCATCGCCACCACGCGCAGCCGGCGCGGCTTGCCGGCGAACGACAGCAGCCGCGCCAGATCCTCCGCGTTGTTCAAAAACGTCGCCACCTTCACCGCCTCCACGCCCGCCGCCTCCGCCATCGCTGCCGCGCCCTCCAGCACCTCCGCCGGCGGTGTCCGCTCGAAGTCGTGAAAGGACGCCAGCACCCCGGTGCCCGCCGCCTGCGCGGCGCGCACCAGATCACGCATCTCCGCCAGACTGCGCAGCTCGATGTCCATCAGCGCCGCGCGGCCCGCGAACGGCCGCAGCAGTTCCAGCCGCGCCGTCGTGTCCAGTTCCCCCTGGCCGCCCTCCTCCGGATGCCGCGCCGTCACCAGCAGCGGCGTCTCCAGGGTCGCGGTTTTTTCCAGCAGATCGGCGGGCGCGAGACCGAGCTGGTCCAGCCGCAGTTCTACCACGTCGCAAGCCGCAGCGCGGTCGCCCGGATTTTCGGACAAAAAAGCCTCCAACGCCCGTGGATCGGACAAGACACCGGCGACGAGTGGCCTAGCGCTTAGAAGCAGATTTTTAGAAGAAACATGTTGTGCCATTTATTAGGGGTGCTATAATTTTCAGATAAAGTAAAGTTTGATAAACCTTGCCCATACTATGCTCGGTCGCCGCCAGGAAATCAATTTGCAGCTCACGGAACTCATCGACAGCGGGCTTCTGGCATTTTTTCTTTGGTTTGGGCATTACTTGCGCGCTGATCTCGCCCGGTACTTTTACCCGTCGCTGGATGCCGTGCCACCGTTTTCGGAGTTTCTCTGGCTGCTGGCCGTCGTCGTGCCGTTCACGCCGATGATCCTGGAGGGGCGCGGTTTTTATTCCAACATTCTGAACAAAGCCCCCGCGCTCTCGCTGCGGCAGATGCTGGAGGCCATGATCTTCATCGGCATGGCGATCGGCGCCATGAGCATCTTCCTGCGTTGGAACGTGCCCAGCCGCGCCGTGCTGCTGCTCGGCCTTGCCCTGGGCTGCGCGGCCATCCTGCTGCGGGAGGCCGTGCAGAGGGAATCCCTGCGCCGCCGCATCCACTCCGGCATCGGCCGCGAGCCGGTCATCCTGGCCGGCCTGCCCGAGGACATGGAGCAGACCCTCGCCAGCATGACCGACGAGCAGCGCGCCGAGATTGACGTCAAGGCGCGCATCGACCTCACGCGTGAGCCGGTGGAAACGCTGGTGGAAGCCATGCACAGCCACGCCGCCAGCCGCGTCATCTTCGCCGCCCGGCACATCCACTTCGCCCGCATCGAGGAGGCCGTGCAGGCCTGCGAGACCGAGGGTGTCGAGGCCTGGATCGCCGCCGACTTTTTCCAGACCGCCATCGCCCGGCCCACCTTTGACACCCTGGCCGGACGCCTCATGCTCGTCTTCCACAGCACGCCGCAGGCCTCGTGGGCGCTGTTGTTCAAGGACACCCTGGACCGCATCGGCGCCGCCGTCCTGATCACCCTCAGCCTGCCGCTTTGGCTGGTCGCCATCGCCGGCATCCGCCTCTCGTCCAAAGGCCCCGTTTTTTTTCGGCAGGAACGCGCCGGTCATTACGGCAAGCCGTTCATGATGTGGAAATTCCGCACCATGCACAACAACGCCGAAGCTCTGCGCGACCAGCTTGAGGCGCGCAACGAAATGGACGGCCCCGTCTTCAAAATCAGCGACGACCCGCGCATCTTCAAATTCGGCTCCTGGCTGCGCCGCCTCAGCATCGACGAGCTGCCGCAGCTTCTCAACGTGCTGCGCGGCGAGATGAGCCTCGTCGGCCCGCGCCCGCTGCCCGTTTATGAGATCGAGCGCATCGAGAAGCACGCCCAGCGCCGCCGCCTCAGCGTCAAGCCCGGCCTCACCTGCCTCTGGCAAGTCAGCGGCCGCAACGGCATCAAGAACTTCGAGGACTGGGTCGCGCTCGATCTCGCCTACATCGACAACTGGTCGCTCTGGCTTGATTTGAAAATCCTCATCCGCACCTTGCCTGCGGTCATTCGCGGCACGGGGGCGCATTGAGATGCACTGACCCCGTTCTCCTGGTATTGGAATGAAACCGTGGAACAAAAGGGCAATTTTTTTGTTGATGCCACTGGTGTTGACGTCAGGGTGCCTGAAGTCTTACTATGTGGGCAATCTCACAAAGCATGAAGTGATAGGAACGTGGGAAATGATCGCTTTTCCCAAAGGAATCCCCATTCCACCGGCTCCTCAGGAAGATTGTCAAATTACGCTCAATGATGACGGAAGCTTTGATGCAAGAAACTTCCCGTTAATCATTGATCCTTCGCCAGAACCTAAAATCAGATATGTGACTGAACAGGGCACCTGGAATCTTATCGACAAGCGGACAGGTGGTACAAAATCGCGATGGGAACTCAATCTTGGTTTTTCTAGATCTCATTACGGAGTCAGATGGGATGTAATAGGTTCGCCAGGTAAATTACGCCTTTTTGGGATAACGGACATCGATTTTTGGGATGGCTTCGAGTTTGCAAAAAACAGTGACAACCCATAGCTGGCACCGTACCAATGCCAACTTTCCAAAAAACAGAACTCCGCAACAAACTTCTCGGCGCAGAGATCCCAACTGAGCTTGCAGTCTCATATCACCAAGCGTTGAAAACGGGTCGATTGCGCAAAGGAACGTAGGCCGGGTGTCCCGAAGGGCACCCGGCTTTCCCGCTGCGCAGGGAACGGGGTCAGGAGACAGGGGGGGAACGGGGGGAACGGGGTCAGGGTGCATTTTTTGACAGAAAGAGAACAACGTTGCCAACGGCCAACCCAGAATTCATACCCCAAGAGTTTTGATGCCTCACAACCATGTCATCACAAAACGCTCGACAGAATTCACATGCCAACCCCATTCTCCCGCTCACCGAATGATTATTTTGTCAAAAAATTGCACCCTGACCCCGTTTTACCGTTTTACCCCCTTCGGCGTGCGGGGACCGGTTGGTCCGGGTTCATCCCGGTTCCGGTGGTGTCGCTGCGCGCCACCACCGGCTAATGGCTGGCAACCCTCCGGGTTGGCTCCGGCACTCCGATCTCTTGCTTGAATGAGGAGGACGAGGAGCGGAGCGTTTCCTCCGGCATCCAGAACAAGCGCGGACTCTGTACCCTCCCGGAATGCACCAACTTCCCGGATGAACCAATTTTTTGCACCCTAACCCCGTTTTTCCGTTTTCTGGAACAGAGTCCCGCTCTCAGGGACAGGCGGTTACAAACCGCCTCTCCTTGTTTTGGCGCAGGTTTGCAGCCCGCTGTCCTGCACGGGTTTGAGTCGTTGAGATGGCGGGCAGGGAAGCCCGCCGGACAGGGCGGACGACACGTCCGCCTTACGGTTGGTTGCGAGATTTGGGATATTCGGCGCGTTTGTTGAAGTATCAACCGGGCATGACGATTCTTGATTCCAGCCCGCGTTTCCCGTCCGACTGTTCCCACCATGAAGCCCGCCAGCCCAGATGCCGATTATTTTTCCCGGCAGGTGACCAACACCCGGCGGTTCTTTTATCCGGATTGGAAGCGGCGCGGGCCGCTCGATGGTGTGCTGCTGGTCGGCGGCGGTTGTGAGTGGTGCGCGCCGGATTTCGTCATCGACCGCCGGCGTTTCCCCTTTCTTGCCTTCGAGTTCGTCTGGCGCGGACACGGCAGGGTGGCGCTCAAGGGCAGCAGTCACGAGGTTTCCGCCGGCAGCGCCTTTGTGTTCGATGCCTCGGTGCCGCATCATATCGAGAGCGATCCGGCGGCGCCGCTGGTGAAGTTTTTTTTCAATTTCAGCGGCGCGGGCGCCAAGCGTCTGATGGCACGGCTGAAGCTGAAGCCCGGCCAGCTCTGGCGCGTGCGCGATCCGGCGCGTGTGGCGGAGCTGCTGGAGGAAACCATCGACCACGCGCTGACCGGCACAGCGGCGGGCGACGTGGCCGCGGTGAAGGCGGTCGAGCACGCGCTGGCCTTGTGCGCCATGCTGCGCACCGAGGAGCGCGAGCCGGACGCGGCGCAAGCCACGTTTCTGCGCTGTCGCGACCATCTGGTGCGGCACTATCCGCGTCTGGCCAGCGTGGAGGAGGCCGCCGCTGCCTGCGATGTGACCGCCAGTTATCTGACGCGTTTGTTCAAGCGTTACTCGCACGAAACGCCGCATCATTGCCTGCAGCGGCTGAAGATGTCCCAGGCGCTGCTGCTGCTGCGGCAGCCGCAGGTGCAGGTGAAGGCGGTGGCGCATGAATTGGGGTACAAAAGCGCGGCGCATTTTTCCCGCAGTTTCACCGCTTGGCACGGTCATGCGCCGAGCGCGGTGGCGAAATGACGAATGACGAATGACGAATGACGAATGACGAATGACGAATGACGAATTGGCGCGGGGCACACGGACGGTTTAGCCGCAGAGGGGCAAAGAGGCGGAGGACGCGGCGTTTTTCCTTTTTCCGTCCTTTATGTTCTTTCCGTCCTTTGCCTCTCTGCCCCTTTGCGGCAAATCTCGAATGGTCGAGGACGAGGACGAGGACGAGGACGATTTTAGCCGGCCTACTCCGCTGCTTCCTTGTATTGCAGTTGATAAAGCCGCTGGTACAGCTCGCTGGTTTGCAGGAGTTGCTGGTGCGGGCCAATGCCTTCGACTTTGCCGTGCTGCATGACCACGATTTGATCCGCTTCCAAGATCGTCGAGAGCCGGTGGGCGATGGCGATGACGGTTTTGCCTTCGGAGAGCAGGTGGATGGCTTCCTGGATGATTTTTTCCGATTCGGTGTCGAGCGCGGAAGTGGCTTCGTCGAGCAGCAGAATGGGCGCGTTGCGCAGGATGGCGCGGGCGATGGAGACGCGCTGCTTCTGGCCGCCGGAGAGGTTGCAACCGGAGTCGCCGACCACGGCGTCGTAATGCCCCTGGAGGTTTAGGACGAAGTCATGGACGTGCGCCTTCTTCGCGGCCTCGATCACTTCTTCGTCCGTGGCATCGAGCCGGCCATAGCGGATGTTTTCCAGGATGGTGTCGTGAAAGAGAAAGGTGTCCTGGCTGACGACGCCGATGTGGTCGCGCAAGGATTCCTGGGCCAGCTTTTTGATGTCCATGCCATCCACCGAGATGGTGCCGTGGTCCGGGTCGTAAAAGCGCAGCAGCAGGGAGAACAAGGTGCTCTTGCCCGCGCCGCTCGGTCCCACCAATGCGTAGAATTTGCCCGGCTCCAAATTCAGGCTGACGCCCGTCACCGCCGCGCGCTCCAGTTTGTTGCCCTTGGGATCGCTGTAATGGAAGGTGACTTCCTTGAAGCTGACCGCGCCTTTCGCGTTCTTCAGGGGAACCGCGTCCGGCGCGTCTTGAACGTCCGGTTCACGCTCCAGGATGTTGAAAACGGTGGACGTTGCCACGATGGCTTTTTGCAGCAGGATTTGGACTTTGCTGAGGTCTTTGGCCGGTGGATAGATTTGGGTGAGGGCGATGACGATGAGGAAGAAATCCTCCGCGCCCATGTAGGTGCCGCCTTGGTTCTTGTACCAAGCATAAACCAGACCCGCGGCGATGCCGAGCGAGGCCACCGTTTCCACCACCGGGCCGACGATCTCCGCGGCCTTGCTCCAGCGCATGATGCTGGCCAGCATCGAGCGGCTGGCGCGGTTGAAGCGGTTCAATTCGTATTCCTCGCGTGCGTGGCTTTTCACCACGCGGATGCCGGTGAAGCTTTCGTGCATGACGGACATCAACGCGCCCGCCTGGCTTTCCTCGTTGGCACCCGCTTTGCGCACACGCCTGCCGATGTGGATCACCGGGAAGATGCAAAGCGGGAACACGACCAGCGACATCAGGGTGAAAAACCAGTCCTTGGCGAACAGGACGGCGAGGATGGAAAGGATGGCCACCGGCTTCTGCACCACGATCTGCGCCACGCTCACCGCGTTCGTCTGCGCCACGCGCGACTGGTTGAACACGGTCTGAATCAGGTCGCCGGTCTTCGCTTGGTTGAAAAAGCCGACCGACTGTCGCAATAGGCTGCCGAACACATCGCTGCGCAGTTTGTAGAGCACTTTGTTGCCCACCCAGAGCATGCAGTAGTTGCCCAAGTAGCTGAGGAAGCCGCGCATGAAAATGAGCAGCGGGATCAGCAGGCAGGCGCCCATCGCCACGGCGAAGCCGGCTTGGCCGTCATTGACAGGATCTGGATAATCACCTGCCGCATATCGGGGCACTTCAACCTTTTCTGCTTCGGCACCCTCGCTCATGGGAAACCAATCGCTCAGGCGCACCTTGCCCACGATCGGCAGATCGACGCCTTCCCCTATCGCCTTGGTTTCGCCCGGCAGCACGATGGAAAAAACCAGGCTGAAAGAGATCAGCATCACCGCGTTGAACAGGCCGCTGAGAATGCCGAGGAAGACGCCGAGCATGAAGCGGCCCTTGAATGGCTTGATGTAGCGGCCCAGCTTGACCACCGTTTCCTTGGTCAACTGCCACAGTTCCGCGGAACTCAGGTTGATGATCTCCTTGCGGCTGATCTTCTTTTTTTTGCTGGGCTGGGACATTCTCGATTGGGAATTCCCCGTCATCACGACGAAACCTGCCTCCGGGGAAAGGCAACGCCTAGCACCCCGTTGGCGTTTTGTCGAGGCGGATTCAACCGGCTCCGGGCATGACGGCGCCCGCGCCCTGGCGTGGCGCGTCAGCGCTTACGGAGGTCTTTTTATTGAATGAAGATGAACTCCCGGGTGTTGATGAGGGACCAGACGACATCTTCGTAGCCTTTGGCGCCGCCGCGGCGGATGGTCTTGTAGGCGATGGATCGTTCGTCCGCCGAGGGCAGGCGGCTGAGCACGCTGAGGAAGACGGTCTCGACCTTGGGGCCGTCCGCTTTGTATTGTTCGACGGCGTCCAGGATGCGGGAGCCGGCTTTGGTGATGATCAGGCTGCCGCGCCCGTTCATCAAGGCGAGGGCGATGGGCACGGAGCCGGTGGTGCTGTCCGCGCCGGTGAGGTTGCGGTCGGACTGGCCGAGGATGCTCAAAAGATGCTCCGGCGAGGCGGGCTGGGTCAGCTCCGAGGCGCGGACCAGCGCGCTGCCGTAAAGCCGCCAAGCATCGCAGCGGGGATCGAGCCACAGGGGGGAGCCTTTCGGCCTGTCTTCCTCCTTGTCCGCGGGCCAGCCGAAATAGCCGCCGTCGCGCGCCTGCAAGGCTTCCTGTTTGGCGTATTGTTCGCCAAAGCTTTTGCCGGTGACGGCGGCGCGGTCGAAGGAGAAGGTTTGCTCCCAGTCGGTGTAGTCGCGCTTGCCGTTGAAGTAATCGGGATCATCCAGCACCATGGTGAGAATGGAGTCCCAGATTTGCGCGGCGCTGAGCCGGCGCAGCAGGGGGCCGGGGAAGGCGTAGGCGCCGCCCATCGGCGGGGAAGTGGTGGAGGCTTCCCGCTGCCAGGCGCGGGTGCGGTAGAGAATGGCTTCGAAGGCGCGCAGATCGTAGCGCACGCGCTTCATTTCCTCGCCGAGCACTTCGACGAGGCCGGGCACGTTGGTGGCGCTGAGATCCTTGATGTCGTTCAAAGGCTCCACCACGCCGCGGCCAAAGGCGCGCGCCCACAGCCGGTTGGCGATGGTGATGGCGAAGCGCGGGTTGTCATCCGCCGTCAGCCAGTGGGCGAAGGCTTCGCGGGTGGAGTCGAATTTTTTCAGGTCCGGCATCGTGCCGAAGATGACCTTGGGCTCGACGACGTCGCCCGCCTTGCCGTCGGAGTAGGCGTAGTCGTGCGGCAGCTTGAGCACGAGTTCGGGGTCGTCTGCCACGCGGTGCTGGGCGGAGTTCATGAAGCGTTTCATGGCTTCTTTGACGACGCCGTCGTACTCGCGATGCTCGAAGGCGCCTTCGATGAGTTCATCCGTGGTCACGAGGGGTTTGCCCGCGGCCTGGCACTCGGCCTCCAGCACGTTTCTATTCGGCAGGGTGCGGGTGCTGCCGAGGAAGGCGGCGAGGTGGTAAAACTGGCGCTGCGTCCAGTCGTCGAAGGGGTGATCGTGACATTGGGCGCAGGAGAGATCGGTGCCGAGGAAATACTGCGCGGTGAGGGAGAGGTTGTCGAGCGGCATGCCGGCGTCCCGCATGAGGTAGCCGGCGGCGGGGTTCTCCTGGTAACGGCCACTGGCGGTGAGCATCTCCCGCACCATCTGGTCGTAGGGTTTGTTTTCGGCGATGCTTTGTTTGACCCAGCGAATGTAGGAGGCGCCGCTGATGTACTCGGAGACGCGGGTCTTGAGCCGCAGCATGTTGGCGAAGTCATTGAACAGGTGGCTGTGATGGCCGGGCGTGCGCAGCAGGTGGTCGATGAGGAGGGTGCGTTTATTGCGCGTTTTGTCCTCCAGGAAGGCGCGGGTTTCCTCCAGCTTCGGGATGCGTCCGGTGATATCCAGATAGGCGCGGCGGACGAATTGCTCGTCGGTGAGGGGCGGGTTGGGTTTGATATTCTGCGCGGCGAGATGGGCTTCCAGGACGCGGTCGATGCGTTCCGCAGACTGCTCCGGCGGCCAGGGCGGCAGCGCGCCGCCGGGCTGTCCGCCGTCCGCCATCCGTTCCGGCAGCTTGAGGGCGCGTTCGGCGTCCGCTTGGCTGAGGCGATTGAGGAGGATGGCGTGGGTCTTGCCGTCCAGGGTGCGGAGATAGACGGTTTGGGCCTGTCTGCCGAGATACTCAGCCTGGATTTGGCGGTTTTGCGAATCGGTCCAGACCTCGGCGGCGGCTTGGATCTGGCAGGTCATGAAAAAGGCCGCCAAAAAGGGCAGCCATGCCGGACAGCCGTGTGTTTCCGTCCGGGTCAAGGAACTGGCGTCGTGTTTCATTAGCAGCATGAGAAAGCTTTTCATTACGAAGTGACTTGCAAGCACCAAACGTGCCTGAAGTCAATCTTATTAGTGATGTTTCTTGTGTTGGGGGCGTTGCGTGTTTCCGTGTTTTTTCCGCAAAAGGCGCGCGCTGGAAGCGTTGGTTTGCCTGCCCCCTTATGCGTTCCCCATTTCTCTGCCTGCTGAGCGTCCTCGTCGCCACCGCCTTGCCCGGCGCGGCGGCGGAAGCGCCGTCGTTTCGCGAGGACGTGATGGCGGCGGTCTCGAAGGCGGGTTGCAATCTCGGCACCTGCCACGGCAACGCGACGGGGAAGGGCGGCTTCAAACTGTCATTGCGCGGGGACGACCCGGCGTATGATTTCGCGGCGCTGGCGCGGGATGTGTCGGGGCGGCGGGTGAACGCGTTCGAGCCGGAGCGCAGCCTGCTGCTGGCCAAGGGCTCGAACCAACTGGCGCACGAAGGCGGCAAACGCCTCGACCTGAAAGGCTGGGAATATCAAGTGCTGCGGGATTGGATTGCCGGGGGAATGCGCGACGAAGGGCAGGCCGGCGCCAAAAAGGTGGCGCGCATCGAGGTGACGCCGCGCGAGGCGCTGCTCGACGCGGGACAGGATCAGGTGCAAATCCAGGTGGACGCGGTCTATGCCGACGGCTCACGACGCGACGTGACGGAGCGGGCGGTCTATGAGCCGCTGCAAGTGGGGCTGGTGGAGGCTGGCAAGTCCGGTTTGGTGAAGCGGCTGCAATATGGCGAGCCGACGGTGCTGGTGCGTTACCTGGGGCACGCGCTGCCGGTGCGGCTGACCTTCGTGGAGGCGCGGCCCGGCTTCGAGTGGGCGCGGCCCCGGCAGGAAAATCTGGTGGATCGTCATGTGTTCGCCAAGCTCAAGGCGCTGCGCGTCAATCCCGGCGGCTTGTGCGCGGATGAGGTGTTCGCGCGGCGGGTGTGGCTGGACTTGGCCGGGGTCATCCCGCCGGCGGACGAGGCGCGCGTTTTCGTGGCGGATCGCCGCCCGGACAAACGCGCGCGGCTGGTGGAGCGGCTGCTGGCGCGGCCGGAGTTTGCCGAGTTTTGGGCCTTGAAATGGGCGGACGTGCTGAAGGTGGAGGGCCGCACGCTCGATGCCACCGGAATGGCGGCGTTTCATGGCTGGCTGCGCGACAGCATCGCGCGCAACACACCGGTAAACGAGATGGTGCGGGACATGCTGGCCGCGCGCGGCAGCACTTATAAAGAACCGCCGGCGAATTTCTACCGCGCCAACCGCACGCCGGTGGCGCGCGGCGTGGCGGCGGCGCAGGTGTTCCTCGGCACGCGCCTGCAATGCGCGGAGTGCCACAACCATCCCTTCGATGTGTGGACGCAGGACGACTACTACAACTGGGCGGCGGTCTTCGGCAAAGTGGATTACGAGATCCTGAAAAACGACCGCAAGGACCGCAGCGACAAGCACGAGTTCAAAGGTGAGCAGGTGGTGTTTCTCAACCCCAAGCTGGCGGTGGAAAATCCGCGCATCGGTGGCGCGGCGCGCGCGGCCTTCCTGGGCGCGGCCCTGCCGAAGCTGGCGAAGGGTGAGGACGAGCTGACGGCGGTGGGCGCTTGGCTGACAGCGCCGGAAAACGAACTCTTCGCCAAGGCGCAGGTGAACCGGATTTGGTATCACCTGATGGGGCGCGGGCTGGTCGATCCGGTGGATGATCTTCGCCTGACCAATCCGGCCAGCCATCCGGCGCTGCTGGACGCGCTGGCGGCGGAGTTCGTGACGGGCGGGTTCGACCTGCGGCAAATGATCCGCCTCGTCATGCTGTCGCGCACCTATCAACTCGATGACTCGATCAACGCCACCAACGAAGCGGACACGATGAACTACGCGCGCACGCAGCCGCGCCGTCTCAGCGCGGAGCAGCTTTACGACTCGGTTCACGCGGCGCTGCGGGTGACGGCGGAACTGGAGGGGCGGACCGCGCCGCTGCGGGCGGCCCAGATCGCCGGGCCGATGACCACGCGCGGCCGGCCGGCGCCGGGGTCGGCGGAGGCCTTCCTGGCGGAGTTCGGCAAGCCGAAGCGGGAGCTGGACTGCGAGTGCGAGCGCGGCGCGGACACCTCTATTGGGCAAGTGTTTCAATTGATCGTCGGCTCCGTGGTGGATCGCGCGCTGGGCGAGCACGGCGGGCTGCTGGACACGCTGGCGAAATCGGATCAGCCTACGGGCCGGGTCATCGATGAATTGTTCTGGACCTTCCTCACCCGCGCGCCCTCCGCTGAAGAACGCGTGGCCCTGGAGCGGCTGCTGGCGCAGTCACCCGGCCGCCGGCAGACGCTGGAGGACGTGGCGTGGAGCTTGATCAACGCCAAGGAGTTTGTGCTGCGGCGGTAAAGTGGGGTAAGGAGACGGAGGGACAGAGAGAGGGGGAGATGGGGAGATTTTGGCGCGCGTTTTTCCCCCCTTGTCTCCCCCTCTCTCATACTCTCTGTCTCATGCATCTACGCTCCTGCGAGCAGGCTCTCGGCGTGGGCGCGGGCGGACTTGGCGCTGCCGCCTAGCATGCGCGCCAGTTCGTCCAGGCGCGCCTCGCCGGTCACGGGCTGGATCATGGAGCGGGTGCGGTCTTTTTCCACTTCCTTGGTGACGACGTAATGGCCGCGCGCGAGGGAGGCGACTTGCGGGAAGTGGGTGATGGCGATGACTTGATGCGTGGCGCCCAGCTCGGACATCTTGCGGCCCACGGCTTCGGCGATGTTGCCGCCGACGTTGGCGTCGATCTCGTCAAACACGAGCAGCGGCACGGCGTCCTGTTTGGCGAGGGCGCTTTTCACGGCGAGCAGGACGCGTGACATCTCGCCGCTGGAGGCGGTGAGGCGCAGGGGCTTGAGTGGCTCGCCGGGGTTCGGTGCGAACTGGAAGTCCACCTCTTCGGCGCCCTGGCGTGCGGGCTCGGGCAGGGGGTTGAGGCGGACCTCGAAGACGGAGCGTTTGAAACCGAGATCGGCGAGGTGGGCGGCGATGTCGGCGGCGAGTTTCGGCGCGGCTTTGGCGCGCTCCTTGGACAGCGCGGCGGCGGTTTTGTCCGCGGCGGCGCGGCGCTCTTTGACGAGGGCTTGCAGCCGCTCCAGTTCCTCGCCGCGGTTTTCCATGCGGGCTAGTCTTTGCGCGGCTTCGTCGTGATGGGCGAGGATCTCGGCGATGCTGCCTCCGTATTTGCGCTTGAGGGTCTGGATGACGGTGAGCCGCTGGTCGAGGCGGTCGAGTTCGGCGGGGTCGGTTTCGATGTCGCCGGTGTAGTCTTGAATGTTGGACTCCAGTTCTTGCAGTTCGACTTGGGCGGAGCGCAGGCCTTCGAACAAGGTGGCGGTGGCGGGGTCGATACGCTCCAGGTCGTGGGCGAGGCGGATGACGTCGCGCAAGCTGGCCTGCAGGCCGCCGTCACCGTCGCCGAGGCGGTTGAGGAGCTGGCCGCATATCTCGCCGAGGCGGGCGGCGTTGGCGGCGATGCGGTGGCGGCTTTCGAGGTCTTCCTCCTCGTCCGGGCGGAGGGCGGCGTCGGCGATCTCGGCGACTTGGAAGCGCAGCATGTCGATCTGCTGCCCGGAGGCGCGTTCGGAGGATTCGAGGTCGCGCAGGTCGGCGAGCGCCGCGCGCCAAGCTTTCCAGGCGGCTTCGTGCGCGGCGGCCTTGGCCTCGATGCCGGCGTATTTGTCCAGCATCTCAAGCTGGCGTTCCTGGGAGTTGAGGGACTGGTGATCGTGCGGGCCGTGCAGGTCCACGAGGTGCTCGCCGATGGCTTTGAGCACTTGAATGGTGACGGGGGTGCAGTTGACGAATTGCTTGTTCGCGCCGGCGGCGGTGATGGTGCGTTTGATGAGCAGATCGCCGTCCTGGCAGGGTTCGGCTCCGGCTTCGTCGAGGATGGCGTCAATAAGTGCGGTGTCGCGCAGGTGAAAGCCGGCTTCGACGGTGCAGGCGTCCTCGCCGGCGCGGATGAGCGAGCGGTCGGCGCGTTCGCCGAGGATGAGCTTGAGCGCGCCGACGATGATGGACTTGCCGGCGCCGGTCTCGCCGGTGACGCCGAGCAGCCCGGGGCCAAGCTCCCAGGTCACGTCTTCGACGAGGGCGAGGTGACGGATTTTGAGAAAGGCAAGCATGGCGGCGCGGTGGCGCAGAGTATGCCGGGAGCGCGGCGATGCGCAAATGAACGCTGACGGATTTTGTGCGGAGGGCGGGGCTCTGTTCCCGCCCATTCTTCCGTGGGCGGAGGGGGCGCGGAGCTGGGCGGCAGGGCGCAGGGCGAAAGGCTCCGCGCCGCCTCCGCCCGCGAACAAATGGACGGGGACAGAGCCCGCCCTCCTTTGACAAATCGTTGCCGGGTGGCGCGTATCTTGACCGCTATGCGTGATTTTTCCCGGCGAGAATTTTTGACCACCACTTTGGGTTCCGGTTTGGCGGCTGCTGTTTGCGGACAGGAGGGCGCGGCGGCGGAGCCGGTGATCGACATCCATCAGCACACGAGCTACCGGGGCAGGGGGCACGAGCAGTTGATCCTGCACCAAAAGGCGATGGGGGTGACCCGCTCGATCCTGCTGCCGGCGGGCACGCCGATGGAGCGGCCTTCGACCCACAACGGGCGTTCCAACGGGCTCGCGGCGCAATGCGGCGGCACGGCGGAGGTGAAGGCGCTGGCGGAGGCGCATCCCGGGCTTTTTGCTTGGGGCGCGAACGAGATCACGGACCTGGACAACGCGGCGGCAGATATCGAGGCTTGGCTGAAGCAGGGCGCCTGCATCATCGGCGAGCAAAAGTTCGGGGTGGAGTGTGATTCCGCGCACAGCCAGCGGCTCTATGAGTTGGCGGCGGAATATCAGGTGCCGATTCTGATGCACTTCCAGAACAAGATGTACAATCTCGGTTATGACCGCCTTTACAAGATGCTGGAGAAGTACCCGAAGACGAATTTCATCGGTCACGCGCAGGCGTTTTGGGGCCACATCGACAAAGAGCACGACGTGACGCAAAACTACCCGAAGGGATCGGTGACGCCCGGCGGTCTGACGGATCGTTATCTGGCGGATTACCCAAACATGTTCGCGGACATGTCGGCGGGGTCCGGGTTGAACGCCTTGCTGCGGGACGAGGAGCACGCGCGCGCCTTCATCGCACGGCATCAGGACAAGCTGCTCTACGGCAGCGACTGCCTGGACGTGTTTGGCCGCGGCCCCGGCTGCCAGGGCGCGCAAACGCTGGCGGCCATCCGCAAGCTGGCGGCGGACAAGACGGTGGAGCGGAAGATTTTGTTCGGGAACTCGAACGCGTTGTTCCGGTTCGCTTGAAAGTATCCCGCCTCTCCGAGGCGGGTAAAGTGGCGCAAGCTTCCAGCTTGCGCGAATAGGGCAACCAAGATGGTTGCCCCACTTTAAGGGTGCTTTTTCAAGCGCGCGGGTGCGCGGCGTCGTACACTTCCTTCATGCGGCGGGTGGAGACGTGGGTGTAAATCTGCGTGGTGCTGAGGCTGGCGTGGCCGAGCAGGGTCTGCACGCTGCGCAGGTCGGCGCCGTTGTCGAGCAGGTGGGTGGCGAAGCTGTGGCGGAATTTGTGCGGGGTGACGTGGACGGGCAGGCCGGACAGCCGCCGGTATTTCTCGACGATGTCCGCGACGGCGCGCGCGGTGATGCGGCGGCCGGATTTGTTGCGGAACAACGCGCCGTCATGGACTCCGGCCTTGGCTCGGTAACGCTGCACGGCGGCCATGGCGTGGCTGCCGACGGGGCAGAGGCGCTCTTTGCGGCCTTTGCCGAAGACGCGGACGGTGTCGCTGTAGGCGTCGAGATCGGCGACGTCCAACCCGGCGAGTTCGGCGAGCCTCATGCCCGTGCTATAAAAAAGCTCGAGCACGGCGGCGTCCCGCTCCGGCGCCCAAGCGGCGGCTTGCTTGTCCTTGGGAAGCTGGAGCGGGAGTTCCAGCATCTGCACGACCTGCTCCACGGTGAGCACGACGGGGAGTTTTTTCTCGAGCTTGGGCAGTTGGACATCAAGGAGCGGATTGCACGTCCAGCCGCGGCGGCGGTTGAGCCATTGGTAAAAACCGCGCAGCGCGGCGTAGTGCAGGCGGATGGTGGCGCGGCCTGTGTCGCGCTTCATCAGCTCGAACAGGTCGCGGCGGAAGTCATCGGCGGTGAGCGCGTCCCAGTCCTTCGGCTCCGCGCCCTGGCGCTTGCGGAAGCTGTGCAGAGCGTGCCGGTAGTTCTCCAAGGTGCGCGGCGAACTACGCCGCTCGGTGTCGAGAAACCGGAGGTACTCGCTGGCGAGCGCGTCCTCCACCGGCGGCTCCGGGACGGAGGATGCGGCGCGTGGCGGGACGGTTTTCAGACCGCTGGGCATGGTGGTTACGATGGCGGAAAAGCGGGGCGGTGGCGAGGGATTATTTTGGGGTGGTTAAATGAGTTGGGAGTCAGGAGGTCAAGGGGTCAACCTAGATTCGTGAATAAGGAAAACAGGAAGGCAGGAAAAGGGATATGGAAGGGACTTCTCTGGCAGAGTGGCCGGCTCCTCCTTTGAGTGAAGGCTCGAAAGTTCGCCAGCGCTTGTATTCCCACTCCTTTTCTTGATTTCCTGCCTTCCTCATTCCCGTTTTGAGGGTCAAGGGTTGGGTGGGAGCACTTTCAGGTGGATGTGGCGCTGCCAGACGGTGGCCGCGGCCAAAATTAAGATCGGGCCGATCACCACAAAGTAGCGCGGCAGCGCGGGCGCGAGGGAGCTGCCGCCGAGATACAAGGCGGCCATGGCCGCGAGCAGCCAGATTTCGACGGGCAA
This sequence comes from uncultured Verrucomicrobiaceae bacterium, assembly GCA_964573315.1. Lineage (GTDB taxonomy): Bacteria > Verrucomicrobiota > Verrucomicrobiia > Verrucomicrobiales > Verrucomicrobiaceae > JAGRPD01. Next base: position 36,284 of record CAZNKC010000004.1, on the reverse strand, counting down.
GGTCTGCCAATAACGCAGCGCGATCAGCCCGCTCAAAGCGGCCAGGGCGATCAGCGGGCCATTGAACAGGATGAGGACCACGGTGCGCAGTTCCTCGGCCTGGAAGGAACGCGGGAAACCGAAGGCGAGGCGGGAGAGGTTGCAGAGCCAGTTGTAGGCGAAGGCGCGGGACAGGAATTGCTCTTTGGCTGTTTGTTTGAAAATCGCCTCCCGTTCGGCGACGGGGAGGCGGAGGGCCAGCCTGAAGAACGTCCCGTGGTTCGGCGCGAGATTGGGATCGTTTTGGGCGTCTTCGTAACTGAACCAGTGGCCGTTTTCGCCGGGATTGTGGCTGGTCATCCAGTAGAGGAGTTCGCCGCTGTTGGTGGACCAGCAGGGGAACTGCCCGGTTTTTTTCCAGGTGTGATGCAGGTAGGGCGCGCAGATGAGAAAAGCGCCGGCGAGGATGATGAGAGTGCGTTGGAGGGCGGGACGCCAAGCTTTGAGGAAAGGCCAAGCGCTGAGGCAGAGCAAGGCGGTGACGACGATGACGTGGCCGAAAAAGACACGGGTGAGGGTGAGCCAGCCGAGAAACGCGGCGGCAGCGGCCAGCCAGCGCCAAGGCACGCCCGCTCCGTCCGCGCGCAAGGCATGACAGAAGCTCCACAGAAAACCGGCGAGGCAAAAGAGCGTCAGAGGCTCGGTCATCAGCGCGAAACTGATCCAGAGCAGGGAAGGGTGCATTCCCGTCCACAACGCGCCGAGCGCGGCCCAGATGGGACCGGCGTAATGGCGCAGGGTGAGCCAGACGAAGGCGGCGGCTCCGGCCATGAAGAAGGCGTTCAGCAGGCGGGCGAAAAAGAGCGCGCCATATTTCGAGGCAACCTTGGCGAGGGTGGCGGGGGTTTCGTTTTCCAGGCTGCCCTCGGCCAGCTTGACGAACGGGGCGAGCACGAGCGGGTAGCCGGGGCCGTTGACGAAATCGTTTTCGTCAAAAGTGGGCACGGTTTTGCCGACAAGATGAAGGGCGCACTCCAGATAGCGGCCTTCGTCCCAGACGAGACCGTCATCGTGACGCACCACCGCGAGCGCGGCGTGGGCGAGGAAGACGAAGAGAACGACGCGGAGCATGAATCTCGGTTGGGTGAGCCAACGCAGGAGGCGGGAGGAGGCGGGGACTTCGGCCATGCGGTACTGAACCTGCTCTTTGGGAAATGCGCTAACGGAGATTTTGGAATCTGGCACGGCGCGGGGTGGCCGGCACCGTCTGCTCGATTATCCAGCGCTTGCTCCGGCGCGGCATCCGGCTTGACTGCGCCCATGCCCGATCCCGTCCGCAAACGCCTCCGTCCCAGCCCGCCGGATTTGACCGTGGTGGAGGCGGTCTATGCGGACCTGGAGCGGCGGCTGGCGGGCTTGGCGCGCGATTGCCGCATGAGCACGCGCTGCTGCCGCTTCCAACTCACCGGGGAAATCCCGCTGCTGACGCGCGGCGAGGCGCTGTTGGCGGCGCGCGGCGTGCGCGCCAGCGGTCGCAAAACGCTGAAACCGCGCCCGGATGGAGCCTGCCCGCTGCTGGGCGCGGACGGGCGCTGCCTGATTTATGCGCAGCGTCCCTTCGGCTGCCGCACCCATTTCTGCGGCGCCGCGGGCGGGGTGACGCCGCGCCGCTTGGTGGCGGACCTCATCCAGCGGTTGGAGGCGCTGGATGAAAAACTTGGCGGCGACGGCTCCCGGCCGTTGCCGGAAGCCGTCGCCGCGGTCTTGTGAGCGCCGTCGGGAAGACGGGAAAGGTGGATGTTATTTGTCGTCGGAGTTGATTGCTTTGAAGGCCAGCCCGGCCAGCAAACCGCCGACGGAGCAGGCGATGATGTAGAGCAGCAGGTTGGGGGCTTTGATGAGGCCCATGAGCACGGCGCCAATGGCGACGGCGGGATTGAAAGCCGCGCCCGAGATGTCTCCCACAGCGATGGCGCCGGCGGTGACGGTGAGGCCGATGGCCGCGCCGTAGAAGCTGTTGTTGGCGGTGCCCTTGGCCGTGGCCACGTTCAGCACGACCCAGGCGAGGGCGAAGGTGAAGGCCAGTTCGGCGACGGCAGCCTTGGCGATCTCGATGTCCCCGGCGGAGCCTTTGCCGCGCAGGAAGACGACGAGCAAGCCTGCGAGCACCGCCCCGGCGACTTGAGCGGCGATGTAGGGGACCACGTCCTTGGTGTCGCAGCGTCCGCGAATCCACACGGCCAGCGTCACGGCGGGGTTGAAATGCCCGCCGGAGATGTGGCCACCGGCGAAGATCATGACGGCCAGCGTCAGACCAATGCCGATTGGCGCAAGCGCGTGGCCGCCGATCACGGCGTTGCCCACGGCGAAGACGAGAAAGAAGGTGCCCAGCAGTTCAGTGATGTATTTCTTCATGGCAAGCCGGATTCCAACAGGGGGCGGCCCTGCTCGCAAGCAAAAAGAGGTTCATCAGGGAAAGTTGGAGCGGGACATGCCGTTGAGCAGCGTGAGCAAGGAACGGCGCTTGCCAAAGCGCCGGCCAAGGAATGGCGCTTGCCAAAGTGCCAGGGCAGCCGGAGCCGCAGACTTGGCAAGTCTGCTTCCTTGAGCGGGAGGCTTGGCAAGCCCCCCCTCCTTGGGAGGCACGCAGCCCTGCTAATAAAATGCGCTTACTTCCCCAGAGCCTTTTGCAAAACCTCTGTGCCCCTCTGTGCCCTCTGTGGTGGAAAACAGGGATTCACCACAGAGGACGCAGAGGCTGGGAGGGTTTTACAATTGGCTTTCCAGAGAAACCATTTTTCATCTCGCTTTTCTCGATGGCTCGCTGTAATAATGGCCTATTTGTCCAAAAAATCGTCATTTTTGAATGGATGATGGGGTGAAGTATGGATTTTTAGCGAAAAAACATCAATTTTAGACTTGAATTATTCGGGTAATGATTGATTTTGACTCTGAAATCGTCATTTTTGCCCACTCCTCACTTTTTTCTCTTCCTATGACCACCCCACCCATGGACGGCGCGCAAGCCCTCATCAAAACCTTGGCTGATCTCGGCATCGAATACGTCTTCGGTTACTCCGGCGGCGCGGCCCTGCCCATTTTCGATGCCCTGGAGACCGTCAAGACGAACATGAAATTCGTCCTCGTCCGCCACGAGCAGGGCGCGGTTCACATGGCGGACGGCTACGCCCGCGCCACCGGCAAGCCCGCCGTCGTGCTCGTCACCTCCGGCCCCGGCGCAGGGAACACCATCACCGGCCTCATGACCGCGCAGATGGACAGCGTGCCCATGATTGTCCTCTGCGGCCAGACCGTGTCCTGGATGCTCGGCAAGGACGCCTTCCAGGAGGCGGACATCTTCAACATCACCCAGCCCGTGGTGAAGCACAATTTCCTGGTCAAACAGACCAACGACCTCCCCCGCGTCGCCAAGGAAGCCTATCACATCGCCACCACCGGCCGCCCGGGGCCTGTCCTCGTGGACATCCCCAAGGACATCAGCCAGGCCGCCTTCACCGGCACCTTTGACGAACCCATCGATCTCCCCGGTTACCACCCCGAGGAGTCCTTCAAAATCGACCAGTCCGGCATCCAGGAAGCCGCCCGCCTCATCGCCCAGGCCCGCCGTCCCGTCATTCTCGCCGGCCAGGGCGCCATGATCGCCCGCGCTGATAAGGAACTGCTCACGCTGGCGGAGACGCTCGGCTGCCCCGTCACCACCACCCTGCTCGGCAAGGGCGTCTTCCCGGAGAACCACCCGCTCGCCCTCGGCATGTTGGGCATGCATGGCACCGCCTACGCCAACAAAGCCATCTGCGAGGCCGATCTCATCTTCAATGTCGGCTCCCGCTTTGACGACCGCATCATCGGCAAGCCTCAGATGTTTGGCCGCAACGCCAAGCTTATCCACATCGACATCGACTCCGCCGAGCATCATAAGATGGTCAAAGTCGATGTCGCCATCTGTGGCGACGCCAAGGCCGCGCTCAGCGATCTCCTGCCCCACGTCGAAAAACTCCCCACCGAAGGCTGGCTGGAGCATCTCGACGGCTACAAGAAACGCTTCCCGCTCGGTTACAAAAAACAGGGCGGCCTGCGCATGCAGCAGGTCATCGACGAGCTGTACCAACTCACCCAGGGCAAGGCCATCGTCGCCACCGACGTCGGCCAGCACCAGATGTGGGCCGCGCAGTTTTACAAATGCGACGCCAGCTACCACTGGCTCAGTTCCGGCGGCGCCGGCACCATGGGCTTCGGCTTCCCCGCCGCCATCGGCGCCCAGTTCGCCTGCCCAGACAAAACCGTGGTCTCCATCTCCGGCGACGGCGGCTTCCAGATGACTTTGTTCGAGCTGGCCACCGCCGCCATCCACAAACTGCCCATCAAAATCCTCGTCCTCAACAACAGCTACCTCGGCATGGTCCGGCAGTGGCAGGAGTTGTTCTTCGACAACCGGGAAAGCGGCGTCGATTTGCTCGGCAACCCGGACTTCGTCAAGCTCGGCGAAGCCTACGGCATCAAAGGCTGGCACATCCGCCGTCCCGCCGACGTCGGCCGCATCCTTCAGCAGGCGCTCGACTACAACGACGGCCCCTGCATCATCGAAGCCGAGTGCATCAAAACGGAGAACGTCTTCCCCATGATCCCCGCCGGCGCCGCGCTGGAGGACATGCTGGTGGAAGCGCCGAAGCACAAAATGGAGAAACCCGCCGGTTCGACGTGATGGCGTTCCCGGAGTCTTTTTAGACAGGATGAACAAGATTAGCAGGATTTACAGGATGGATTTTCGAGATGCGTCCTCAGCCTCCAAATCAAAATCCTGTTAATCCTGAAAATCTTGTCAATCCTGTCAAAATAATGCCCGAACTGCTCCACGGCGACATCCTCCAGGAACTCCCCAAGCTCCCGGACGCCTCCGTGCAGGCCGTCATCGCCGACCCGCCTTATTTCAATGTCCTCGAAGATGAAGCCTGGGACACCCAATGGAAAACACCGGAAGATTATCTCGACTGGTGCGAAGCCTGGGCCGCCGAATGCCTGCGCGTCCTCCGCCCGGACGGCCTCGCCTTCATCTTCGGACAGCCGGGCAAGCGCGAGCACAGCTTCATCCACCTCATGTCCCGCCTCAGCATGAAGCACCAGTTTCACGACCTCATCATCTGGGACCGCGCCGTCGGCTACAACGAGCGCCGGGACAGCTTCACCCCGCAGTACGAAATGATCCTCGTTCTGCGCAAGGGAGGCGAACCCAAATTCAACAAAGACGCCGTTCGCATCCCTTACGACGAAAAAACCATCACCGCCTATCTCCGGGACAAACGCTATAAAGACCTCGACGCCCGCCGCGCGCATCTGGAGGCTGGCAAGTTCGCCACCAACATTCTGCGCATCCCCAGCCTCAAAGGCGCCAGCAAGGAAAAGTGCGGCCACCCCAGCCAGAAACCGCTCGACCTCATCACCAAACTCATCGCCTGCTCCACCGACGAAGGCGACACCGTGCTCGACCCCTTCCTCGGCTCCGGCACCACCGCCGTCGCCGCCGAATCCATGAACCGACGCTGGATCGGCATCGAGCGCGAACCCGCCTACATTCAGATTACTGAAGGCCGTCTGAGCGCGGCCAGTGAAAAGGGGCAAGTGAAAAGTGAAAAGTAGTAGCAACCAATTTCAAAGTCCCGCCCAATCAATCAGCGCGCCACCAGACACTACCACCTTCCCCGAGCTCCCAAAGCGAAGCCACTTATCCCTTTTCACTTATCCCTTATTCCTTTTCACTTAAATCACCACCATGAGCACCACCGCCAAAACGCCCTCCCCCCTGGCCGACATCATCAACATCCACACCCTCAGCGTGTATGTGAACAACCAACCCGGCGTCCTCGGCCGCATTTGCAACGTCTTCAGCCGCCGTGGATTCAACATCGAGTCCCTCGTCGTCTCGCAGACGCGCAACCCGCGCTTCAGCCGCATGACCATCGGCGTCAGCGGTCATCCCGAGGGCCTGTCCCAGATCATTCTTCAGGTGAACAAGCTCATCGACGTCATCCACTGCCACGAGCACACCGACCGCGACGCCGTGGTCAAGGAGATGGCCCTCATCAAGATCGCCGCCGGCCCCGATGACCGCACCGAGATATTGCAAATCGTCGGGCACTACGGCGGCAAAACAGTGGATCTCCAGGAGGACAGCCTCATCTGCCTGATCTCCGGCAACACCGACAAACTCGACGCCGCCGTGCGCCTGCTCAGCAAGTTCGAGATCATCGAAACCATCCGCACCGGCAAGGTCGTCATGGCCCGCGGTTTGACGGATACATAATAGCGACCTCGGCAAGTTTGGCTTGTGCCGGGCTCATGCAGGGCTTTTTTGCGCGTTGTATGAGAGCTTCAATCTTCTGGACGGCAGCCGCGGCTTTGTGCCTCGGCTGGGTGGCGGAGTCGCAGGCGCGCACGGTGCGGTTGTTGTCGGTGGGCAACAGTTTTTCCCGCAACGCGACGCGGCATTTGGACGACTTGGCGACGGCGGGCGGGCATGAGTTGATCCATCAGCCGATTATCGTGGGCGGAGCCTCGCTGGAGTTGCACGCGGGCAAGGCGCAGGCGCATGAGGCGGACCCGGCGGACAAGGCGGGGCGGTACGCGGATGGCCGCAGTCTCAAGGAGCGGCTGCGGGAGGATGCGTGGGATTTCGTGACGATCCAGCAGGCCAGCATCAAGAGCCATGACTACGCGACTTATCAGCCGTTCGGCGGCTGGCTGGCGGATTACATCCGGGAGCACGCGCCGGGCGCGAAGCTGCTGGTGCATCAAACCTGGGCCTATCGCAGCGACGACCCGCGCTTCACCGAGCCGCCCAAGAGCGAGGGCGAGCCAACGACACGCGCGGCGATGCACGCAGGCTTGACCGCCGCTTACGAGCGGCTGGCGGCGGAGACCGGAGCGGGTTTGCTGCCGGTGGGGGATGCTTTTGATTTGGCGGAGCGGGATGAAAAATGGGGTTACAAGGCGGACACGTCGTTCGATTTCAAAAAAGCCAAGCCGCGCGCGCTGCCGGACCAGACGCACTCGCTGCACACCGGCTGGCGGTGGACGCGAGGCCGGGACGGGAAGGGGCCGGAGGCGCTGCGCATGGACGGGCATCACGCGGGACTGGCCGGGGAATACCTGGGAGCCTGCGTGTGGTATGAGGTGCTCTTTGACGAAAGCTGCGTGGACAATGCCTTCGTGCCGGAGGGCTTGGACGCGGGCTACGCGCGTTTCCTGCGGGAGACGGCGCATCGCGCGGTGGCCGCGCGGCGCGGCGGGTCCGCCGCTGTGGTGGAGCAAATGCCGGGGCTGGTGGCGTTTTGGGATTTTCAGGAACCGGCGGGCCAGCCGCGTGTGGCGCGGGCGGGCGCGGGTGCGGGTGAGCTGGCATTAACCGAGCGCAAAGGCCCCATCGAGCCGACGGCGGGCGGCGTGTTCGGCCCGCACTCGGCGCGCATCAAGCGCGGGCAGTGGTTCATCATCGAGCGCCCGCGCATCGGCGCGCTGAACATCCACGGCAAGGACGCGGCGGTGACGGTGGCGGCGTGGGTGCTGCGCGAGGACAAGGCCTCCTGGCAGGCGGTCGCCGGGGTGTGGGACGAGACGCGCAAGAAACGGCAATACTGTCTCTTCCTCAACGCTCCGCGCGGCACCAAGGCGGATGAAATGGTGCGCTATCCGCTGGCCAACCGCATCCACGGCCACGTCTCGGCCATCGGCGGGCCGACGCCGGGGGAGAAATTCTGCATCACCTACTCCAGCGGCGCGACGGAGATTCCCTTCAAGCAATGGGTCTGCCTGGCGATGCGTTACGACGGGAAAGAGTCGCGCGTCTATGTGAACGGACGGCTGGACGCGCTGGAGCAATACAACCCTTTCCCCTATGCGGACGGTCTTTTCGACGGCGGCGAGGACGGCGCGGATTTCACCGTGGGCGCGGTGCATCGCGGCGGCGAGTGGGGAAATTTTTTCGGCGGTAAAATCGGCGGGCTGGCGGTGTTTGCGCGGGCGCTGGAGGTTGAGGAACTGGCGGTTTTGGGTGGGATCGGCACGGGGATCGCTGGCGCAGGAGGCGGTGCCTGATGAGCCTTCTGCTAAATCGCATCCGGAAGGATCGTTTGATGAGCAAGTGGCTCAGAGAGCATCAAGGGATATGGCATCCGCGATCGTAGCGGCGCCGCAGGAGGCGCTGGGCTTGAGCGATGAGCAGCGGGCGGCGGCGCGGCGCTTTGCTGACAAGATTCTCGCGGACCCGGCGCGCTTCGAGCAGTGGTATGAACAGAACTATGGCAACGTAATCGATATTGATGCGATCCGGCTCTACAGCGATGACTATGCGAGTGGCGCTGAGGCGCGGCGATTGATGACGCCGGCTACCAAGGATGTCGCCGGCAGGGCGGCGGGGTGGCTGCTGGACAGATGGGTGGCCCGTGCTCCGCGGACAGGCGTGGCGAGGATCAACGCGGGCGGGATGTCCAGCGGCAAGAGCACTTCCACCACTCTGGAGATGGCTGACTGCTTTGATTTTATTTTGGACACCACGTTGTCAAACTACGATTTGGCGAGGTTGCAGTTGGAGAAGATACTGCAATCTGGCCGGCAGGTGGTGATCCGTTACGTGCATGCGCCTTTTGAGCAGGCGATGCGCACCATGGTCAAGCGTGCGGCGGGCGAGGCGGGACGGTATGTGATGCTCTCCGCCATGGCGCGCGCTCATCATCATGCGGCGCGTAATGCTCTCAGATTGTCGGAGGAATTCGGTCCGGAGGCGATCACGCTACAAGTAGTGGACAATACGGATTTCGGCGGCGTGCCAAGGAGCGCTGGTTGGTTGCGTGAGAATCTCAATTCGGATATTGACTCGCTCAGAAGACGAGGGCAAACTATCCTTAACTATGAGTGGAATCAAAACCGCAGCAATCCCGTTTATTCCGATGTCCTCAAAGCGGCCATTGAAGAGACTGACAGCGGCACAGCTTGACGAGTTGGGCCGTAAGGACGCCGAGGCGGGGGCGCGAGCTCTCAGAGAGGCGGCCCGGCGGCGGCAGCAGGGGTTGCCGATGCAGGAGCGGTAACCTTCCGGGAGCCTCCCAAGTGACCGATGAGGCGGATGGGTCGATGCGGGTGGAGGTGCCTCTCGATGAGCCGGGCATGAATAGCTGGCAGGAACGTGGCTTCGCGGTTACCGGGACGGATTTGCCGGACTCGGCGTGGGAGGTGTTGAAGGCGGAGGTGTTCTGCGATGAGGTGGCGGGCAAGCGGGCGTTGTTGGACGTGCCCGTCGTGAGGCAGAGTGTGGATTTGTTGCGTGATGAATTGGTGAAGCGGGGATGGCTGGCTTCTGGAGCCGTTGCGATCCAGGCCATCGCTTTTGACAAGACGCCAGCCGCCAACTGGAAAGTGTCGTGGCATCAGGATTTGATGTTTCCCGTGACCCGTGAAGAACTGCCGCCGGGCTTCACGCTGCGTTGCGAGAAGGACGGCATCCCGTATGCGCGTCCGCCGGTGGAGGTGCTTCAGGAATTGGCCGCCGTGCGTTTGCATTTGGATGATTGTCCGGCGGACAACGGTCCGCTGCGCGTGGCCCCGGGCACGCATCGTCTCGGCATTTTGGCGGTGGAAGCGGTCGCGGATGCCGTGGCCCGGCATGGGGAATGCGCGGTGCCGTCGCGGGCGGGAGAGGCGTTGCTCATGCGGCCGCTGCTCCTGCACGCATCCTCGACCGCTCGCTCACCGGGGCATCGCCGGGTGCTGCATGTGGTGTTTCATGAGGCGTCGGCGGCCGGGGTGGTTTGGCATCGAGTGGTGTGATGGGGCAGATTGTATCTCTCCCGCAATGGGTTTTGGATGGGGTGATGGCCTGATCCCGGAGGGATCAAAGCCGGTAGCCAGGGATGAAATCCCTGGATCGATCAAGGGCGCGAGAAAGGCGGCATGGCGGACGCGGAGACGCATGGAGATTTCTCGCGCCCCTGCCGGGGCGCGGCCTTGATCTGTACTGATGTTCCGTTTCCTCATCCGGTGGTTTCACCACCGGCTACCGGCTCAGCCCCCCTGCCGGGGGCATTCACAACGGCCAGTCCATCTCCGTCTCGCCGTGCATGACTTCGGCGAGCACGGGCACGTTGAGGAAGCGCTCCAGGACCATGCGGTTGGAGATGGAGGCGGCGTCGCGTTCCTCGTGGACGTAGTTCAGGATCACGCCGGCGCAGGTGAGGCCGCGGGACTGGATGTTGCGCACGGTGAGGATGGTGTGGTTGAGCGCGCCGAGGCGGTTGTTCACCACGACGATGACGGGCAGGGCGAGGCTTTGCGCGAAGTCCGCCAGCGTCTCGCTCTCCGTGAGTGGCGCCTCCCAGCCGCCGATGCCTTCCACCAGCACATGACGATGGCCGGCGGCGAGGTGATGGAATCCGGCGCGCGCGACGTCCAGCGGCACGGGTTTGTTTTCCAGCAGGCTGGCGGCAAAGGGCGCGGCGGGTGATTTGAACCAGACGGGGTTCACTTCGTCCAGCGTGAGGCCGTCAGAACTGCTGTCCTGAAGCTGATGCGCGTCCGTGCGCGGACCGCAGACGAAGGGTTTGTAACCGGCGACTCGATGCCTGGCCCGGCGCAGGGACTCCAGCAGCAGGCAGGTGACATAGGTTTTGCCTGCGTCGGTGTCGGTGCCGGTGATGAAGTAGTGGTTCATGCGGGTTTCGGATTTGCTGCCTACGGAACACACGGAATACGCAGAAAAAAGAATTTCAGCGTTTTCCGTGTGTTCCGTAGGCTGTTTGGATTTTCTCTCTTTCTCTCCGTCTCTCATTCCTATCATCCCAGCCGTTTGAGCGCTGCCTCCGCCGCGCGCGCGCCCATGCGCATGGCGGAGTGCATGTTAGGATAGGTGAACCCGCCCTGGCGTCCGGCGGACTGGAGATTTTCCAGGCTGGCGACCCAGGCTTTCAAGCGCTCCAGATGCGGCTCGAAGCCGAGGGCGAACAGCGGGTAACCGGTCTCGCCGTGCAGGATGTGGGTTTCCACGATGTCCTCGCGGCCGCAGATGCCCTCGGTCTCCAGGTCCGCGAAGATTTGCTCGCGCGCTTCGGCCGCGCCGTTCCATTTGGCGTCGCCGATCTCGCAGGTGGTTTCCACGATCAACACGGTGTGGTCCGGCGGGTTGACGACGAGGCCGGCGTTTTTCGGCTCGCCGACGCGGTGAAAGGCGCGGTCGCGGTAGTAGATGTAGAGCGCGTCGATGCAGCGCGGTTTGTTGACGAGCAGGCCGTAGATGGCGATGGGTTTGTAGCGGATGCGGCGTGCGGCCTCCAGCACGGCGTCCTCTGGCGCGGGGCTGGCGCGCTGCACGAGGCGGGAGATGGGGATGGTGCTGATGCACTCCTCGCAGTCCAGCGCGTGCTCCTTGCCCTCATGCGTGAAGTGAATGCGGGTGACGCGGCGGGTGGCGGGATCATGCGTGAGGCGGGTCACTTCCGCGCCCTGGATGACATGGCCGCCCGCCTCGCGCACGGCGCGCGCGATGTGGCGCGGCATGGCCTCGGCGCCGCTGCGGGAGTAATGCAGCGTTTCCTCCAGCAGGGCGCTGTCCACCGCCTTCACGGAGCGGTCCTTGATGCCGATTTTGCCGAGCGCGCGCTTGATGACATCCACGGCGCTGAGGCGCGGCATTTTGGTGGTGATGAACGTGGCGGACAACTCGCGCGGATGGATGCCCCAGTAGCGGTGGGTGAAGTCCTTGAAAAAGAACTTATACAAGGGACCGCCGTAGAGCATGATGAGGGCTTCCTCCGCGTTCTTGGGAATCCAGGGCACGAGCGTGCTGCGGATTTGCGCGGCGAAGAGACCGAGGCAGTAATGCGCGAGCACCGGCAGCGGGATGCCGCGGATCATGTCCTGAAACTGGAGCGGGTAACGATAAAAAGCGCCGGACCAGCGGATCTTGGCGTCGAGTTGCACGGGGATGCTGTCCGCGCCCATCAGCGCCATCATGTCCTCGTAAATCTCCTGGTCGAACTCATGCAGCATGTGGCAACCCATGTCATACCAGTTGGCGCCGCGCTGGTGGCTGGTGGCTAGACCGCCGGGGCGGTCGCCTTGGTCGAGCACGGTGACGGGGACGCCCGCGCGGCTGAGCACGCGGGCGGCATAGAGACCGCAGGGGCCGCCGCCGAGCACGGCGACGCGGGTCTGGCTGGGGAGATCGGGCATGAGGGATGGTTTTTCGGGAGGCGGCATCCTTTCTTGGGATGCGCGGGCTGTCAAGGCGGCAAGACTTGCGCATAAACCATGCAGGTTTGACGCAGGCTCCAAATTCAATCGCACATGTCGCCGGGCCGAACGTACGTTGTTATTAGTGGCTGCGGTTTTCAACCGCAGCGCGGAGGTTGAAAACCTCCGCCACGTAACGTGCGTTTCGACGGCGGTTGCTTTTGGCGCGGCGCGCGCTATGGCTTTGGCCGTTATGAGAATGCTGGTGCAACGCGTGCGGCGGGCCTCCGTCACGGTCGAGGGCCGGGTGACCGGGCAGATCGGCCTCGGTCTGCTGGTGTTTTTGGGTGTCGAGGAAGCGGACTCGAAGGAGGACGCGGAGTGGCTGGCGGGCAAGCTCGCCGGGATGCGCATCTTTGCGGACGGCGACGGCAAAATGAACCTGGACGTGCGCGAGACCGGCGGGGAGGTGCTGGTGGTCAGCCAGTTCACCCTGCACGCCAGCACGCGCAAAGGCAACCGCCCCAGCTTCATCCGCGCCGCCCGCCCGGAGCAGGCGATCCCGCTCTACGAGGACTTCAAAGCGCGCGTGGCCGCGGCCCTGGGCAAACCCGTGGCCGCAGGCAGCTTCGGCGCGGACATGCAGGTGGAACTCCTCAACGATGGCCCGGTGACGATCTGGGTGGACTCCAAAGCGCGGGAGTGAAAACCCGGAGGGCGGGACTCTGTTCCCGTCCATTTGTCCGTGGCGGGCGGAGGCGGTGGGGTGGAGCGGAGCCTGTGTTGCCCCGTCTCATGTCCACCAGGGTATCCTCAACGACTTCATTCCCAATCCTACCCATTCTTTATACCAAGGCACATTTTGGCACAGCCAAGCAATGGGGGCACACGCATATTCAATCCATTTCCATCTGATTGAGGTGCCAACCGAGAGTCCATAAAACAGCAAAGCAGGAGTATATCCAAATATTTTCCAAAGCGGCCACATCCACAACGCCGGAAACCCCACATACACCACCACCAACCCGCCCAAGCCCCATCCGGCCCAGCTTCCCCAGCGGCGTTCGTGTCCGTCATTCATTCTTCGTATTCGATCATATCGCCCGCACTTTGTCCAGCCTTGGCCGTGGAACGACCTGCTCGGTCAATGCTGTTCGGCTCACTTCGACGACGTCAGGCGAGCCGGCGTCACCCCCCCCCCGCGTTCTGGCGAACGCGCGGCAGCACCACCCGTATGGTTCGCGTGAAATCATTCCGTTGCTCTCGCGTCCAGGGCGTCTCAGCTTTGTGTTGGCGAGCGGCGCTAACCCTGCGTGTTCGCTGCGCTCAATCTTTTCGGCGAGGACGCCGAAAAGAGCACGCGAGACGCGTGCGCTCCAGGCGCGAAGCTCTGGGGGGAGGCTTGGCAAGCCTCCCTCCTTGAGCAAGACCCGCGCGTTTCCCGCCGTAGTTCAAAGGGTTCATGACTATCCGCCAACCTGTCTTTGTGTTTCTTTGCCTCGCTTCCGCGCTTGCGGCGGAGGAGGCGCCCGTGCGTCCGGCGCAGGCGATGGGGATTTTGAAAACGCAGTGCCTCGGCTGCCACAACGCGGACAAGCTCAAGGGCGGTCTCTCGCTGGAGACGCGGGAACTCGCGCTCCGGGGCGGCGACAGCGGCTCGGCGCTCAAGCCGGGCGACGCGGCGCACAGCGCACTCATCACCGCGCTGACCGCGGCGGGGGACGCGCACATGCCGCCGAAGAAGCAGTTGCCGGAAAAACAGATCAACCTGCTCGCCGCCTGGGTGGATGCGGGCGCGGCTTGGGACGAGGTGGCGTTGAAGAAATTCGGCGAACTCACCCCGGCGGACAAGCTCGGCGACCTGCCGCCCAGCCACGCGCCCGCGCTGGCGATGGCGCTCAGCCCGGACGGCAAAAAAATCGCCGTCGGCAGCGGCAGCCGCGTGCTGATCCGCGATGCCGCCGCGCCGGACGCGCCGGTGCTCGCCACGCTGGAGGGGCATCGGGACGTGGTGCAGTCGCTCGGTTGGAATGCCGACGGCACGCTGCTGGCGGCGGGCGGTTATCGCGCGGTGCTGGTATGGAGTACGGCGGATTGGAAAACGGCGCACACGCTGGCCGCGCCGCTGGAGGGCCGCGTCACCGGGCTGGCCTTTCTGCCGGACAAAAAGACGCTTGTGCTTGCGGATGGCGCGGCGGCGCAGCGCGGGGTGCTGCATCGTTGGAAGCTTGGCGAGGCCAAACCGGCGCAGACCGTCGAAGCGCACGCGGATAACATTTTAATTCTCGCCGCGAGCCGCGACGGCAAACGCATCGCAACCGGCAGCGCGGACAACTTGGCGAAGGTGTGGGACGCGACCACGCTCAAGGAGACCGCCAAGCTCGAAGGCCACACCGGGCACGTCCTGGCGCTCGCTTTCAACAGCGACGGCACGGCGCTCGTGACCGGCGCGGCGGACAAGGAGATCAAAGTCTGGGACATCGCCACCAAGGAGATGCGCATGCAGATCGGCGACAAATCCTCCCCGGTCACCGCGCTGCATTGGTCGCGCGATGACGCCGCCATCACCTATTGGCGGGACAACGGCAGCGCGACCCGGGTGAACGAACTCAAAAATCACGACGGCGTGCGCATCTACCAGACCGCCGGCAAGGAGCAAAAACTCCCCGGCGCCGAGGGCCTCGTGACTGCGACTGCCGCCAGCCCTGACGACAAAACTTTGCACGCCGCGCGCCACGACGGCCAGCTTTTGAGCTGGGATGAAAAACAAAACCTCGCGCAGCCGCCGGCGCCGGAGGAACGCGTTGCGCCGGCCAAGGAACCCACGCTTTCCTTCAATCAGGACATCCTGCCCATCATCACCAAAGCCGGTTGCAACCTCGGCTCCTGCCACGCGAAAGCCAGCGGCCAGGCCGGGTTCAGCCTCTCCGTTTTCGCCTTCGACCCGAAGAGCGACTACGCCGAGTTCGTCACCGACGCGCGCGGCCGCCGCGTGTTCCCGGCGCTGCCGGAGGACAGCCTCATTTTGCAAAAAGCCACCGTGCGCGTGCAGCACGAGGGCGGGCAGCGGTTCGAGCCGGACTCCGAATGGGCGAAGACCATCGCCGACTGGATTCGCCAGGGCATGCCTTATGAAACACCCGATCAACCCGCGCTGGCCGGCATCGAAGTGACACCGGGGGAAAAAACTTATCGCAAGAACGAGGGAATCGATCTCAAGGTCGTGGCGAAGTACAGCGACGGCAGCACGCGCGATGTCACCGCGCTGGCCGATTACGTTTCCTCCGAGCGCAGCCTCGCCGAAGTGGGTGAGACCGGCGAGGTCAAGACCGGCAACGAAAGCGGCGAGACCGTCATCGTGGCGCGTTACATGGGGCAGGTGGCGATCTCCCATGTGGCCGTGCCCGCGGACAAGCTGCTGCCGCCGGAGCGTTACGCCAAGCTCACCGTGCGCAACGAGATCGACAAACTCGTTTATGCCCGCCTGCAAAAGCTCGGTTACCTGCCCAGCGACACCTGCTCGGACTCGGAATTTCTGCGCCGCAGCACGCTCGACGCCATCGGCATGCTGCCCACCGTGGAGGAGGCGCGCGCTTTCCTCGCCGATAACGACCCCGGCAAATACGAGCGCTGGGTGGACGCCCTGCTGGATCGTCCCGAGTGGGCAGACCATTGGGCCGTCAAATGGGGCGACCTCATCCGTCCGAACCCCTCGCGCGTCGGCGTCAAGCCGGTCTATCTGCTCGACCAATGGATCCGGCAGAGCTTTCGCGAAAACAAACCCTGGGACCGCTTCGTGACCGAACTGCTGACCGCCGAAGGCAACACGCACAAGCACGGCCCCGTGGCTGTCTGGCGCGACAAACGCGAGCCGGTCGATGCCGCCACCTTTATCGGCCAGATTTTCCTCGGCATCCGCCTGGAGTGCGCCAAGTGCCACCATCACCCGACCGAGAAATGGGACATGACCGATTACTACCAGCTCGCCGCCTTCTTCACGCAGATGAAGCGCAAAGGCCAGCGCATCTCCGCGCCGATCAGCGGCGAGCCGGAGCACTGGTGGTTCGAGCCGGGCAGCGCCGGCATCGAGCATCCGGTCACCAAGGCCGTGCTCAAGCCGCGCCCGCCCGCCGACGAGGAAATCTCCATCGCCGCCGCGCAAGACCCGCGCGCCGTGCTGGCGGATTGGATGACGAACCCGGAGAACCCGCACTTCGCGCACGCCACCGTGAACCGTATTTGGTCCAGCTTCATGGGCCGCGGCATTGTCGATCCCGTGGACGACTTCCGCGCCTCGAACCCGCCCGCGAACGGCCCGTTGCTCGACTGGCTGGCGCGGGATTTCGTGCAGCACGGCTACGACTTGAAGCACCTCATGCGCGCCATCATGCTCTCGCAGGTCTATCGCCTCAGCAGCCTGCCGAACGAAACCAACCTCGGCGACGTGAAAAACCACAGCCGCGGCTACCGCCGCCGCCTGCCCGCCGAAACGCTGCTCGACGCCGTCTCCGCCGTCACCGGGGTGCGGGAAAAATTCACCGGCCTGCCGCCGGACGCGCTGGCGAAGCAAACATGGAATCACAAGCTCCCCAGCCAGTTCCTCGACGCCTTTGGCCGCCCCAACGCCAGCGCCGAATGCCCCTGCGAACGCGACGCCAAACCCAGCGTGGTGCAGGCCCTGCACCTGATGAATGCCACCGGCCTGCAAGCCATGCTCATCAATCCCGCAGGCCGCGCCGCGCGGCTTGCCAAGAGTGAGTTGAAACCGGAGCAGATCGTCGAGGAACTCTACCTCGCCTGCTTCTCCCGGTTGCCGGACGCGGAGGAAAGCAAGATCGCCGCGCAGGTTTTTTCAGCCAAGAACAGCGAGCGGCAGACCGCCATCGAGGACATCCTGTGGAGCCTGCTGAACTCGGCGGAGTTTGTGTTTAATCATTGAACCGCGTTCCGCGATTCAAAGAGGGACTTCTTCATAGCCACCGCCAAGCACGAGGTTGACTGCCGCGAGTATTTCCGGGACACGCTGCTTTGCGCGTGGCCAGGAAGTGGCCATCAATACCACGATGCCGAGACGACGCCCGATTAGATTCTGCTGATAGCGGAGGTTTTGATCCGTTGTGATGAACACATCGTAGCCTTCATCTTCAGCAAGTTTGAGCAGATCACCGTTCGAGATCGTGGACCAGCCTCGTTCCGCCGTTGTGTCCACGGGATATGGCCGCAAATACCTGCGCAAAGGAGCAGGCGTCCCCTGATCGAAGAGAATCCGCATCATCAGCTTTGAACAAGCAGGCTGGCCTCGGCATGTTTCAACACTGCCTCCACCTGCGAACGTTGCACTCCGGGGAACCATTCGAGGAAGTCATCCACTGCCGCGCCGTCTTCCAGGTTCTCAAACAGGGCGCGCACGGGAACCCGCGTCCCGCGGAATACCCATGCGCCACTGACCCTGTGAGGATCACTCTCCACCGCCGGACAGTCACGCCAATCGTTCATGGCGGAAAAATTACTCATTGGGAACCGAAAAGCAACTTTTGCGTTTCGCATTGTTTGAGTCTGCCAACCAATCATTATCTGGGTACTTTCTTGGCGAGGTGCTTTGCAAGAATCTCCTCCCCGGCTCGTAATTTGAGCGTCGTTTTCTCCCGCAAAACCAGTGTCACGCATCACCCACAACTGTGCCGGCCATGCCCGGCGTGATTTTTTGAAGCTCGGTCTCGCCGCTGCGGGCGGCGGGCTGGGGTTCACGGATTTGCTGCGCGCGCGGGCCATGGCCGCCACGGCGCCGAAGCCCGCGCTTGGACGGCCCGTGAACTGCATCCTGCTGTGGCTGGACGGCGGGCCGTCGCATTACGAGATGTTCGATCCGAAACCGGACGCGCCTAGCGACATCCGTGGCGAGTTCGGGACCATCCCCACCCGCGTCCCCGGCGTGCATTTCTCCGAGTGCGTGCCGCATCTGGCGAAGGCGGCGGACAAGTTCACCGTGGTGCGCAGCGTCTGCCACAAAGACCCCAACCACGGCGGCGGCAACCACTACCTGATGACCGGCTCGCCGACGCCGGTGCCGGTGGGTTGCGGGGCGTTCGTGACCTTTCATCCCTCCTTCGGCAGCGTGGTGAGCCACCAGCGCGGCCTGCAAAACGGATTGCCCGGCTACATGACGCTGCCGAGCATCACCCGCAGCGGCGGGCCGAACTTCCTCGGCGCGGAGCACGCGCCGCTGGTGGTGGGCGGTGATCCGAACGCGAAGGGTTTCCAAGTGCGCGACGTGGTGCTGCCGCCGGAGATTGCGGAGGCGCGCGGGCTGGCTCGTCGCGAGTTGCGGATGTCCCTGGACCGTATGACGCGGTTGCATGACGCCGTGGCGGATGATCCGGCGGTGAGCTTCGACACGTTTTACGGCCAGGCCGTCGATTTGATCTCTTCGAAGCCGGCGCAGGAGGCTTTCGACATTAACCGCGAAGACGACAAGACGCGCGATTTCTACGGCCGCAACGACCTGGGCCAGCGCCTGCTGCTGGCGCGCCGTCTCGTCGAGGTTGGCGTGCCGTTTGTGACGGTGAACTACGGCGGCTGGGATCATCACCGCGGCCTGTTCAAGACCTGCAAGGGCACGTTCATGGAAAAATTCGATAAAGGGCTGGCCGCGCTCATCGCCGACCTCGACAGCCGCGGGCTGCTGGAGAGCACGCTCGTCGTCGCGCTCGGCGAGTTTGGCCGCACGCCGAAGATCAACAAGGACGGCGGCCGGGATCACTGGCCGGGGGCGATGAACATCCTCTTCGCCGGCGCGGGCGTGCCGCGCGGCGGCGTCATCGGCGCCACCGATCCGAAGGGCTACTACGCCAGCGAGAACATTTACTCGCCGGAGGATTTCGCCGTCACGCTTTACAACAAGCTGGGCGTCGATCCGCATCAAATCCTGCACACCAGCACCGGGCGGCCCGTGCAGCTCGTCAATGGCGGCAAGCCGATCCGTGAGTTGTTAGCGTGATGAGAGCAGCGGCATGGCGCCTGCTGATGCTGGCTTGCGTTCCGGCGGCGCAGGCCGCTCCGCCGGGTTTTGACAGCCTTTTCCCCGCCGGCGGTAAGGCTGGCGGAGAGGTGGAGGTGAAGGCGGCGGGCGCGGGGTTGGAGAAAGATTCTCCGCAGGCTTGGGTCAATGATCCGCTGGTGAAAGTCCGACCCGGCAAGCAGCCGCGGCAGTTCCTCCTGAACATCGCTGCCGAAGCCGCGCCCGGTCCCCGGCTCATGCGGTTTTTCACGGACGAAGGCGCTTCGCCGCCGCGCATCATTGAGGTCGGCGCGTTCGAGGAAGTCCTCGAAAAAGAGCCGAACGACAGCTTGGCCGACACCGCTTCAGCGGAAGCGAAAACGAACGTGACGATCAACGGTGTGCTGGAGAAGGCCGGGGACGTGGATACCTTTCCCATCCGCGTCCGCAAGGGCAAACGCCTCGTGCTGGAGCTGCGCGGCTATGCACTGGGTTCGCCGATGGACCCGGCGCTGCGGCTGCTGAACGAGCGTGGCATTGAGATCGCCGCCGGGCACGACACGCATAATCTCGATCCGCGTCTCGAGCACACGCCGGTGGCGGACGGCACGCTGTTCGCGCAGGTCTTCGCCTTCGCGCATCCGCCCGCGGCGGACGTGTCGTTGCGCGGCAGCGCGAATCATGTCTATCGGCTCAACGTGAGCGCCGCGCCGCAGCCGGAGCCAGTCATTGACGAGCCCGCCGCGCTCACCCTGCCAGCGACGGTGACGGGCCGCATCGGCAAGCCCCGCGAGGCGGACCGCTACGCCTTCACCGCGGCCAAGGGCGACGAGTTCCGCCTCGCCGTGCGTGCTCGGGTGCCGCGCAGTCCGTTGGATGCCACGCTGGGCATCGAGGACGCGAGTGGGAAGCTGCTCCAGCAAACGGATGATGTCGAACACCTGAACCCCGTCATGCGTTGGAAGGCTCCGGCGGATGGCGAATACAAAGCGGTGGTGACGGATCGCTACCATCACGGCGGCGAGGAGTATGTCTATGATTTGGAGGTGAAGCCGTTCGCGCCGTCGCTATCCGCCGTGCTCAATGCCCATGCCTATCAGGTGAAAGCAGGCGGCACGGTTGAGATCAAGCTCACGGTGAAAATCGAAGGCACGTTCAAAGGCAAAATCCAGGCGCGCGCCGCCGGTCTGCCGGAGGGCGTGACCGCGCCGGTCGTGGAAGTGCCGGCCAAGGGCGGCGAGGTGAAGCTCGTCCTCAAAGCCGCCGCGGATGCTGCCGCCAGCCAGGGGCCGTTCGGCGTGGAGATCGTCACTGGCGAACCGGATGCGGAGCAAGCTGTTCCGGCGGTTTATGCGATTCCGTTTACTGAACCGCGCGGTGATTTGTTGATTGCGAAGGACACGCAGCCTTGGTTGACGGTGATGGGGAAATAGGGCCGTGAAATGTAGGCCGGGTGTGGCGCAGCCCGCCCGGCTTTACCGTGGCACAACCCGTCCCGGCTGTGTGTTGCGGGCAGCCTGCCTGCCTCGTTGGGAAGGGAAACACCGCAGAGATTGGATGAGCGCAGAGAAAGGCTTTCGAAATAAAAACCTCTGCGCTCATCCAATCTCTGCGGTGTTTCCTTTCGGCCTGCGCAGACGGCTCCGCGCCGCCTCCGCCCGTGAAGAAGTGGGCGGGAATAGAATCCCGTCCTCCTCCCAAGCCGGTGCTGGCGTTTCCGCGTTTCGGGTGTAGGTTCTCCGCCGTGACCCCTTCCGCAGGCTTCAGCACCCGCCGTCGTTTTTTCCAGCAGCTTACCGCTGCCGGTTTTGCTTTGGGCGCCGGTACGTCCACTTGGTCCGCCGGTTGGGAGCGGCGGCGTCCGGTGCTGGTGCCGAACGTGCTGCCTTGTCCGCGTCTGCGCGAGTCCCAGCACGGCATCAAGGTTTTGCATCTCTCCGATCTGCACGTTGACGATTGGACGCCGGCGGTGGTCATCGAGCGCGCGGTGCGGCTGGCCCGGCATGCACAGCCGGATTTGATCGTGCTTACCGGCGACTACATCACCCGCCGCGCCGATCTCTTCCTGCCCGCCGCGCGCGCTCTTGCCGACCTGAAAGCGCCGCTCGGCCTGTATGCCTGCCTGGGCAACCATGACGCTTGGCATGGTCGCCGCCAAGTCGCCGAAGATCTCCAGCAGCTCGGCATCCGCCCGCTTATCAACGAAGCCGTCCGCCTGCAAGCGCCCGGCGGGCCGCTTTGGATTGCCGGGCTGGATTCGGTTTGGGCAGGGCGTTTCGATCTCAAGTCTTCCCTCCGCCATTGGAATCCCGCGGAACCCGCGCTTATCCTGCAGCACGAGCCGGACGTGGCGGATCGTCTCGCTGCGCGAAAGATCGCCGCCGTGCAGCTTGCGGGGCACACTCATGGCGGCCAAGTCCGAGCGCCTTTTTACGGGGCGATTTGCACGCCGTATCTCGGCCGCAAATACGTGCTGGGCCAGTACCGTGTGGGTGATGTGCATCTCTATGTGAATCCCGGTCTTGGTACTTTGGGGGTACCGTTTCGGTTTCTGTGTCGGCCCGAGGTGACGCTGCACACGCTGGTGCCGGCGTGAAGTTTTTCGTGCTCGAAAAAAAATCTGGAGCCTTGAGTGAAGCGGGCAGGTTTGGACGGGATTGACAGGATTTTTTCAGGATTAACAGGATGGGACGAATGGGTTCCGCCGCTCGCGGGTTAACGGTTACTGCCGATTGTCTTCGGACTTTCGAGGACGAGGACGAGGACGAGGACGAGGACGATTTTTGGGGCATTATTCCCCGCGCAGCAACTCCGCCACTTTGGCTGCGATCTCGCGGGCGGCTTCCGGGGTGTAGCCGGTTTTTACCAGGGCGATTTTTCCGTCCGGTGCGATCACGACGGTGTGCGGGATGCTTTCCGCGCCGAACTGGCGGCCCACGGTTTGATCGGTGTCGAGCACGGTGGTGAGCGGCCAGTTGCGGGTGGTTAAAAAGGTCCGCGCTTGCTCCGCCGGCTCGCCTTGGTTGACGCCGATCAGCCGTACTTGATCGGAGGGCAGATCCTTGAGCGCTTCCATCAGTTCCGGCAGCGCTTTGATGCAGGGGGCGCACCATGTCGCCCAAAAATCCAGCACCACCACTTTGCCGCGCTGTTCGTGGAGATGAAAATCCTCGCCATCCAGCAGCGGCAAGGTGAAGTCCTTGGCTTCGGTCCCGACCAGCGGGGATTCGGCGGCGGGGGTGTCGGGAATCTCCGGCGCTTGCGCGTGAACCGGCTGCCAGCCCGTCACCGCGCGCATGGCGTCGGTCACCGGCGGCGGCTGGCCGGTCCAGAGCGCTTGCACGGATTCCGCGGGCAGCCGCACGCGGCCCAGACGGGGATGCAGGCCGGTCACGCCGTCCTCGGCCCAGCGCAGCAGTTTCAGTCCCAGCCGGCCGCCATTGGCCAGCAGCAGCCAGTGCGGTGCGCCGGGTGCGGCGGGGCGTGCGCGGGGTTCGGGTTGTTTTTTCTGCGCAGCCGGGTCCGTGTCGGTGGCAGCGGCGGCGTCCGCGGGTTCGTCGAGCAGGATCACGGCGGCGAGGCGTTGCCGGGGGACGCGCAGGGTTTCCAGTCCCCAGCGCAGCACGGCGGCATCGTCATCGAGATGCTCCAGGGTGCCGCGCAGCAGATCGCCGGAGGGGGCCACCAGGACATGGCCCGGCGGCTCGCCGGCGCGGGCGCGGGGGATGGTCATTGCCTGCCGCCGCGCTTCCTCGTCCACCTGCGGCACGCGCAGCCGTTGCAATCGCGGCCGCGCGGCGAACTCGCGGAGCCGGACGGCCTGTGGCGGGTTGCCCCAGAGGCCGCTGGATTCCAAAATCAGGCCGCTGCCGGGCCGCATCGAGGTGGTCACGTCCAGGCTCAAGGCTTCGACGTCGTTGACGCGGACCAGGAGGCGCTGCTCGTGCAGGCGGATTTGCACCCGCGCCGGGCCTTCCTCGCGCGGCACTTGGCGCTGGCGGCGCATCTGCCCGTCGCCGGCTTCGTCGCCGCAGTAAATCTCGTCTCCCACGAAGGCGAGCAGCAGCTTGAGATGCTCCCCGGCTGCCTCCGCATGACGCGCAAACAAGCCCAGCCGCAGGCAGGTCATGCCGAGTCCGGATTCATCGTGCAGCGTGAAGTCCAGCGACCCGCCTTCCATCATCGCCGGGTGCGCGAGCGCTTGGCCGGGCTGCAAGACCACAGCGCCGTCTTCCTCACTGCCGGGCGGCGGTTCGTCTCCGCCGGCCAGCCACTGCCAGTCGGGATCGGCGAAGCCCTCCGTCAGCAAAGGCCTGCCGGGAAAGAGCACGGCGTCCAGTTCGGCGGGCGGCAGGCTGAACGACATGACGCCGGGCGCGGCGAAGAGGACGCCGTCGGTGCGCAGTTCCCGCAGCCGCGCCGCCACCAGATCCCCGCTTTTCATCTGCAACAAAACGAGGTCCGCCACGTCTTGCGGGGGAGCGACATGGCGCTCGTCGCGCTCGATGACGGCGCGCTGGTCCGGGCCGAGCGGCACCGGTTTCAACGCGCCGTCGAAGAGCCAGCGAGGCAGCGGATCGCCCGCGGGGATCATCCTGCCGCGCACGGATTGAGTGTCCACCCGCAGGCGGTCGGTCAGTTTTTCCGCTTCGGTGTTTGTATCCGTGTTGCCGGGGGTTTCCCAAACGACGCTCTCCAGAGCGGCGAGCCGTGGATGCAGCGGTGCGGCGAAGGCGGGGTGGCGCAGTTGGATGGTGGTTTCGTGGAGGGGCGGGGTATTTGGGTTTTGTTTTGAGATGCCTTCGAAGGTGCCGCGGAGGAACTCGCCTTGGGGGCTGGAGAGGTGGGCTGTTATTCCGGCGGGTGAGGGCACCCGCGCTCCGGGGACGGGCGAGGGCGACCGTGCTTTGGGGGCTGCGGGTGAGGGCACCCGCGCTCCGGGGGCGGGCGAGGGTGCCCGTGCTTTGGGGGCTGCGGGTGGGGGCACCCGCGCTCCGGGGACGGGCGAGGGTGCCCGTGCTTTGGGGGCTGCGGGTGGGGGCACCCGCGCTCCGATTTGGATCGTCAGGATTTTTTCCAGCGGGATGGATTCCGTGGCGCCGTCCGCGCGTTGGAAGGTGATCGTGCTGTCGTCGCAGGCGGCCAGGGTGCCGGCCAGGGTTTGGCCGTCCAGCAGCCGCGCGCCGGGACTGTTGACGGCGGGGGAGGGGCGCGGGAGAGCGCCGTCCCACTGAGTGAGGGTGAGCGCGTGCAAGGCCAAGTGATGGCCGAGGTTTTCCAGCGCGATCAATGGACCGGCCGGACGCTCGGGCGGCGGCGGGCGGCGGCTGCTTGGTTTGGGCAGCGCCGTTTTTTGGTCCTCCGGCTCTGCGGGCAGCACGGCCAGCGCCGTTCCCGCTGCGTCGAGCAATCTCGCCTCGCCGGTGCGCCGGTCCCACAGTATCGTGAGGCCGAGTTCGGCGGGTTTTTTGGCCAATGGCTGCGGCGACGCGGCAAAACGCGCGCCCTGCCGCAGCACCAGGCGGTCGTCCCAGGTTTCCACGCGCACCTCCGTGTCCGGCAGCGCCAGCTTGAGGCTGAAACGCGGCGCGGTGTCGCTGCCCAGGCGCGCGTCCAGCCGCAGGCTCTCGGGCAGGGCGGCTGTCTCGCCCTTGGCCAGAAGCGTGCTGAGGGTGTTGCTCCAGCTCCAGGTGGCGAAACCGCCGCCGGGCTGCCGTGTCCAAAGCTGCGGCTCGTCCGGGGCATGGGGGCCGGATCGGGGGGAGCGGTTGACGCGCCAGACGCGCGGCGCCTGCAGCGCGGCGGGAGCGAAGGGGTCTTGGAATGGCGGCTCGCCGCGCTCCAGCCGCAGGCTCTCCGTCCAGTGCGTGTCCGCGCCGCCCGCGCTGAATACCACGCCGGGGCCACGCACCCGCTCCAGTCCGGCCACCGCTTGGCGGTCGAGGGCGAACTCTCCCAGCAGCGCGCTGCGCAGCAGCAGCCGGTCGTTTTCCACGCCCGTCAAATCCGCCAGCAGCCTGCCGCCGTCCCGCAGCCGCACCTCGAAGGCCTCCGTGCGCTCCGGCCCCGATCCGCCGGTGCGGTGGAGTTCCCGCAGATGCTCCAGGCGCAACTCCGCGGGTTCGGGGAACAATCCCGGCGCGCCCGGCATCCGGGGTTGGAAAGACAGCGTGTCCGGCCCCGCTGCGAGCGCGCGGCCCGGCAGTTTCTCGCCGCTTTTCCAGATCAATTCCACTTCCGGCCCGGCTTCCGGTTGAGCGGCGGCGTGGCAGGCCAGCGCCAGCGCCAAGGCGAGCACCGGCAGCGCGCGCCTTGCCGTCGCCGGTCCAGTCGTCGTGGCGGCGCGCTTCATGAGCCGCCTCCTTTTTTCGCCCGCAGGCGGTTCTCATGATTCCGCTTCACGCCCTCCCAGTAGTGGCGCACTTGGTTTTCCGATTTCTCCCGCCAAAGCTCGAACTGCGCGGGCGTGAGCCGTTCCTTCAATTGCACCTCCGGGATGCCGGCCACCGGCGTCAACATGCTGTAAGCGTGCAGGTGCCAGCGCCGCGCGCCGCGGTATTCGTCCAGATCCTCGGCGTAGCGCTCGATGATCTCGCCGAGCCGCCGCTCGAAAAAGGCCGCCTGCTCCTCGGTCAGCGCCAGTTGATGCTCCAGCTCGCTGACCACCAGCAGCACTTGCGTCCGGCGCAGCTCGCGCTCGCGCAGGGACAGCACCTCCTGCCATTCCTGCTTTTGGAAGACATCAAGCGTGCGCTCCAGCGTCGCCGTCCAAAACTCGGTGTCTTTGGCGGCGACATCGTTGCCGAAACCGCTGGCTCCGAGCGTCAGCAGGCGTTGTCGCACGGCTTGGGCGGGCGTTCCGGCGATCGACTGCCGCAGCCAGGCGCTCATCTGCTGGCGAAAGTTTCCCAGGCTGTCCTGCACCGCGCCGCGCGCCGCCAGTTCCAGCACCGTGTCCTGCTCCGGCGTCAGCCGCGCATGACGGCGCAGATCGTCCAGATGGGTTCGCATCTCCTCCAGGCGCGCTTGCGCCGCTTCGTCGTAACGGCGCGTCAAATCCTCGGACA
This sequence comes from uncultured Verrucomicrobiaceae bacterium, assembly GCA_964573315.1. GTDB lineage: Bacteria > Verrucomicrobiota > Verrucomicrobiia > Verrucomicrobiales > Verrucomicrobiaceae > JAGRPD01. The sequence continues at coordinate 10,007 of CAZNKC010000004.1, read as the reverse complement.
GCAGCCGCTCCAGGTCTTCCTCGGTGACGGGCGGCGGCAGTTCTTGCGCTTTTTCAAGGGCGGCTGCATCGGGGTGGGAATGGGTTTTGGGAGACAAGAGCGCGTCCAGCCCGCGCTGCTGGGAGTCCTCCAGTGCGGCACGCAGCGGTTTCAGGTCGCAATCGCGCAGCAGCATGCCCACGGTGTTCGGGTCCAAATTGTAGTAGCGCCGCATCTGCGTGGCCAGCTTCTCCGCGGCCTCGTCCAGCAGCGGCGGCAGCAGCTCCCGCTGGGCTGCGGTGAGCGCCGTTCGTTCGTCGAGGATTTGCAGCAGAGCCAGACGCGAGGCTTCCACGCGCCGCGCCTGCCGCGCCGCCTGGGTCTGCTCGATGCGTTCGCGCTCCGCAGTCGTCAGCAGCTTTGCCAGCCCCTCGGTCCAGCAGGCCTGCTCCTGCGGATGAAATTCCCCTTCCACCACGCCCATGCCGCCGCCGTGGGAAAGCACCGCCTCCCGGCGCTCGCGCTCCATTTCATCCAGCGCTTTCAAAGCCGCCTCCTCCCAGCCCGCCAGCGCCGCTGTCACCGCTTCGTCCGCCAGCGCCGTCACTTTTTGCGCGCGCTCCTCCGGCAGGGCCAGGGTGTTCAGGATGTCCGCCTGGGCCAGGCTGATCTCCGTCTCAAGCAGCGGGCGCTGATTTTCGGCGGCGAGTTTGACGTACTCCGCCACGCGCTGCTCCAGCTCGCGCGCATCGCGGGCCAGCTTTTCCTCCCAGCGCGTCCATTGCTCAGGGGTGAGCAGCGACTTCAAAAAATCCCGCCACACCGGCTGCTCGTCCGGCCCGGTCACTTCCTTCACGCCCGGCGAGCGCGCGATCTGCTCCACCGGCCAGCGCGCCATCTCGCGCATGGCGTTGGGCGAGCGGCCCGCGAAGGGTGCGAGCCAAGCGTAGGCTTTGTCCTGCCAGCCGTCCATCGCCGCGGTGACGGCGGCTTCGATGCCGTCTTTGAGCCGCGTCGTTGCGGTCTCGTCCAAGCTGATTTCCTCGGCGATGGTGGCGGCCAGTTTTTCCATGTCTTCCAGGTAGAGCCGCTGCTTGGCCTGGGTCAGTTTTTCCACGAATCCGCGCAGGGCTTTGTCTTCGGCTTCGCGCAGTTTTGGGGGTTCTTCTTTTTCGGTTTTGTTGTTTTTCGCCTCTGCCACCGTTTTTTCAGCATTCGCTCCCGCCGTCAGCAGCACGCCAACTGCCATCAGCAGCGGCAGCGTGTAGCCGGGCGTTCGCATGGGGAGAGGGATCATAAACATGACGACAGCAGGCACGACGCCAGCATGACAGATAAACAACGCCGGAAATGGCGCTGACATCAAGCTCAGAAACAGGGGGAGGCGGGAGTGTTCATTCATGCGGGGAGCGGGCGATTGCAAAACCTTCCCCTGCCTCTGTTTCCTCTGATCCCTCCTGTGATGAAACAGGGATTTATTACAGGAGGGCGCGGAGGAAGCAGAGGTTTTGTAATGGCTTCTTTTTTCATTTTGGCTGTTCATGTTCGTGGAAGGCCAGAAACAGAGGGGAGCGGGCGATTGCAAAACCTTCCCCTGCCTCTGTTTCCTCTGATCCCTCCT
>CAZNKC010000004.1:0-8307 GCA_964573315.1 uncultured Verrucomicrobiaceae bacterium | reverse complement strand
CAGAGGTTTTGTAATGGCTTCTTTTTTCATTTTGGCTGTTCATGTTCGTGGAAGGGGCTTGTGCGGATTTTTTCGGCAGTGGAGGGCGAAATTGGGGCTTGAGGTGGGGGGTGGGGTGGTGAAATGCTGGGGGCGCCGTGCCGCAAGGGAGCGCGTCCATCACTGCCATGTCATCGTCCGCTCACGCTCGTTCCGAAAACGCCGGGGAGGCTTCTTCCTGGCTGCGGGCTTGGCGGGAGTGGCGGCTGCGGCGGCGGGTGGATGGTCTGTTGCGGCGGGGGCGGGCTAAACAGGCGTTGCAATGGCTCGATGGCTGGGATGGCGATGAGCCGGAGCGCCGGATGCGGGCTTTGGCCGCGGTGGGCAAGCCGGGGGCGGCACGGCGGGAGATGCAGTCGGCGCTGGCGGGGATGGAGGCGCGGCTGGCGCGGATTTTGGAACCGGCGGAGGCGGCTTTGCTGGCGGCGGCGGGGGAGGAGCAGGCGCTGCCCGTGCATCTGCTGAAGCGGTTGCCGCGTCATCAGCCGGGGGTGTTCGAAGTGGAGGGGACGCGGGTGCGTTTCCCCGACGGGCCTTCGGCGGCGAGCGCTTGGCAGGAGATTTTTGTGAAGCGGATGTACGAGATTCCGGCGGCGGAGGCTCCGCGCATCATCGACGGCGGCGCGAACATCGGGCTGGCGGCGTTGTTTTTCAAAAAGCGGCATCCGCGGGCGCGGGTGACGTGTTTCGAGGCGGATCCGAAGGTGGCGGGTTTCCTGCGCGCGAACCTGGAGGCGGCGGGGGCGGGCGACGTGGAGGTGGTGGAGGCGGCGTTGTGGGGGGAGGATGGGGCGCTGTCTTTTGCGGCGGAGGGCAGCGATGCGGGGCGCGCGGACGCGGGTGGGAATCTGGAGGTGAAGGCGGCGCGGTTGTCGCCTTATCTGGATGAGCCGGTGGATTTGTTGAAGCTCGACATCGAAGGGGCGGAGGGGCCGGTGCTGCGGGAGTGCCGGGAGTCGCTGGGGCAGGTGCGGCGGATTTTTGTGGAGTATCATTCGTTCGAAGGACAGCCGCAGGATTTGGATGAGCTGCTGGGCATCCTGAAGGTGGCGGGATTCCGGGTGTCGGTGACGGTGTCCGACACGCTGACGTGGAGGCCTTTTGTGGAAAAAGGCTCCAGCTTGGGCATGGACATGCGTTTGAATGTGTTTGGGTTCCGGGAATAGAGAGGAGAGTTGATGGTTGAGAGTTGATGGTTGAGAGTCAAAATAAGCGGCTTGCGCCGAAAGTTCCATTCACCCGAAGGGTGATCCCCCTGGCGGCACAAGCCGCTCATTTCCAGCCTTCAACTCTCCCAGCCTATCAACTCTCAACTCTCAACTCCCAACTCTCAACTCCCCCCGCTGAAGGTTTTGTTCGTGGGGCATGAGGCGACGCGCACGGGGGCGCCGGTGGGTTTTTTGAGTTTGATGACGTGGTGGAAGCGGCAGGGGGGCGTGGAGCCGCTGGTGTGGCTGCGTCACGGCGGGCCGCTGGCGGAGGCGCACGCGGAGCTGGGGCCGGTGGCGGTGGGGGAGGATGCGGGGGCGCTGGCGGTGGCTTTGCGCGAGGGGGGCGTGCATTTGGCTTATCTGAACACGGCGACGCTGGGCGCGCACGCGGCGCTGCTGCATGAGGCGGGTGTGCCGGTGATTTGTCATGCGCATGAGATGGATTTCGAGCTGGGGCTGACGGGGGCGGGGAATTTGGAGAGGCTGGCGCGGTCGGCGGCGCGGTTTGTAGCGTGCTCGGAGGCGGTGCGGGAGTCGCTGCAGCGTTGCGCGGGGGTGGCGGGGGAGAGGATCGTGGTGGCGCCGGAGTGCGTGGACGTGGAGCGGGCGCTGCGGCTGGCGGGGGAAAGCGCGGCGGTGGAGTTGCGCGCGGCGGGGCGGAAGCTGCTCTGCGGCATGGGCACGGTGGGCTGGAGGAAGGGGGTGGATTTTTTCCTGCGCGCGCTGGCTCATCTGGCGGAGCGGGGGGAGGAATGGCACGGGGTGTGGATCGGTGATCTGGATGCCTCGGCGGAGGCGGACCGGTTGCGGCACGATGTGCGGGTGCTGAATCTGGAGGGGCGGGTGACGTTTACGGGGTCGCTGGCGAATCCGTTCGCGGTGCTGGCGCAGGCGGATGTGTTTTGCCTGACTTCGCGCGAGGATCCGTATCCGCTGGCGATGGTGGAGGCGGCGGCGCTGGGGCTGCCGGTGATCGGGTTTCGCGGCAGCGGCGGGGTGGAGGAGTTCGCGGCGGCAGGCGGGGCGGTGGTGGTGGGTTATGGGGATGCGCGGGCGATGGCGGAAAAGGCGGTCGAGCTGGCGGGGGTCGCGGGGGCGGCGAGGCGGGAGGAGGGGGCGGCTTTGGCGCGGCGGCTGTGCGCGCCGGAGGTGGTGGGGGCGCGGTTGTTGGAGTTGATGCGGGAGGTGGCGGCGAGGGAGCCGGTACGGCTTGGGGAGAAGGGGATTGCTGATTTGGCGGCGGCGTGCGCGCCGGGGCTGCGGGTGCGGGTGGAATTGCGGGGGGACGCCTCGGAGAGGCGTGGTACTTTTGAGGGAGACGCCTCGGAGAGGCGTGGTACTTTGGGCGGCGGTGGCTGCGAGGTGGTCTTTGACGAGGGGGTGGAGGATGGCTTTGAGATGACGCTGCAACCGCTGGGAAGAAGCGTGCTGGTGTCCGGCGTTGAGGTTTTTTGCGAGGGGGATGACGGCGCTCGCCGGAGGGTGGATGTGGAGACGCGCAGCGCGGGCCGGGCGGTGCGGCTGGGGCGCGAGGACGGCGGGGTGTGGCTGCTGCTCGACGGGCAGGGGCGCTTGATTTTGCGTGGACGCTGCGGTGGCGGTGGGGGACAGCTAGGGGTGCGCTGGCGGTTTTCGACGGATGTGAAGGGGGAGCTGGCGAGCCGCTTGGAACGGGGGACGGAGGCGAAAACGGAGTCGCGTTCGGTTTGGCGGCGGCTGGGGTTGAAATGAGGGGCGGGGCGGGTAGCTTCGGATCGGTGATCGAATCCATGTTTATGAAGATGCTGTCTTGGATGGGATGCGCGCTGGCGCTGTTGTTGATGGCCGGGTGCGGGAAGCCGGATGCTGCGGGCCGTCCGCTGGTTGTCGGCATGGACGCGACTTACCGGCCTTTCGAGTTCGTGGACGACGCGGGGCGCATCAGCGGGGTGAGCGTCGATATCGGGCGGGAGATCGGACGCGAGCTGGGGCGGGAGGTGGAGTTTCGCAACATCGCTTTCGACGGGCTGATCACGGCTTTGAAGACGGGGGCCATCGATCTGATCATTTCCTCGATGACGGCGACGGATGAGCGGCGGCGGTCGGTGGCTTTTTCGGATCCTTACGTGAAGACGGGGTTGTCGGTGCTGGTGGCCAAGGAGTCGCCGGTGCGGGCGGTGGAAGACCTGAAGCAGGCGGGTCGGCGCGTGGCGGTGCGCATCGGCACCACGGGAGAGGCTTGGTGCGGCGAGCATTTGCCGGGGGCCGCGCTGGTGCGTTTGGATTCGGACGCGGCCTGCGTGCTGGAGGTGGTGAATGGATCGGTGGATGCCTGGGTGTACGATCAGGTTTCGATCATGAACTACCACGCGCAGCATCCGGGCCGTACGCGGGCGCTGCTGGCGCCGCTGCGGGAGGAGTCCTGGGCGGTGGGTGCGCGCCGGGACGCGCCGCCGCCGCTGCTGGAGGGGGTGAACGGGGCGCTGCGGAGGCTGCGGGAGACGGGCGGTTTCGAGGCGATGGCGGAGCGCCATCTGGCGGTGGAGCGGGCGCTGATGCGGGAACAGGGGCTGCCGTTTGTGTTTGAGCTTGATGAGCCGGGTGTGGAGGCGAGATGAGCGAGGCGTGGATTATTTGGATATTTCTCCCACAGATTCAGGGAGGCCCGCAGATGTTTTTTTCCTGAAGTTCAGCCTCTCAACTCTCGACTCTGTTTTTCAGGCTTAAAGGCGCTACGCTAATCCCCTCTTATTTATGATTGGCATGGCGGCGGTTTTGGAGACAATAGACTGTCATGATGGCGGTGCATCTTTTCCGAAAAGGGCTGGTTTTGCTGGCTGCAGCGGGTTGTTTTGCGTTTGCCCTCTTTTGGGACGGCTTGGGCGGACCGAATCCGCTGAAGCTGGCGGTGGGGACGCGGCTGGGATCGGAGGCGCTGGTGTTTGCCTTGACGCAGGGCCAGCCGCTGCCGCCGAGCGAGTTGAGGCTGATCGAGATGGAGGGGGCGACGGCGATCTCCCGCGCTCTGGAAAACCAAGTGGTGGATGCGGCGGTGCTGTCGCTGGACGAGGCGTTGCAGATGAACGATGCCGGGCATCCGGTGCGGGTGGCTTTCATCCTGGAGGAGTCGGTGGGAGCGGATGTGCTGCTGGCGCCGCCGCATGTGACCGGGGTGGAAATGCTGAAGGGGGCGCGGGTCGGGGTGGAGGTGCGCTCGTGCGGCCACTACCTGCTGCTCAAGGTGCTGGAGAAGGCGGGTCTGACACTGACGGACGTGGAACTGATTCCGCTGACCGAGCGGGAGGTGCCGTCCGCTCTGCGCGAGGGGGCGGTGGACGCGATGGTGGTGACGGAGCCGGATGCGAGCCGGATCAGTCCCCGGGAAGCGCGGCGGTTGTTTGACAGCACGGAATTGGAGGATCCCATCCTGCGCGTGCTGGCGGTGCGCGAGACGGTTTGGGAAGCGAAAAAGGAAGTGCTGAAAACCCTGGCCCAGAGGTTTCTCCGGGAGCAGCCCCGGATGCGCGCGGCGGATGCCGAATTTTCGAATTATATGGAGCGGCGGATGGAGCTTGACTCCGAAAGGGTCGAGCGCTGCTTGGAGCGCTGCCGCTTCCCAAGCCGTGAGGAGATGACCGCCTGGCTGGCGGGAGACAGGCTGGGAGAGATCATGAAAAGCAAGATGCATGACATGACCGAGGCGGGCTTGCTCAGCGGCAATCTGCTGGCAGAACCGAAATGGGACGTTACGATTCTGGAGCCTTGAGACCATGCCTTTTTTCCATTCCTTGCAATTCCGGCTGTCGGCCTTGGTGCTGCTTTTTGGCGCGCTGGTGATCGTCTTCGGGGTCATGCAGCAGCGGCAGCGTGACATCGAGAGGCAGCTCCAAGCACGCAGAGAGGGCGCGATGATGGCCTGTACGCGGCTGGCCGGCGTGGCCCAGCATGTGTTCAGACGGAATCTGCCGAGCACTCTGGATCTGGAGTTGAGCTACAGCGCGGCGGGCAGGGAAGCTCGGTTCGGCGCAGTGGCTGATCCCGGCAACGTGTTGTTGCACGTCACGGCGCGGGATTGGCTGGGCGGCAAAATGGAGGACTCGCCGCTCAAAGAAGCTGTCGGCGTGGCAGACCGGGCGCGGGAGACGATGAGTTCGATCCTGGAAGAAACGGCCACGTTCATCATCGTGGTGGCGCCTTTCCTGATGGGCCGGGAGATGCAGGACCGGGGCGTGGTGGTGCTGTCCTACGACAAGGAGGACATTGTGTTCCGGGCGGAACGCCGGGCGATGGAGGAGACGATCCGTTTCACGGTGTTTCTGCTTGGCGCCTGTTTGATCCTCTGGGTGGCGCTCAACGCTCTGGTCACCGAGCGTGTGCAAAAAGTGGTCCGGCAGACCGAGGTGGCCGCTCTGGGTGAGGGGCGTCTCGAACCGCTGCCGGGCCGGGACGAGTTCGCTCTGATGTCGCGCGCTTTTTACAACAGCCTGCGCATCCGCCAGGAGCTTTGGCAGAGCCAGCAGCCGCTGTGGAAGCTGGTGGATGAGTTGAACGATGTTTTTTGGTCGGCATCCCTGACGGCGGGAGGCAGTTGGTACGTCAATCCGGCTTACGAGCGGGTGTGGGGCCTGAAAATAGCCGGCCTCAAGGAGAACCGGCTGGATTGGTTCAAGGTGTTGTCCAAGGGCGACCGGCGGCGGGTGATGGCGGCATTGCATGATCTGAAGGCGGGGCGCCAAGTGCCGGATTTGCGGCTGAAACTGAACACGCCGGACGGCGCGAAACGGATTCTGTGCCGGAGCTTCGCGGTGGTCTCCAAGGCGGGCGGCGTCATCAGCATCGCGGGCTTGGTGATGGATGTGACGGAGGATCACGCGGTGAACCGCCGGCTGGCCGAGGCGGCAGAGCAGGAGCGGCGGCGGATCGGCTGGGATCTGCACGACGACCTCTGCCAGCGCTTGGTCGGCGTGCTTTTCAAATGCAACTCGGCGGTGGCGGCGATCAAACGTGACGAGCCGCCGCAGGCGGGGCAGTTGGCCCGGATCGCCGAGGAAATCACGGAGACGACCCAGTTCGCCCGCGGGCTGGCGCGCGGGCTGGCGCCGGTGCTGGAAGGCGGCGGCGGATTGGATGAGGCGCTCGATCAACTGGCGATTTTTTTGAGCCGGTCGTTCGGCGTGCGCTGCGAGACCGCCCTGGACCCGCGCCTGCCGCCGCTGCGCACGGAGGCGGCCACGCACCTCTACCGCATCGCGCAGGAGCTGGCGGTCAACGCGGTCAAGCATGGCCAAGCCACCCAGGTTGAGATTTTGTTCTGGCGGGAGGACGACATATTGCAGCTTCAGGTGCGGAGCAATGGCACGCCCTTCCAGGGCGTGCATTCCGGGCCGGACAAAACGGGCATGGGCCTGCACATGATCCGGCAGCGCCTGGACATCCTCGGCGCGCAGATCCATTACAAGGCCGGCCGCGCCGATGATCCCTGGAATCTGGTGGTCTGCGAGGTGCCGCTGGAGGAGGTGGAGGTGCCGGGCCAGCGGCCGGAGGCGGCGATCATTCTTGAGGACGAACCCAAGAAGCCGTTTGCCGAAGTGTGAGAGAGCGGTTTTATTTGGGGATGCCGGAATCCCGCACAGCCAGCCTCCACCGCAAGACCGCGGAAACAGACATCGCCATCGACCTCGTCGTGGACGGGACGGGCGTCTCGTCCATCGATACGGGCGTCCCGTTCTTCGACCACATGCTGACGCTGTTCGCCAAGCACGGGCTTTTTGACCTGACGGTGCGGGCCAAGGGCGACATCGAGGTGGACTACCACCACACGGTGGAAGACACCGGCATCGTGCTCGGCCAAGCCTTCCGCGAGGCGCTCGGAACGAAAGCCGGCATCACCCGCTACGGCTGGTGCCTGCTGCCGATGGATGAGACGCTGGCGCGCGTGGCGCTGGACTTGAGCGGGCGCGCGCTGCTCGTGTACGAGGCGCCGGAGCGGGTGGAGGCCATCGGCGGACGCTTCAGCTACCAGCTCGTGGAGGAGTTCCTGCGCGCCTTTGCCGGGGCGCTGCTGGCGAACCTGCACGTCGATATTCTGCGCGGGCGTGACGCCCACCACATGGCCGAGGCTATCTTCAAAGGGCTGGCGCGCGCGCTCGACATGGCGACGCGGCTCGACCCGCGCGTGACCGGGATCCCCAGCACCAAGGAGGTGCTCTGAAGATGCCGGAAGAAAAAAACAACGGCGACGGCGGCGCGCGGCTTGGCGTGCTGGACTACGGCGCGGGCAACCTGCGCAGCGTGGTGAACGCCTTTGCCGCGCTGGGTCGCCGGGCGGAGTTGGTGGTGGAGCCGGAGGGATTCGAGCGGATCGATCTGCTGGTGTTTCCCGGCCAGGGGGCTTTCGGGGACAGCGTCAGGATTCTGAAGGAGCGCGGCCTGTGGCAGCCGCTCAAAGATTGGCTGGCCGCGGAGCGCCCCTATCTGGGCATCTGCCTGGGTTACCAACTCTTGTTCGAGTCCAGCGAGGAATCGCCGGGCGTCGAGGGTCTGGCGGTGGCGGGCGGCACGGTGCGGCGGTTCGCGGCGGCGGACGGTTTGAAAATCCCCCACATGGGCTGGAACCGCGTGCAATGGTCGCAGGCGCACGCGGAATGGTGGCGTGGGCTGCCGGACCCGGCGCACTTGTACTTCGTGCATTCCTATTATCCCGAATTGGAAGACGCGTCCGAGGCGCTTTGCACGACGGATTACGGCGTGCGCTTCGCCGCCGGCATGGCGCGGAAAAATCTCATGGCCGTGCAGTTCCACCCGGAGAAAAGCCAGGAACTGGGGCTGGCGCTGCTGCGCAACGCGGTGGGGGTTCTGGAAGGGCGTCTTTGAGCGCCTGTCCGAATAACCGCAACCCGGCGAAGCCGGAAGTCAAAGGGGTAGGAAAATCTATGGCAAGAAGATTTCAAAATTTTTTCCTGCCATAGATTTTCCTGCCCTCAAAAATCGCCGCAAACGTGTTCACTTTTCACGAGTGAGGGACTAGACCGGTTCTCAAAAAGAATGTCATATTAGTGCTGTACTTTTTAGAAAAATG
>CAZNKC010000003.1:59612-68340 GCA_964573315.1 uncultured Verrucomicrobiaceae bacterium | reverse complement strand
AGCAGACTATACCACGAATGCCGAAGGGTCAATTTTAAGTTAATGCTTATGGGAATAGAATCCCGCCCTCCAGGTGGCGGTTGCAAACCGCCGCTCCTTGTGGGGAGAGGTACTTTGCAAGAAGGCTGGCGGGAGTGTTGTTGAATCAGGCACTGCTATGATCCGACCCGTTTTCCTTTTCCTTGCCGCCGCTTTGTCTGTCTCCGCCGCGCCGGAGTTTCAAAAACTCGTACTCAGCGGGGAGTTCGTGGCTGAGGGCGCGCACTTTGCGGATTTCAACCAGGACGGTCACAACGACATCTGTGCCGGGCCGTACCTGTGGCTGGGGCCGGACTTCAAGCAGCGTGTCGAGTACACCCAGCCCGCCGCCGAACCCTACGACGCGGGCAAGAGCTACTCCGACTACTTCCTCACCTACACTCACGATTTCAATGGCGACGGCTGGGCGGACATTCTCGTTTATTCCTGGCCCGGCAAGGAGGCGGCTTGGTTTGAGAATCCGCAAAACAAACCCGGCCACTGGACCCGGCACGTCTTCCTCGACATCGCCGACAACGAATCTCCTGCTCTGGGCGACATGAACGGCGATGGCCGGCCTGAACTGATCTGTCAGACCAGCGACGATCCCCAGCAAAAGATCGGCGGCCGCGTCGGTTACGCCGAGATCGACTGGAGCAATCCGGCGAACAAGGCCCGTTTCCGGCCTGCAACGCCGGTGACGGAGGAGAACAGCCAGAAGTACTTCCGCTACACCCACGGCTACGGGTTCGGTGACGTGAACGGCGATGGCCGGCCCGACCTTCTAGTGAAGGATGCCTGGTTCGAGCAGCCTGCCGACACCAGCGGCGATCCGTTGTGGAAGGAACACAAGGTGGATTTCGTGCCGCCGGACGCGCGTGGCGGCGGGCAGATGCTGGTCTTCGATGTCAACGGCGATGGCCGCAACGACGTTGTCACCAGCCACGACGGGCATGGCTTTGGCCTCAGTTGGTCGGAGCAAAAAGAGGACGGCAGTTTCGTCCGCCACCGGATTCTCGGCAGCACGCCGGAGGAAAATCCGCACGGCGTCAAGTTCTCCCAAATCCACGCCCTCGCCACCGCTGACATCGACGGCGACGGTCTCACCGACTTCGTCACCGGCAAGCGCCGCTGGGCGCATGGGCCGTTGAAAGACGACGAACCCAACGCGCCGCCCGTGCTCTACTGGTTCCAACTCAAACGCGACGGACAAGGCGGCGACGAGTTCATCCCGCACCGCATCGACGACAATTCCGGCGTCGGCACCCAGGTGACGCCCGGCGATGTCAACAAGGATGGCAAGACCGATGTGGTGGTGGCGAACAAGAAGGGTGTGTTCGTGTTTTTGCAGAAGTAAGGCGGACGTGTCGTCCGCCCTGTCCGGCGGGCTTCCCAGCCCGCCATCTCAGCGTGGCATCGAGTGGTATTGTCCATTGCCTGAATTCAAATCCGCAAGAGGGAGCGGGCTGCAAGCCCGCTTGACGAGGCGGACGACACGTCCGCCTTACAGCGACCAAAGTGGCGCTCGTCAAGCGCGGACCCAAAGAAAAGTTTTCGGGCGGGCGCGGTTCGGGGTTGTGGCGTGGCATGGGCACGCTATTCGACAGGCTCCAACCTGAAATTTTTCTTCCAACCGTGTCCAACGAACTCAACATCAATGTCGCCCATGTCGAACGCATCGCCTCTGAACTCAAAGTCCGCCCGATCCAGGTCGGAGCCACGGCCAAACTGATCGCCGATGGCGCGACGGTGCCGTTCATCGCGCGCTATCGCAAGGAGGCGACGGGCGAGCTGGACGAGGTGGCGATCACGCAAATCCGCGACCGCCTGGAGCAGCTTGTGGCGCTGGACGACCGGCGCGTTTCCATTTTGAAATCGCTGGAGGAGCGCAATCTTCTGACGGATGATTTGAAGGGCAAGATCGGCAAGGCGATGACGATGACGGTGCTGGAGGATTTGTTCGCGCCGTTCCGTCCGAAGCGGCGCACGCGCGCCACCATCGCGAAGGAGCGCGGACTGGAGCCGCTGGCGGTGTTTTTGCAGGAGCATCATGAGGATCGCGCGGCGGACCCGTTTGCCGAGGCGGCGAAGTTTGTGGATGCGGAAAAGGAGGTGCCGGACGCCGAGGCGGCGTTGGCGGGGGCGCGGGATATTTTGGCGGAGCAGGTCAGTGATGACGCGCTGGCGCGGCAGGGGTTGCGGCAGCTTTTCGCCGAGCAGGGCGTGGTGGTGTCGAAGGTGATGATGGGCAAGGATAACGACGCGGAGGCGCAGAAATTCCGCGATTACTTCGAGTGGACGGAGCCGCTGAAAAGCATCCCGTCGCACCGCTTGCTGGCGATCCGGCGCGGGGAGAAGGAAGGCTTTCTCATCATGCGCATCCAGCCGCCGGAGGAGGCGGCGCTGCGGCAGCTTGAGCGGCAGTTCGTCACCGGCCAGGGCGCCTGCGCGGAGCAGATGCGGCTGGCGGTACAGGACAGTTACAAGCGGCTGCTGAGCGCCAGCATGGAGACCGAGGCGCGGCTGGAGTCGAAGAAAAAAGCGGATGCGGAAGCGGTGCGGGTGTTCGCGGAAAACCTGCGCGAGCTGATGCTGGCCGCGCCGCTGGGACAGAAGGTGGTGCTGGGCATCGACCCCGGCTTCCGCACCGGCTGCAAGGTGGTGGTGCTCGACGCGCAGGGCAAGCTGCTGCACAACGATGTCATTTACCTGCTGGGCGAGGGCAACAGCCTGATGCACGCGAAGACCCTGCTCACGAATCTCGTGCAGCGTTACGGCGTGGAGGCGGTGGCGATCGGCAACGGCACGGCGAGCCGGGAGACGGAGATGTTCGTCAACAAGATCGGTTTGCCGAAGCACATCCCGGTCATCATGGTGAGCGAGAGCGGCGCGTCGGTGTACTCGGCCTCCGAGGTGGCGCGCGAGGAGTTCCCAAATCATGACCTGACCGTGCGCGGCGCGGTGTCCATCGGACGGCGTTTGATGGATCCGCTGGCGGAGTTGGTGAAGCTGGACCCGAAGGTGATCGGCGTGGGGCAGTACCAGCACGACGTCGATCAAAACCTGCTCAAGCAGTCGCTTGACGACATGGTGATCCGTTGCGTGAACGGCGTGGGCGTGGAACTGAACACGGCGAGCAAGCAACTGCTGGCCTATGTGTCCGGCTTGAACAGCGGACTGGCGGCGAACATCGTGGCTTATCGCGACGAGCACGGCGCGTTCAAGAGCCGCAAGGAATTGCTCAAGGTGACGCGGCTGGGCGAGAAGGCGTTTGAGCAGGCCGCGGGCTTTTTGCGCATCCGCGACGCCGCGCATCCGCTGGATCGCAGCGGCGTCCACCCGGAGCGTTATGAGTTGGTGGAAAAAATGGCGGCTGACTTGGGTTGCACGGTGGCCGATCTGATGCAGCGCGCGGAGTTGCGGCAGAAGATCGATTTGAAAAAATACGTCAGCGAAGACGTCGGTCTGCCGACCCTGCAAGACATCCTCAACGAGCTGGCCAAGCCGGGGCGCGATCCGCGCAAGCAGTTCGAGGTGTTCCAATTCGCCGAGGGCGTGGGGAAACCGGAAGACCTCCAGCCGGGCATGAAGCTGCCGGGCATCGTGACCAACGTGACCGCGTTCGGCGCGTTCGTCGATATCGGCGTGCATCAGGACGGGCTGGTGCATGTGAGCCAGCTCGCGGATCATTTCATCAAGGACGCCAGCGAGGTGGTGAAGGTGCAGCAGAAGGTGGAGGTGACGGTCATCGAGGTGGACTTGGCGCGGAAACGGATCGCGCTGAGCATGAAGTCGAAACCGGATTTCGAGCGGCGCTCGCCCGCAAGCGGCGGCGGCGGGCAAAAACCGGGAGGCTTCAAGAGCGGCCAACGCCAAGGCGGAGACCGGCGCGGCGGCGGCGGTTTTTCCGCAGGAGGAGGCGGCAACAGCGGCGGCGATTGGTTCAGCGCGGCGATGGCGAAGGGGAAGAAGTAGGCCGTTGGCGCGCGGCGCATGGTGCGACCGGCTCGGTCGCACTGGAGCGCGCGCGTCCCGCGTGCTCTTTTCGACGTCCTCGCCGAAAAGATTGAGCGCAGCGAGCACGCAGGGTACGCTCCACCCGCCAAACCAAGCCCGCCGCGGACGGCGCAACACCGTAGAGGAAGTCGTGAGACTTCCTCAGTGAGCAGGGAATGATTCCACGCGGACGACGCTGGTGACCGTGTACGGCTGCCGCCGCAGCGCGTCGGCGAGGACGCCAACGCGCAGCACGCGGGACGCGTGCGCTCCATTTGTGGGGCACGCCGCTGGTGACTGCGAACCGGTAAAGGACGCGGTGATGAGGCAGCATCCTCCAACTCCTGTCAGTCCCGCCCATTCTGTCCAAAAAACCCGCCTCAAACCAAATTTCCTACTTTACATATCAAGAATCGGGTGAATGGTCGCCCCATGATCCTTGAATTGGCTGAAAGTCTGAATGAAAAGCTCGCCGGGAAAACGCCCGGCGAGGTGATTCGCGCGATCTTGCTCCAGGACTTGGGGCGTGTCGTGGTGACCACCAATTTCCGTCCCTACGAGGCGGTGATTTTGCATCTGGCGGCGCAAGTCCAGCCTGGAGTCGATGTGCTGTGGGTGGATCACGGCGCGAATCTGCCGGAGACCTACCGCTTTGCCGAGGCATCCTTGCAGAAGCTCAACGTCACCGTTCATCCCTACGTGCCGAAGATGACAGCGGAGCACTGGAAAGCGTTGAACGGCGGTCTGCTGCCGACTCCCGACGAGGTGGAGCGCGTCGAGTCCTTCAGCCGCATCATGAAGCTGGAGCCGTTCGAGCGCGGCATGAAGGAGTTGGCTCCGGCGGTGTGGATCACCGCCCTGCGCCGCGAGCAGAATCCGCAGCGTGCCGCCACGCTCAAGACCGTACAGTGGGACGACAAATTCCAGACGCTCAAGGTCAACCCGATTCTCGACTGGACGCGCGCCGAACTGGAGGCTTACCTCGCCGAGCATCAACTCCCGAATGAGAACACCTATTACGACCCGGCCAAAGGCGACGAAAAACACGAGTGCGGTCTGCACGCCGCGCTGACCACCGACACGCAAAAATAACTCACCCTCTTCCGCGCCAATCATGGCCCTGACCCACCTGCAATTTCTCGAAAGCGAAGCCATCTACGTGCTTCGCGAGACCGCCGCCCAGTTTCAAAAACCCGCGCTGCTGTTCTCCGGCGGCAAGGACTCCATCGTGATGGCCTGGCTGGCGCGCAAGGCCTTCCATCCCGCGCGCATCCCGTTCCCGCTGCTGCACATCGACACCG
Source organism: uncultured Verrucomicrobiaceae bacterium (assembly GCA_964573315.1). Classification (GTDB taxonomy): domain Bacteria; phylum Verrucomicrobiota; class Verrucomicrobiia; order Verrucomicrobiales; family Verrucomicrobiaceae; genus JAGRPD01. The sequence goes on along the minus strand of CAZNKC010000003.1, from coordinate 63,025 downwards.
GCCACAACTTCCCGGAGGCGATGGAGTATCGCGACCGCTTCGTGCAGGAAGTGCGGGCAAACCTCGTCGTCGGCTCCGTGCAAAAGAGCATCGACGAAGGCCGCGTGACCGAGGAAAAGGGGCCGAGCGCCAGCCGCAACAAACTGCAAACCGTGACCCTGCTCGACACCATCGAGGAACACCAATTCGACGCCTGCCTCGGCGGCGGGCGGCGCGACGAGGAAAAGGCGCGGGCCAAAGAGCGCTTCTTCTCGCACCGCGACGAGTTCGGCCAGTGGGATCCGAAGAACCAGCGCCCCGAGCTTTGGAACATCTTCAACGGCCGCAAGCACTTCGGCGAGCACTTCCGCGTGTTCCCCCTGTCGAACTGGACGGAGATGGATGTGTGGCAGTACATCCGCCAGGAAAGCATCCCGCTGCCCAGCCTCTACTTTTCGCATCAGCGCCGGATCCTCGAGCGCCACGGCCAGCTTCTCGACGCCGAGACCGGTTTCGTGAACCTGCTGGACGAGGAAAAACCGCGTATTCAAGAGATGACCATCCGCTTCCGCACCGTCGGCGACGCCACCTGCACCGGCGCCGTGCGTTCGACCGCCGCCACGCTGGATGAGATCGTCGCCGAAGTCGCCGCCGCGCGCCAGACGGAGCGGGGGACGCGCGCGGATGACAAGCGCTCCGAAACGGCGATGGAGGATCGGAAGAAGGAAGGATATTTTTGAGGCGGCCTCATGTTCATCGTTTTGGATACCAATGTCATCGTCAGCGCCCTCTGTTCTTCCAAAGGAGCTTCCTTTGCGTTGATTCAGGCGATGCCTACGCCAAAGTTCACGCCTGTTTTATCCGTCACGCTGTGGACGGAATACCAGGATATTGTGAAAAGAGCGACTGTCATACCACAGAGCATCTCCGAGGCGACACGCGGCACGATCTGCAATTGGGTGCTTGTTCACGCCAAATTGCAGAGGGTCTATTATCGCTGGCGCGTGCAGTTGCCGGACCCTGGCGACGCTCATGTTTTGGAGGTGGCGGTTGCGGGCCAAGCCGACTATATTGTGACGCACAATCTCAAAGACTTTCGCGCCGCGCGTGATTTCGGGATCACCGCCGTCACGCCTGGAGAATTCATTCAAATCATAGGAGGCCTGCCATGAATACCCTGACCATTCAGCTTGAAGACGATGTTTTCGACAAACTGACCGAGGTTGCCCGGCTGCGCGGCACATCCGCGGAGCAATTCGCGGCTGCCGTCACCTCGACGGAACTGTTGGAAATGGAGGCGATAGAGGCACTGAAGGCTGCCAAAGCCGAAGCCGCTTCGTCCTTGACGCGGGAGAAAATTGCGGCCGCCTTCGATGAAATCCGCTCCCTGAATGCGGAGCCGTTGCCTGGAGACGAAATGTCGGATGAATAAAGCGATGCCTCCGACTTTTAGTTCCAAACTCCTTTCATTATTGCAAACGCTCAAGCATGATCCAAGCCATGACTAATCCTGTTGCCGAAATTTCTGCCGCTGCGCCCAGCGCCGTGGACGTGCTTCTGGAAGCCGCCAAACTGCTCTCGCCGCAACAACGCCGCGATTTCTTTGATCGCTTCACCGAGGAGGCGTGGAATGACGAGGACGAATCAATGGAAGCCGAAGACGGCGACCCGCCTCTTTCCCAGGAATGGATGGAGGAAATTCAACGCCGAGTTGCGGAGGACGAGGCGGGATTGACCACCTGGACTGATGCCGGGGAAATGATACGCAAAGCGCGGGAAAGCTTGAATGATCTGGCATGAGGGTGGTCTATTCGCAGGGCGCGCAACGCGACTTTCATGATGGGTTTCGTTGGTATCGGAAACGCAGTGATCAGGCAGCCGAGGGCTTCGTCACGTCGATGGAACACACGCTTGAACGTATTATCGCTCATCCAGAGAGATTCCGATTGATTGCGGATAACATTCGCAAAGCTCATTTCAAACGCTATCCGTACAGTTTGATTTTTCGTGTCCTTCCAGACCGTGTCAAAGTGTATGCTGTTGCCCACGACAAACGCCGCCCCGGCTACTGGGAGCGCCGAATAGGATAATTCTATGCAAGACACCGCCACTCTCAATCCCGAGGAATCCTCCCTCCTTCGTTTCACCACCGCAGGCAGCGTCGATGACGGCAAAAGCACGCTGATTGGCCGCCTGCTTTACGACTCCAAATCCATCTTTGAAGACCAGCTTGAGGCGGTGGAGGAATCGTCGAAGCGGCGCGGGGATGAGCATGTCAATCTGGCGCTGCTGACCGACGGCCTGCGCGCGGAGCGGGAGCAGGGGATCACGATCGACGTGGCCTACCGCTACTTCGCCACGCCGAAGCGCAAGTTCATCATCGCCGACACGCCGGGGCATGTGCAGTACACGCGTAACATGGTGACGGGCGCTTCCACGGCGGACTTGGCGATTATTCTGGTCGATGCCCGCCAGGGTGTGGTGGAGCAGACGCGGCGTCACGCTTTCCTGGCCGGCCTGCTGCGCATCCAGCAGATCGTACTGGCGGTGAACAAGATGGATTTGGTGGACTATGACCAGTCCATTTTCGATGGCATCAAGAGCGAGTTTTTGAAGTTCGCGGAAGGGCTGGAGAATCCGGTGTCGATCACCGCCATCCCGATGAGCGCGCTCAACGGCGACAATGTGGTGGAGCTTTCGGAGCGCATGACGTGGTACGCCGGTCCCACGCTGTTGCAGCATCTGGAGACAGTGCAGGTGCATTTGGGCGAGGCGCATGACGAGGCGCGTTATCCCGTGCAGTGGGTGATCCGGCCCATGTCCGATGACTATCACGATTACCGCGGCTATGCCGGCCGCGTGGCCAGCGGCGTTTTCCGTGTCGGGGACGAGGTGACGGCGTATCCCGCCGGGCTGACCTCGACCATCACCGGCATCCACAGTTTTGACGGCGACCGCCAGGAGACGGAGCCGGCGCTGTCTTACTCCATCGAATTGGCCGACGAGATCGACATCAGCCGGGGCGACCTCCTGGCCAAGCCGGATCATCCGCCGCTGGTGACGCAAAACCTCGACGCGATGATCTGCTGGTTTTCCGAGAAGAAGATGAAAACGCGCGGCCGCTTCTACCTGCGCCACACCACGCGGGAAGTGCGCGCGGTGGTGCAGGAGGTGGTTTATAAAGTGGACATCACCACGCTGCGCAAGGTCCAGGATCAGACGGAGTTTGCGATGAATGACATCGGCTGCGTCCGCCTGCGGCTGGCCACGCCCATTTTCTGCGATCCCTACGCCACCAACCGCATCACCGGCAGTTTCGTGCTGGTGGACGAGCAGACCAACAACACCGTGGCCGCCGGCATGATCCTGCGCTCCCTCGATGGCGAGCAGGAGCCGGATGGATTCGAGATTTGATTCGGAAGGGTTTGTCAGTG
>CAZNKC010000003.1:45767-59512 GCA_964573315.1 uncultured Verrucomicrobiaceae bacterium | reverse complement strand
TTCAGTGTTCAGTGTTCAGTGTTCAGTGTTCAGTGTTCAGTGTTCAGTGTTCAGTGTTCAGTCAAACGGTGGGCGGTGACTGGCGCGTGGAAGTCAAACGGAAAACGGAAAACGGAACACGGGCAGACGAACAAACGTCATTCCCTCACCGGCTGCCGTGAGCGGATCAGCCCCAGCTCGCGCTTGAAAACCGCGGCGGCATTGGCATCGCCTTGGGATTCGACGAGGCGTAGCGCTTGGAGCATGGCGGTTTCCGCTTCGGCGAAGCGTCCTGATTCGGCCAAAGCAGCGGCCAGCGTGCGCTGCACTACGGGGTTGCCGTTGCTGGTGCTTGCCGCCGCTTGGGAGGCGAGTTCGACGGCGCGCTCGCCGTTGCGCAACGCGGCATCCGGACTGGTGGCGAGAATCCAGGCGAGGTTGGCTTGGGCCGCCGTTTGGTTGGGATCGATGGCAAGCGCGCGTTCGTAGGCCGCGACTGCCTCTGCCGAGCGACCCAGGAGCCGCAAAGCAACGCCGAGGTTTGCGTGAGAGCCGGCTTTGTCCGGACGTAGTTCGCTGACTTTTTGGAGATAGGGCAGCGCGCCTTCGGCGTCGTTCCGGCTTAGGAGCAGCGCGCCGAGGTTGTTATAAGCGTCGGCCAGATCAGGGTCGAGTTCGATGGCTTTCTTGAAGCGGTTGGATGCTTCGTCCAGCCTGCCGAATTGAAGGAGTGCGTTGCCGAGGTTGTAATGCGCCTCGGCTGAGTCCGGTTTCAGGTTCAAAGCCGCCTCCAGATGCGGCAGGGCTTCGGTGGCCAAGCCTTTTCCGAAGAGCGCGTTGCCGAGGTGCATCCGGGCGCCGGGGAAGGCCGGGTTTTGCCGCACCACGGTTTCTAGATGCGGGATGGCTTCGTCAAAGCGTCCGAGATGGCCGAGAGCGAGTCCCTTGCCGGAATGGGCTTCCTGCGATTCCGGCGCCAGCGCCAGCACCTTGTCGAAGCAGACGAGGGCGCGTTCGTGTTGATCCTGGCCGACCAGCCATTGGCCGATGTTTTGCCAAGTGACCGCTCCGTCGATTTTGTGCCGGTCCGCGGGCCAGTTGACGAAAACAGCCGTCGCGATTGCCGCCACGAGGCCTGCCAAGGTCGTTTTTGCCAACGGCTTGCGTAACCTTCCCGGCAACTCGATGAGCGCCGCGGCGGCGAAGGTGATGGCGATGGGAAACAGCGGCAGCCGGTAGCGGGCGAACACATAAAACGCGGCGACGCTGGCGGCATACGCCACCGCCAGCGCGATCAGCAGCCACGTCTTGCGCCAGTTTCGCCACGTCCACACCGCGCCGGCGACCGCCAGCGGGCAAAGTACCCCGAAATGCAGAAAGGCGGAGAGACCGCGCAGAATGAAGGAGTACTCGGCATATGCGGCTTGTTCTTCGGTGTCCCCCATTTCCGCCGCGTTCCAGACCAGGAACCACTTGCGCCACATCAGCCGCAGCCATTCGGCAGGTTGCGAGCGGATGAAGTGAAAGCTTTTCTCCATCCAGAATTGCGAGACCTCGCCGGGGCTGAGCGGGCGGCCTAGCTCCTGCTCCGCCAGTTCGGTGGCGTCGGTGCGTTCATACTTGGCGTCGCCGCGCCAGGGCAGGAGCGGTTGATAGGTGCCGTTGGCGTTCTCGTTGTTGCCGATGTAAAAATTTGGCCCCATCTGCGAGGTCGTCAGTTTGAACTCCCCGCCCACCACGCCGTTTCTGGCCATCACGGGCAGCAGCACGAGCGCGACGCCCGCCACGACCAGCGATGCGGCGCGCGCGCGGCCATGCTGCGCGGCCCAGAGCAACGGCAGCGGCAGCAAGGCCAGCGCGTTTTCCCGGGTCAGGATGAGCAGCCCCATCGCCGCGCCCAGGCCGGCCCAGCGGGCGGCTACTCCGCGCTCGGCGGCCAGGGCGCAGAACAGGCAGGTCAGCGTGAAGAAGAAGGTGTCGAGCACCGCCTTCTGAATGAGGCAGTCGAAAAAAATCAGGGGCGGGCACAGGGCCGCGATGATCCCGGCGAAGATGCCCGCTTTGCGTGAGAAAAAGAAAGCCGCCGCCCGGCCAAGGAAAATGCATGAGAAAGCGCCGATGAGGCTTTGCACAACTTTGACCAGCCACAGGTCATGACCCGCCAGCCAGTAGATGACGCCGAGGAAATAGGGATACAAAGGCGCTTGGTAAAAGACCCTGTCCCCCAGCCAGTCGCCGCCCGCGATGCGCTGTCCCCAGGCGTCGTAGGCCAGGGCGTCGCCCAGCAGCACGGCGTCGAACTCAGTGTGGCGCAGCAGCAGGATGTGGCCGATGCGGACGGCGGCGGCCAGCAGCCAGATCGCCGGCCACACCAGAAGCGTGGCGCGTGGCAGGCGTGAGTCCGGGGCGGCGGGTGTCATGGGAAAGAGGTGAGCGGGATGGAAACCACGAATGGACACGAATAAACACGAATTTCGAGATTCTTGTGAAGGCGATGGCAATATGGGTTTGACATCGAGCGCGCGTTACCGGCATATCTCCCCAAATGTCAGCCGAAACCACGAGCCAGCCTGAGACCGAAACCGCCGCCGGGACGGTCAGTGTCGTCATGCCCGCTTACAACGAAGCGCCCCGTATCGCCGAGTGCATTGGCCGCGTGCTGCGGCAGCCGGTGGTGGCGGAGTTGATCGTGATCGATGACGGCTCCACGGACGGCACCGCCGACGTGGTGGCGGGGCTCGCGGCGCGGGACAACCGCCTGCGGCTGGAGCGGCATCCCTGCAACCTGGGAAAAGGCGCCGCGCTGCGCACGGGGTTAGCCCAGGCTGGCGGCGGCATCCTCATCGTGCAGGACGCGGATCTGGAATACGATCCGGAGGATTACGCGGCGGCGCTGCGTCCGATCCTGGCGGGCCGGGCTGACGTGGTGTTCGGAACCCGGTTTCTCGGCGGGGAGCACCGGGTGCTGTACTTTTGGCACCGCGTCGGCAATTTCGTGATCACCCTGCTTTCAAACTGTTTCACCAACCTGAACCTGAGCGACGTGGAGACGGGCATGAAAATCCTCCGCCGCGAGGTGGCCGCGCGACTCGACATCGAGGAGAAACGTTTCGGTGTGGAGCCGGAGATCGCCGCCAAGGTGGCCGCGCTTGGTGTCCGGGTTTACGAAGTGCCCATTTCCTATCACGGACGCACCTATGCCGAGGGGAAAAAAATCGGCTGGAGGGATGGCGTCGTCGCCGTCTGGTGCATCCTCAAGTATGGCTTTCGCAGATGGCTGGCGCCCGCGCCGGATGCCGCCGCTGGCCGGGTGGAAACTGGATAGACTCTGGTGCGTCCTTTGGAGCAAGGAGGCGGGGGAGAGCTTCGTCTTGGGCGCATGACTGTGATTTTGAAAGACTGCCCCCGCCAAAAAGCATTATGAGGATCCACCGGCGTTCACCACGGACTCAAGAGCGGAATCACGGATCGTCCGAAGCGGCGGTAGTGTTTGAAGTCGCGGTCGAGCGTGAACACGCGGCAGTCGCGGCGCAATTCCGAGAGTCGCACCAAGCAGGCATCGGCCAGCGACATCGGCGTGTCCGCGTAGCGTTTCATCAGTGTCTCCAAGGCGGCGGCTTCGGTGGAGACTTCGAGGCCGATTTTCAGAAATCCTGTCGTTACCTTGGCGATCAGCGAGGCCGGATCGCCGCCCTCGCGGGCATAAAGGAAACACGCTTCGGTCAGCACGGGTTCACAGGTGACGAAGGGCGGGTGCAGCCTTTCAAATTGCTCCGCCGTCCATGTGTGCCATTGCTCATCGGAACACAGCCAAGCCATCAACGGCCCGGTGTCGAGCAACACGGTTTCCCTCACTCGCCGAAGCCCTCCATGTATTTGGGATTGGTGGAAAGATCGCGTTTGCCTCTGACCGAGCCGCGCAAGTCAGCCATCGCCTCCGCCATCGTCAGCGGCTTGGATTTGCCGTTTTTGTCCCCGCGCCGGCGCAGTTCCAGCGCCTCGCGCACCAGTTCGGAGCGCGAACGGCGTTTTGTGCGGGATTCCTCAAGCAGCCACTCGGCAAGCGGTTCCGGCAATTTGACGGAAAGTGTCTTCATGAGGGCAGGATATGACAGGTCTGCCACGCGGGCAAGACGTTCTTTGCCCGTGGATTGCTCGTTTTCGGTTTTGAAGCGCATGTCTCTCGCGTCCGATTTGAGATTCACGCCTCGGAGAGGCGTGGTACTTTGATTTCACGGGCAAGCTGGAAGCTTGCTCCACTTTATCATGAAACTCGTCTTCACCCTGCTTTCGCTTTTTTTCGTTCCTTTAGGTCTCACCGCCGCTGAAAAGCCGCGCGCGGCGGGTGGGCCGAACATCGTCATGGTGTTCATCGACGACATGGGCTGGGGGGATTTTTCCTGCTTCGGCAACGAGGAGGCGCGGACGCCGAATGTGGACCGGCTGGCCGCGGAGGGCATTCGTTTCGAGCAGTTTTACGTGAACGCGCCGATCTGCTCGCCCTCGCGTTGCGCGCTGACCACCGGGCAGTATCCGCAGCGCTGGCGCATCACTTCGTTTTTGAACAATCGCGCCGACAACGAGCGGCGCGGCATGGCGCAGTGGCTCGATCCGAGCGCGCCGACGCTGGCGCGTTTCCTGCGGCAAAACGGTTATGCCACGGGGCACTTCGGCAAGTGGCATCTCGGCGGTCAGCGTGATGTCGATGACGCGCCGCCGATCACCGCCTACGGGTTCGATGAATCGCTCACCAACTTCGAGGGCATGGGCGCGAAACTGCTGCCGCTCACGCTCAAGCCGGGCGACACCGAGCCGGGCCGCATTTGGGACGATGCCGAGCGCCTGGGCGGGCCGTTCACCTGGATGCTGCGTTCGCAAATCACCACCGGATTCGTGGACGCCGCTCTGGCCTTCATGGGGAAAGCGGCAAGCGAGAAAAAGCCGTTTTATATCAACCTCTGGCCCGATGACGTGCATGGCCCGCTCTGGCCGCCGGTGGAGAAGTGGGCGGACGACAAACGCGGTCTTTACCTCGCCGTGTTGGAGGAAATGGACCGGCAGTTCGGCAAGTTGTTCGATCACATCCGTTCGCAACCCGAACTCCGCGACAACACGCTCATCCTCGTCTGCTCCGATAACGGCCCGGAGCCGGGCGCGGGCTCGGCGGGGCCGTTCCGGGGCAGCAAGACGCGGCTTTATGAAGGCGGCATTCGCTCGCCGCTGGTGGTGTGGGGACCGGGATTGATTCCGGCGGAGAAAGCGGGCGCAGTCAACCGGACGGCGATGTTCGCGGCTTTCGATCTGGCGCCGTCGTTGTTGAAAATCAGCGGGACGCCGCCTCCGCCGGAAGTGAGGTTTGACGGCGTGGATGTCAGCGGCGTCTTGTTGGGCGGGGAAGGGCAGGGGAGGCGAGCGCCGTTGTTCTGGCGGCGTCCGCCCGACCGCAAAATCTGGCCGCCCGGCAACGTCTTCGAACCCCAGCCCGACTTGGCCGTGCGAGAAGGCGACTGGAAACTGCTCTGCGAGTACGACGGCAGCCAGCGGCAGCTTTATAACTTGGCCGAAGACCCCGGCGAGACGGCAAACGTCGCCGCGCGGGAGGAGCAAGTGGCGGCGCGGCTCACCGCGCTGGTGATGGAATGGCATCGTTCCATGCCGGACGACAACGGCCCGGCGTTGGCCGCGGATGCGGGCAAGGCACAGAAAGGCAAAGCCAAGGGGAAAGGAACAGTGAAATGAGAAAGCTTGCGTTGATGATATTGATCGTGGCGGGAACGGTGGCCATGGCGGATTCAGGCCGGCCTAACGTCCTACTCATTCTGGTGGATGACTTGAAGCCGGCGCTGGGTTGTTATGGCGACGCGGCTGCCAAGACGCCGAACATTGACCGGCTGGCCGCGCGCGGGATGCGGTTCGATCTGGCGTATTGCAACCAAGCGGTGTGCGCGCCGTCGCGCTTCAATTTGATGCTCGGCTCGCGTTCCACTTCCACGGGGTTGTACGGATTGGGCAGCCGCTTGCGGGACGTGCTTCCAGACGCGGTGACGCTGCCGCAGCATTTCGCGAAACACGGCGGCTACCGCACCGAATCCATCGGCAAGGTGTTTCACGTCGGCCACGGCAATGAGGGCGATCCGCGGTCCTTCACCGTGCCGCCGTTCAAGGACAAGGTGATCGAGTACCTCGATCCCGCCAGCACGGACGGCGGCTTGTTGACGCGGGAGGAGGCGCTGTTCACGAATCAAAAACTCAATCAAATCAACGAGTTGCCGCGCGGCGCGGCGTTCGAGTCGCCGGAGGCGGAGGACGAGGATTACGCGGATGGCCGGGTGGCGGCGGAGACGGTGCGGCGGCTGGAGGCGGCGAAGGCGCGGCGCGCGGCGGACGGCACGCCGTTTTTCATCGCCGCCGGTTTCGTGCGGCCGCATCTGCCGTTCTGCGCGCCGAAGAAGTATTGGGACATGCATGATCCCGCCGCGCTGCCAATGCCGGAGCACGAGCAACTGCCACAGGGAGCGCCTGAGGTCGCGGGGAAGCGCGGCGGTGAAATCGCCGCTTACGCGCCGGTGCCGGAGGGACGAGAGGCGGTTTATCCAGAGGAACTCAAACGCCGGCTCATTCACGGTTATTATGCGAGCACGAGCTATGTGGACGCGCAGATCGGCAAGGTCTTGGACGCGTTGGACCGGCTGGAACTGGCGGAGAACACCATTGTCGTGTTATGGGGCGACCACGGCTTTCATTTGGGTGATCTTGGCATCTGGACCAAGCACACGAATTACGAGCAGGCTGTGCGCATCCCGTTGATCTTCGTGGCTCCCGGCGTGGCTGCTCCCGGCGGTTCGACGCGCCAGTTGGCGGAGACCGTTGATCTTTTTCCGACGCTGGCGGAACTGGCCGGACTACCGTCGCCCGCAGGGCCGCAGCCGGTGGACGGTGCGAGCCTTGTGTCCGTGCTCAGGGATCCGGCGGCGCGGGTGCGCGATCATGCTTTTCACGCTTATCCCAAAGCCAAGATCGGGCGCGCCGTGCGCACCGAGCGTTACCGGCTGGTGGAATGGCGTTCTCCAGGCGAGCCGCCGGAGTCCGCGCAATGGGAGCTTTACGATTACGAGGCGGACCCGCTTGAAACGCGCAACCTCGCCGCTGAAAAATCGGAGTTGGTGCGAAACTTGAGAGAAATCCTGACGCGACACCCGGAGCCGCTGCCGTGGGCGCGGCCCGCCGCCAAAGGCAAGGCTGGCAAGGCAAAAGCCAAAGGCTGATAGCCAGTGAGCTATTCACGAAAGAAATCAGGTCTTGGCGCAGCGGTAGCGTATAATATGGAATGCACCGGTTTCCGGCGCTTTGGATCGGGGGAGGGCAGAATGAGTTAGCGCGCTTTCGCTATCAACGTCTCCTGGCCGTTCGAATCCAAAGCTGCGCCAAGCGCAGCACTCCAAAACGCTTGCGGCGAGCCAGCGGCTCACGCCACGGAGCGCGGGGGGCGGCTTAGCTTTCGAAATAGGTGTAGCCGCGCATCCCAGCTTCGAAGGCATCGACGATCTCGCGGCGTTCGCGGGCGGAGATGCGGTTGGCGTGGACGGCGCTTTCGGCGAGCTGGCGGAAGCGGCTGAGCATTTCCTTGGGCTCGTATTCGCAGTAGCTGAGGACTTCGGAGACGGTGTCGCCTTCGATCTCCTGGGTGTATTTGAGCTTGCCGTTTTCGATGCGCACGGAGACGACGTTGGTGTCGCCGAGGAGGTTGTGGAGATCGCCGAGGGTTTCTTGATAGGCGCCGACAAGGAAGACCCCGAGGAGGTAGTCTTCCTCGCTGGTTTCAAAGTCGATGTCGTGCAGGGGCAGGCTGTGGTTGAGTTCGCCGGAATGGGCAAAGGTGTCGATCTTGCCGTCGGAGTCGCAGGTGATGTCGGAGAGTACGGCGCTGCGGGTGGGTTTTTCCTTGAGCCGGTGCAGCGGCATGACGGGAAAGATTTGATCGATGGCCCAGAGGTCGGGCAGGCTTTGGAAGACGGAGAAGTTGCCGTAATAGTAGTCGGTCATCACGGTGCGCACGCGCTCCATCTGGGAGCCGTCGTTGCCGATGGCGTCCTGGTATTTGGCGACCCAGGTGAGGATTTCCCAGTAAAGCTCCTCGCCCTGGGCGCGCTCGCGGAGGCTGACTTTGCCGTAGCTGAACTCGCTGCGCAGTTTGTCGCGGTAGTAGCAGGCGTCGTTGTAGATTTCCTGGAGGCGGTCGATGTCCTGGGCGGCTTTGTCGCCTTTGCCGTTTTTGGTGTCTTCGCGCAGTTCGTAGAGGTTGCGGACGAGGGCGGGGGCGTCGGCGGGGACGGAGACTTGGCGGTGCGGCTCGAAGCGGTTGACGTCGAGGATGTTGACGATGAGCACGGAGTAGTAGGCGACGATGGCGCGGCCGGACTCGGTGATGATGTCGGGATGCGTGACGCCGGCTTCGGCGGTGACTTCGGCGACGGCTTCGACGACGTCGGCGCAGTACTCGCGGGTGCCGTAGTTGCTGCTGGCGCCGGAGCTGCCCTTGAAGCCGTCATAGCTGATGGCGAGACCGCCGCCGAGATCGAGGATGCCCATGCGGGCGCCTTCCTGGACGAGGCCGCAATACACGCGCGCGGCTTCGGTGACGGCTTGGCGGATGGCGCGGATGTTGGGGATTTGCGAGCCTTGATGATAATGCAACATGCGCAGGCAATCGAGCATGCCTTCCTCGCGGAGGTGATCGACGACGTGCATGAGCTGGGAGATGTTGAGGCCGAAGACGGAGGCGTCTCCGCCGGAGCCGGACCAGTGGCCGGCGCTTTCGGCGGAGAGGCGGAAGCGCACGCCGAGGGTGGGGCGGACGCCCATTTTTTTCGAGCGCTCGAGGATGAGCTTCAGCTCGCTGGGCATCTCCAGCACCATGATGACCTGGAGGCCCATCTTTTGCGCGTAGAGCGCGAGGTCGATGAACTCTTCGTCCTTGTAGCCGTTGCAGACGATGTAGGCCTGGGGGTCGTGCATGTAGGCGAGCGCGGCGATGAGTTCGGGCTTGCTGCCGGCTTCGAGGCCGTAGTGGTACTTGCGGCCATAGCGGGTGATCTCTTCGATGACTTCCTGCTGCTGGTTGACTTTGATGGGATAAACGCCGCGATAGACGCCCTGGTACTTGGCCTCGGCGATGGCGGCGGCGAAGCCTTCGTTGAGTTCGTCGATGCGCCAGCGCAGGAGGTCGCCGAAACGCAGCAGGACGGGGAGCTGAGTGCCGCGCTCCTGGAGGCCGCGGGAGATTTGGGCGAGGCTGATGGGCTTGGTGTTTTTGCCGTCCTTGAGATTGACGACGACTTCGCCCTTGGCGGAGATGTCAAAATAACCATGACCCCACTCGCGCACGCCGTACATGGAGGCGCTGTCGTCGATGCTCCAGGGTGATGGCTGGGCTTTGGGGCGATGACTGGAACGGGCGGGGCGTTTTTCCATTGAAGGCGGCTGGGATGGGTGCGCATTATGCGGTCTGCGGCGGAGGATGCAATGGGAATGCTTGGGGGAGGGTCTAGGGGTCAAGGGGAGTGGAGGCGAAGGCTTGGGCTTCGCCGGCGATCATGGGTGGAGAGTGCGGGCGGTGGCGCCCGCTTTCCGGGCGAGCGGGGCACTCGCGCTCCTTATTCGCCGGCTCGTCCGAACCACATCATGTGCTGCCAGGGCAGGCCGTCGAAGCTGCGCGTCAGTTTGAAGCCGTTGGCTTCCAGTTCCTTCAGGATTTGCGCCTTGCTCATTTTGTGCTCGGGCTTGATGGGGACGGTTTCGTCTTCGGCGCGGAATTCGACCAGCACCACTTGGCCGTCCGGTTTGAGGGCTTTGCGCATCGCGATCAGCATTTCCTCGGGATGGGAGAATTCGTGGTACACGTCCACCAGGAGGATGAGGTCGCAGGAGGTTTCGGGCAGGTGAGGGTCGTGCGGCTCGCCGGTGATGCACTCGATGTTTTTTACTTCCTGCGCGGCGGCGCGTTGTTTGAGCATTTCCAGCATTTCGGGCTGGATGTCCACGGCGAGCACTTTGCCCTCGGGGGCCACGGCTTGGGCGATGGGCAGGCTGTGGTAGCCGTTGCCGCTGCCCATGTCGCAGACCACCAGGCCGGGTTTGAGTTCCAGCGCCGCGCGCATCCGTACCACGCCTTCCTCGCGCTCGCGTTTGTTGCGGATCAGCCAGCCCGCTCCGGCGTAGTGCATCGTCTGCGCGACGACGCGGCCCAGGTACTCCGCGCGCGGCGGCGGGGCGGGGCTGGCGGGCGTTTCCTGAGCGGGAGCCGGGATGACGGCGGCGAGCACGGCCCAAACGAGCAGCCAGCGGGAGGCCCGAAATCCGAAGTCCGAAATCCGAAACGGGAGAGCCTCTTGCAAAACCTCTGTGTTCCTCTGTGCGCTCCGTGGTGAATCCCGGTTTTCCACCACAGAGAACACAGAGAGACACAGAGGTTGATGAGGGGTTTGCAATTGACTCGGGAGTTTTCGATTTTGGGCCGGGGTTGGCGGACGCTGGCCCCAAGTGTGCAAGGCGGTTCTTTTCAAGCGCGGTGTCCGGGGGAATGTCAGCATCTTCACAAAACGCGCGCGGCGCGGCCATTTCTCACGAGAACTCCGCCCGCGCTTGACGGGCGGCGCAAATCCGGCACTTTCACGCCCATGCCCACTTATGTTTACGAGACGATCCCCGGCAGCGGCGAGGAAATCCCGCAGCGCTTCGAGGTGCGCCAAAGCATGACCAGCGCGCCGCTCACCCGGCATCCCGAGACGGGCGCGCCCGTACGCCGGGTCATCACGGGCGGCACCGGGCTGATGGGCGGCGGCGCGGCGGCGTCCGCCACGCGGTCCGCGGGAGGGGCGTGCGGAGTTTCTTGCGGCTGTCATGGCTGACCGGAATGGGAAAAAGCGCGCGATGGACTGGATGGATATGCCGCGTCTCTGCCGGTGTTTTTTGCCCGCGCTGCTTTTGACGGCTTGCGGCAGCGGGCCGGAGGCGGCGCGGGTTTCGCCGTCCTCCTTTTCGTCCGCCAATCAGCGGGTGCTGGAGCGGGCGGCGGCACGCGATTTGGTGGATGTGCGGGAGGTGATTCCGGGGATCGTGGTGGATTTGCGCTACATGGAAAGTGACAATGTGACGGGGCGTCCGCTTTACCCGCGCGACATGCCCTGCCTGCTACGGCGGGAGACGGCGGAGAAGCTGCGGCGGGCGCAGGAGAAACTGCGCGCGCGGGGTTTCCAACTGTGCGTGTGGGACGCTTGGCGGCCGCCGGAGGTCCAGCTCAAGCTGCTGCGGGAGGCGGAAAATCCCGGTCTTTTCAAAAACCCTGAAAGCGAGGGCTGGTCCGGCCACTGCGCCGGGTGCTCCGTGGACGTGACACTGCTCGACAAAAACGGCCAGCCCTGCGAGATGCCGACTTGGCATGACGAGACGGCTGAGCACACGGGGTATCATTACCGCGGCGCCAGCAACCGGGTGGGCTGGAATCTCTACGAACTCCAGAAGGCGATGCACGAGGCGGGGTTCATGCTGCTGGAGAGCGAGTGGTGGCACTTCGACGACTCGGAGGTACGGGTGCGGGCGCAGCCGGTGGTGACGGCGTGGGAGCTGGGGCTGGCGCTGCCGGGGCGGGACGTTCCAGAACCGTGACGCGGAAGCTCGATATTCGGAGTCCCGTTTTTTGAACCACGAATGGACACGAATAAGCACGAATAGCATGAGAGGCTTTTGAAAAAGAGGCAGGATGGAAAATGCTTTTCACTCCGCGAGCCGGATTGTAAAAATTGGCCCAACGATTCTCATCCTCTATGAAAGCCCTTGCTGAATACCTTTATCGCGCCGAGCGCCGCGGCGAATTGCGGTTCCTCCTCATCGGCGGGCGTTCGCTGGAGGCGCATGGTTATATCCGGTTCACTCAAGATGTGGATTTTCTCATCGCCACCACGGATATCCCGGCCATGTCAGCCTTGCTCAATCAGGTGGGTTACGCTCAAACAGCCGAAACCGCCATTTTCTCCCGCTGGCATCATCCTTCCCTGGCTCTTGACGAGGTGGACCTCATGTATGTTCAACCCGCCATTTTTGAAAAACTGAGCATTGATGCCAAAGAATTGCATCTCGACAACATCGTCTTGCGAGTTCCCAGTGTTCCCAGTCTCATCGCGCTCAAGCTTCATGCCATCAAAAACAATCCAGACCGGACCGGCAAAGATTTGAATGACATTGAGCGGCTCTTGGAGCATAATCCCGGTGTCCTTGATCGCGCCTCTCTGGAGGCGCTATTTGAAAAGTATGGTCAAGGCGAGTTGTTCCAGCGCATTGAATTTCTTTTTCCATGAAAGCCATTGAATACCTTCTCGATATGGAACTCCCGGAAGTCACCGAATGGCTTCCCGAACTCCCGGCTGGAACTCCGGAAGAAAATGATGCTTGGATCGCCCGTGAGATCGCAGACCGCCGCGCTTCCGGCAGACCTCTCAGCGGGTTCTCCCCGGTCAATGCTGCCTTCGTCATGGATTGAAGCCAAGGGGCAGCCGCCACGCTCCGCGTGACGCCAACGGCCAAAGGTGGGGCAAGCTTCTCGCCTGCCAGGGACTTTGGAGATGGAAGAGCAAGCTGGAAGCTTGCTCCACTTTAGGCCCGGCCCAGGTAGCTGCCGTCCTCGGTCTTGACGCTGATTTTCTCGCCGGTGCTGATGAAGAGGGGCACTTGCACGACGAGGCCGGTTTCGGTGGTGACGGCTTTATAGACGTTGTTGGCGGAGTCGCCTTTCACGCCGTCGGGCGCGTCGGTGACGGCGAGGGCGATGGAGGGGGGCAGTTCGATGGAGGCGACGCTGCCGTCGGTGAAGACGATGTTGTACTTGCCGCCTTCGATGAGGTATTTTTTCACTTCGGCGGTGACGAGGTCGTTGCCGACGAGCACGTCCTCGAAGGTCTCCGGGTGGATGAAGTGGTAGCCGTCGCCGTCGGTGTAGCTGAACTCGTGCGGCTCGCGCTCCAGGTTGACGCCGTCGAGGGATTCGTTGGAGGTGAGGCGGAGGTTGTGGACGCGGCCGGTGGCCAGGCTCTTGATGGACATCTGCACGTAGGACGCCATGCGCGGCGGCGTTTTGTGCTCCATCTCGGTGATGATGCAGACGTCGTTGTTGTGGCGGACGGCCTGTCCGCGGCGGAGGTTGATGACGGGGGTGGAAGCCATGGGAGGGGTGTGTTTAGGCAGGTTCGGGGAAAATGCAAGCGGACAAATGCCGGCGGCGGGCTCAGATTTCGAAGCTGAACGCCTGCGGCGGCTGGCCGCGCTCGATGACATGGGCGACGGTGGTCTCCCTCAGCCAGTCCCGCACGAGCTGCTGGAGATCGACCAGGGTGCGGCCCAGCCCGCAGCCGGCCCGGACGCCGCATTCGCAGGCGGCGGAGCGGGCGAGCGCGGCCTCGCAGCAGGGGATGGGCTGGAACGGGCCGTCGATGAGATCAATGACCTGTTGCAGGGTGATCTCGGTGGCGGGGAGATGCAGTTGGTAGCCGCCGCCGACGCCGCGCTTGCTGCGCAGCAGGCCGCCGTTTTTCAAGGCGAGAAGGATTTGCTCCAAAAACTTCAGAGGGATGCGTTCCTGCCCGGCCAAATCATGGATGGAAAAGGTTTTGCCCACGGTTTCCTTTCCCATCGCCGTGAGGGCGCGCAGGGCGTATTCGGCTTTTTTGGAGAGTTTCATTGTTGATCTTGTTGATCGACAATGAATGAGAATCGGG
>CAZNKC010000003.1:0-45667 GCA_964573315.1 uncultured Verrucomicrobiaceae bacterium | reverse complement strand
TTGCCAATCGAGTCTGTTACGGCACGCCGATGAAGCTCACCAGTTCCTTCCACATGTCATCGCCGCTGGTGCTGTTGGTCATGATGAGCAGGCCGTGGCCTTTTTCGGGATCGAACTCGACGTGGCAGCGGAAGCCGGTGCCGTTCGAGCCGCCGTGGCGGACGCGGGCGCCGCTGGCGGCGGGTTCGATGGCCCAGCCGAGGCCGTAGCGCACATCGCCCGCGCCGGACTGGCCGCGGCGGACGAACAGCTCCCGGCCCGTGGGCGGGCTGGCGGGCGTGAGCATGAGGCGCAGGGTGTCCGCGCTGAGGGAGTGCTCCGCGTCGCGATCCGGGTTCATCATTTCCAGGACAAAGGCGGCGTAATCGCGCGGGGTGCAGTAGAGGGTGTAGGCGGCGTTGGGTTTGTCGTAGAGCTTGCGGTTGGGCTTGGCTTGGCCGTCGTCGTCATGTCCGGCGGCGGCGGTGGCGGAGAAGCTTTTGCGCCAGACGTGGCCGCTGCTTTTCATGCCGATGGGTCGCATGAGTGTACGCTGGATGTAGGTTTCGTAGTCCTCGCCGGTGATGTGTTCGACGACACGTTGCAGGAAGAGGATGCCTTCGCCGGAGTAGCGGTACTCGGAGCCGGGCTCGTGCAGCACTTTGAGCGGCTTGCTTTTGCTCCAGTTGGGGAAGCCGCCGGTGTGGGTGAGCGCCATGCGGGCGGTGATCTTTTCGTGCTGCGGTTCGTCTTTCAAATAGGGCTTGGGCAGGTAGGAGGCCAGCGGCTTGTCAAGATCGAGCCGGCCTTGCTCGACGAGCTTCAAGGCGGCGTAGGCCAGCAGCGGTTTGGTCATGGAGGCGGCTTCGAAACGCGTGCGTGCATCGACCGGAGAGCTTTTGCCGGCCTCGCGCGCGCCGAAGTATTTTTCCCAGGCCACCTTGCGGTTCTCGATGCCGACCACCGCCGCTCCCGGCACATGATGCTTTGACATCAACAGCGGCAGCAGGATGTCGAGCGCGGCGGAGGCTTCTCCTTTCACCGGCGGCGGTTCGTAGGCGGAGAGGATGCGGAGCAGCAGTTGCCCGAACTCGGCGGACTCGACGCGGCGGCCGCTGATGTCGGTGTTGACGCGATGCACGACGACCAGATCGAGCGCCGGGATGACGAGGATGTAATGCCCGCCCGCGCCGCGCGCGGAGTAGCTGCCGTCCGGCAGGGTGACGCCGGAGAAGTGGATGCCGTTTTTGGCGATCCACCAGAAGTAGCCGTAGCCGCCGCTGGTTCCGGCGTCGGACCAGGCGGTCACGCTGTCTTTCACCCATCGTCCGGGCACGATTTGTTTGCCGTTCCATTGCCCGTCGCGCAGGAAGAGCAGGCCGAAGCGCGCCATGTCGCGCGCGGTCATGCGGAAGGGATAGGCGCGGTGGATGGAATCGGCGCCGGTGACGTAACTGCCGTCGCTGGCGGGGTCGAAGTCTTCCATGCCAATGGGGCCGGCGATGTACTTTTTGAAGTCTTCATGGATCGCGCCGCCGGACACCTGCTCGTAAATCACGCCCATGACGTTGAAGTCCCAGTTGTTGTAGTACCAAAACGTGCCCGGCTCGTGGCTGTGGCGCTGCGGGCGCTGGGCTTTCATGCGCTCGGTTTCGTAGAGCGCGGGATGGTAGATGCCGGAGCGGGCCTTCATGAGGTCATGCACGGTGGCGCGCTTTTCGACTTCGGTGAGGGAGGGTTCGTTGTCGTCGATGCCCAGTTCCTCCATGGTGGCGGCGAGGTTGAGACGCCCGGCCTCGACTTGGAGGCCGCACAAGGCGCTGAGGAAGCTTTTGCGGATGGAATGGACGTTGAACTTGCTGTCCACCGCGCCCCAGGAGTCGAGGATTTTGCCGCGCGTGACGATCACGACCGCTTCAGTGTTCAAGGTGTCCGCAAAAGCGCGCGCTCCGGCGAGTTTTTCGCGCGACCAGCCGGCGGCGGCGGCTTCGTCATTGGTGAGGGTTTCCCAGGAAGCGCCGGGAAACTGGGCGGACAGAGGCCACGCGGGCAGGAGCAGCAGGAGCGGGAGGATTCTTTGCATGAGGTTCACAAGTGGGAAGCTGGCGGTTTGCAGCAGGAAAGGAACGCGACGGATGCCTTGAACTTAGCCTTCTGGTTCGAGAAGTTGGCCATTCCAGGATACCGGTGCGAACTGGTCTGGGGCCGAGCCTGGCGCGGCAGCTTTTTGGAGTGCGGGGCTTGGCACCGCTTTGGATTGTGGAGCGAGCCGCTGGCTCGCTGCGTAAGTGGAGTGCGACCGAGCCGGTCGCACCACGCGCCGGAAACCGGCGCACTCCAAAACGCTGCCGCGCTCCTTGCTCTATCCCCCGCACGGCGAGCCAGCGGCTCGCTCCACAGGTCACCTGTTATCCCCACTGGAATGAACCGCTAGGCTTCTCCCAGCTTCTTCAAATAATCGAACCCGTACAGGCCGGTGTTGTGGCCGTCGCTGAAGTCGAATTGGACGGCGTAGCCGCCGATCAGCCGCCAGCCGGTGACCGTGACACCGGAAAAATCGCGCGGTCCTTGGTGGCCGCCGATCTGGCGGCCCAGCAGGTCGCGCTCGCCGGTGTTTTCCGCGCTGGGGGAGGCGGCGCGCAGTTTTTCCGAGGGCAGGTAGGTCTCCGTGCCGTCGCTCCAGGCGATGGCGACTTCGCTGCCGATGAGTTCGATGCGGATGGGGGGCTGGGACATGCGGGGTGAGCTTGGTTGAAAGACCACGAATGTATGCGAATCAACATGAATCGTGGGGGATCCTTGTGTTGGCGTCGAGTGGGGGTAGGAAACTGGGGCGGATGGGTATGGGTGGGAAGAGGGGATTTCCTCGTTGGTGTGAATTCGCGCAGGCGAGACGTCTGTGCCCCACGCGACCATGCGCTCCATGCGGCTGCGCGCCGTCCAATAAAAAAGCGGACGGGATCGTAATCCCGTCCGCCAAAGGGGAGAAACCGGATCAGCGGGAGTAAAGCTCGACCACGAGCTGCTCGTTGGCGATGGGGTTGATTTCCTCGCGTACGGGCAGGCGGTTGAACACGCCGGACATCTTGTCGCGGTCCACAGTCATCCAGTCGGGCGTCGGGTTGCCGAGGGTCATTTCCAGATGGCGGCCGATGAGCTGCTGGGATTTGGCGGCGGCTTTCGTGGCCACCACGTCGCCCGGCTGCACTTGGTAGCTGGCGATGTTCACGCTCTTGCCGTTGACGGTGACGTGGCCGTGGCCCACGATCTGGCGGGCGGCGAAGCGGGTGTTGGCGAAGCCCATGCGGAAGACCACGTTGTCCAGCCGCTGCTCGAGCATTTGCAGCAGGATTTCACCGGTCACGCCCTTGCGGCGCTGCGCTTCGGCGAACATGCGGCGGAACTGGCGCTCCAGCACGCCGTATTGGAATTTGAGCTTCTGCTTCTCCGCCAGCGCGGTGCCGTATTCGGAGAGCTTGCGGCGGGTGTTGCGCACGCCGTGCTGGCCGGGCGGGAAGTTGCGCAGTTCAAGCGCCTTGGACGGGCCAAACAGGGCCACGCCGAAACGGCGGGCGATTTTTTCACGGGGACCTCGATAACGTGCCATAAATCAGGACAAAGAAAGGGTGGGGGTGGGGATCAAACGCGGCGCGCTTTCGGCAGGCGGCAGCCGTTGTGGGGGATCGGGGTCACATCCTTGATGGCGGTCACTTCGATGCCGAGGGACTGAAGGGCGCGCACGGCGGACTCACGGCCGGAGCCGGGGCCGCAGAGCCGCACTTCCACTTCGCGCAGGCCGTGGCCCATCGCTTGGCGGCAGGCGTCTTGGGAGACGACCTGGGCGGCGTAGGCGGTGCCTTTGCGGCTGCCGCGGAAGCCCATCTTGCCGGAACTGGACCAGCCGATGACGTTGCCTTGGCGGTCGGTGATCGTCACCAGGGTGTTGTTGAAAGTGGCCTTCACATGGACGATGCCGGCGTGGACGTTTTTGGCGCCCTTGGCCTTGATGATCTTGCCGGCGCCTTCGGTGCCGTCGCCCGCGCCGATTTCCGTCCAGACGGATTGAGACACGGCTTTGTCACCGCTGGTGGGCGCTTTGTCTTTGTCAGCGGCAGGCGCGGCGGCGGGAGCTGCCGCAGGCGCATCGGCCGCAACCGGGGCGGCGGAGGCTTCAGCGGAGGCCGCCGCAGGCGCTTCGGCGGGGGCGGCAGGTGTTTCCGCGGGAGCGGCGGGGGTGGGTTCGAGGGTTTCGTCAGCCATGTGTTCGGAGATGCGGTGGGAGTGGGTTCGTCACTCGGGCTTATTTCTTCTTGGCCTGTGCGCCCACGGTCTTGCGGGCGCCTTTGCGGGTGCGGCCGTTGGTGTGGGTGCGCTGGCCGCGGGTGGGCAGGCCGCGGCGGTGGCGGTGGGCGCGGTAGCAGTTGATGCTGAGGATGCGCTTCATGTGCGCTTGCAGCTCACGGCGGAGGTCGCCTTCCATCGGCAAATTGGTGGCCTGGATGGCCTGGGTCAGGACCGCCAGTTGCTCGTCGGTCAACTCGCCCGTGCGGGTGTTCGGGTCGATCTTCGTGGCCGCCAAAATCCTGCGACTCAGAGGCAGCCCGATGCCGTAAATGTAGGGCAGCGAGTATTCGATTTTTTTCTCGTTCGGGATTTCGACACCAATGAGACGGGCCATATTAAGAGAGACGGATCGGGTTGGGAGGGAAAGTGGAATCAGCCCTGGCGCTGCTTGTGGCGCGGGTTCTTGCAGACGACGCGTACGACGCCCTTGCGCCGGATGACACGGCAGGATTCACAAAGAGGTTTGACAGATGGGCGAACGCGCATGGCTCGAAAAAAAGGGGGTGTGCAAAAACCCTTTGCCGACGCAAAGGGGGCGGAAGTAGTACCACATCCGCAAGGGCGCGCAAGATGATTTTGCAAATTTATCCGGACAAAAAAAGCGAGTGGCGGGATCAGTCAAACAGGTCCGCGGGCGGGGCAGGGGAGGGCGGCTCCGCCAGCATGGCCTGAAACGCCGCTTCATCGAGCACGGTCACGCTCAGTTTGCGGGCTTTGTCGAGCTTGCTGCCGGCTTCCTCGCCGGCCAGGACGTAGGTGGTTTTGGCGCTGACGGAGCCGGATACTTTGCCGCCGTGGCTGCGGATCAGTTCGGCGATCTCCTCGCGCGGCCGGCTCAGCGCGCCGGTGAGCACCCAGGTCGTGCCCGCGAAGGCGTCGGACGCTGCCTCGGTCTGCCGTTGCGCGAAGGTCAGCCCCGCCGTGCGCAGCCGCTCCAGCAGCGTCCGGTTCTTTTCGTCCCGGAACCAGGCGTGGATGCTGGCCGCCACCTTCGTGCCCACGTCCTCGCATTGCAGCAACTCCTCCACCTCCGTCGCGGCCAGTTTGTCGATGGAACCGAAAAACTCCAGCAGGGTGCGCGCCGCCGTCACGCCGACGTGCAGGATGCCGAGGCCGAACACCAGCCGCCACGGCGGTTGCTGCTTGCTGTCCTGGATGGCTTTGAGGAGGTTCTCGATGCTTTTCGCGCCTTGGCGCTCCAGCCCGGTGAGACGCGGTTCGTCCAGTTGGTAAATATCGGCGGCGTCGCGCACGAGGCCGGCGTCCACCAGTTGCGCCACCACCTGCTCGCCCAGACCGCGAATGTCCATCGCGCCGCGGCTGGCGAAGTGTTCCAGCCGCCGCTTCACCTGCTCCGTGCAATCCAGGTTCGGGCAGCGCAGCGCCACTTGTTCCTCGTCCTTGCGCACCGGTGTGCCGCAGACCGGGCAGCACGCCGGCGGCACGATGGGCGTCTCGCCGCCGGTGCGTTTTTCCTTTTTCACCGTCACCACCGCCGGGATGATCTCGCCGGCTTTCTCGATCAACACGGTGTCGCCCACGCGGATGTCTTTGCGCTCGATTTCTTCGAAGTTGTGCAGGGTGGCGTTGCTCACCGTGCTGCCGCTGAGAAAGACCGGCTCCAGCCGCGCCACCGGCGTCAGCGCGCCCGTGCGCCCCACCTGGATGTCCACCGCCAGCAGGCGTGTCTCCGCCTGCTCCGGCTGGTATTTGTAGGCGATGGCCCAGCGCGGCGCTTTGCTCGTCGCGCCCAGTTCGCGTTGGTCGGCCAGCGCGTTGACCTTGATGACCGCGCCGTCGGTTTCATAGGGCAGCGTTTTGCGTTTTTCGTCCAGCTCACGCACCGCTGCGATCAAATCATCTGCGGTTTCCGCGCGCCACACCAGATCGGCGGCGCGCAGCCCGGCGCGCTTCAACAAATCCTGCGCTTCCGCGTGCGATGCCACCCCGGCCTCCGCTGGGTCCGCCAGGCCGTAGAACACGATGTCCAGCGGGCGCTTGGCCACGATCTTGGAGTCCAGCAGCTTCAGCGTGCCCGCCGTGGAATTGCGCGGATTGGCAAAACGCGGCTCGCCCGCGCCTTCGCGTTCCTCGTTCAGCTTGGCGAAAGCCGCCGTCGGCATGAACACCTCCCCGCGCGCTTCGAAGGTGCCCGGCACGTCTGGCGGCAGTTTCAACGGCAGGCTCTTGATGGTGCGCACGTTCGCCGTCACGTCGTCCCCAGTGAGGCCGTCGCCGCGCGTGGCCGCGTGTTTGAGCGCGCCGTTTTCGTAGCGGATGGTGATGGCCACGCCGTCTATCTTCGGTTCCATCAGGCACTCCACCCGCTCGCGGCCCAGCCCTTTTTGCACGCGTTGGAAAAAGGACGCCAGTTCTGCCTCGGAGTACGTGTTGTCCAGGCTCATCATGCGCACCGTGTGGCGGATTTGAGTGAAGCCCTCCACCGGCGCGCCGCCCACCCGCTGCGTCGGCGAATCCGGCGTCACCAGCTCGGGATGGGCCGTCTCCAGCTCGATCAACTCCCGCAGCAGCGCGTCGAATTCCTGGTCGGAAATGACCGTCCGCGCCTCCTGGTAATAGAGGCGGTTGTGGTGCTCGATCTCCCGGCGCAGGATCCCGGCGCGTGCGGCGGCTTCAGTGGCTGTCATATCCGGCAGACAGTGAACCAAGCGGCCCGGCGCGCAATCGGGAGATGGGCGAAAATAAGGTCAGGACGCGGGTCCGCCCAATTCACTCGTTGGGAGTGACGCTCAGGTTGTCCAGATAAATACGCTGCTGATTCTGCGGGGTGAATCCAAAAATGCCGGGCGAGCCGTTGCGATGAACGATGCCGGTGGGCACTTCGAGGGTCCAGGCGTCCGGCTCCGGCTGGCCGCGCTCCCACACCTTGACATGAACCACGCCGTTGCCGTCGCCTTTGTCAGTGACTTTCGTTTTGAGGGTGTACCAAGTTTTGGCCTCGACCTTGAACGGCACCGAGTGGACGAAGCGCTCGAAGTTCGAGCTGATCTCAAGCTGGTTGGCGTTGCCCTTGAGCACGATGGCGTAGCGCTGGTTGATGAGGCCGACGTCGGATTTCACCCGGCGGTTGCCTTCGGTCATCATGTCCGCCTGGAGCGTGTAGTTTTTCATGTCCCCGGTGCCGATGAAGAACATGGAGCGCTGGAAGATCAGGCGGTCGAGGGTCTTGGCCAGGACTTTCTCGCCGTCCAACTCGCGCACGTCGAACTTGAAGCGCGCGCCGTTCCAGGCCAGCGGCGGGTAGGCGAACTTCACGCCCTCGTCCGGCTGGGTTTCGGTCAGGTCGAAGCCGTTGAAGTCCTGGCTGAACGGCGGCTTGATCAGCAGCCGGCCGCGGAAGGTGCCGGTGAGACCGTCCGCGGAGGTGGCTTTGAACGCGCCGGCGGAGGCTTTGGCGTCCGCCGCGGCTACGATTTCAGCGCCGTTCACCGTGGCGTCCATCGTCGCCTTCACTCTGGCTGTGGGGGGGATGAAACTCTCCAGGGAGAAGTCCTTCACCTCCGCCACCGGCAGCCCGGCGGCATCCAGGCTGCGGGCGCGGAAGGCGCGTTTCTCACCGGGAAAGAGCACGAACTCGGATGGGATGATTTGCAGCGCCACCGGCGCGCCGGGCGCGGGGATGTCCGGCACGGGCGCGGCGTCGGTAGTGATGCCGTTGTTTTGAATCTTGAAGCGGTAGAGGCTCTCCGTGGTGTGGACGAAGAGATGGCCGTTGACCACCATGGCCGCGCCGATGCAGTTGCCCTTGAGCTGGATGCTCTGCACCACCTCACCGTTGTCCGCCTTGATGACGAACAGTTTTCCTTCCATCAGCGGCGCATACAGATAACCGTCGGCATAGACGGGGCTGGCGTGCGTGTTGCCGTTGGACACCTTTGCGGTCCATTCCACGGCTCCGGTCAACGCGTTCACCTGCACGACCGCGCCGCCGTCGGTGATTTGGTACACTTTGTCCCCCACCAGCACCGGAGAACTGGTGGCGCCGCCCAAGCCGTTGCGCCAAACCTCGTGCTCTTTCCACGGTCCGATGCCGCCCACCACTTCCGGGTCGATCATGATCTGCTCCGCCTCGAATTTCTCCGGCAGCTTCACCGCCAGCATGCGGCCGCGCTCGGTCGTGTCCACGTTTTCATCCCCGTGGATGACGATCACCTTGTTTTTATCATGCACCACCGGAGAGGCGTTGATGCCGACCTTGCAGGCTTTGAAACGCCACAACGGTTTGCCGCTGCGGGCGTTGATGCAGACGATGTTGCCGCAGCCCGTCGCAGAGAAGAGCACCCGCTGCCCGTTCACGGTATCGACATACGACGTGGAAAACGTGCTGTCCGTGGGCGGGATGGTGCCGGGCGTGCAGGACCACACCAACTCCCCGGTGCGCTTGTCAAAAGCGTAAAAGCGGTCCGCCGCCGGGCCGTCGCCGCCCCAGTTCGCGGTGATGCCGCGCACGATGGCCAGATCACCCTCGATCACCACGCAGCCCACGCGGGCGTTGGGGAAGGTCAGGCGGCCGAAATCCTCCATCATCGAGTGCTTGAAGATTTCCTTCCCGTCGAAATCCCAGCAGCCCAGGATGCCGTAGCAGGTGATGACGTAAACCTGGCGCGTCTCCGGGTCCACCGTGGCCGCGCCGATGGAATAGCGGTTATAGACCGTGTCCGAGAGGAAATCCCGCATCTCCACCTCCCAGAGTTTCTCCCCGGTCTTTTCATCCAGGCAGGTCAGGAGTTCCACGAGATCGCCCGTTTCCCCGCGGTAGCCGAAGCTGAACACGCGTCCGTCAAACACCACCGGGCAGCCGCGGCCGCGCGTCGGATGAGTCCACACCGGCGTCTCATCCACCTTGCCCGTGCCGCCTTCGTAGTGCTCCAGGCTCACCCCGGTTTGCAGGGGGCCGCGCCAGTTCGGCCAGTCATTGGCGCAAAGCGCGCTGGAAAAGAGAACAGACGACAGGACCAGCTTGGAAAAGACGGTTTTGAGCATGGGGGGTGGTGGGGGATGACTAGACTGTAAACGTCCGCAGAACGCCGGAAGCTTCAACTTGTTTTCGAGACATGCGCCGCCTGGAAAGCAGGGCTTGCGCGTCAAAAGGGAAGGGAAAAGCAAGAGAATCTCGATGTTTCGATCGGCATACGGTTTATTGAAAGAATTGTCTCTGTGAA
The DNA here is from genome assembly GCA_964573315.1 of uncultured Verrucomicrobiaceae bacterium. Lineage (GTDB taxonomy): Bacteria > Verrucomicrobiota > Verrucomicrobiia > Verrucomicrobiales > Verrucomicrobiaceae > JAGRPD01. The sequence continues at coordinate 36,161 of CAZNKC010000003.1, read as the reverse complement.
AAAGATAGCGGGAGCCTCCCGGCTTTCCCTCGATAATAAGGTTTGTGCTGGCTGTGGTTTCACGGCATTCTTGCGGCGATATAACCCAACCAAAATGAAACGCGCCAATCCCACGCTGCTGCGGGCCGCCTTTTGTTTCGCGGCAAGTCTGTTGAATGATCAAGGCTTCGCGCAAACGTTCACTCCGGAGGAGGCTGTCAAACTGGCGGGGATGGAACTGGAACTGGATGTGCGCGGCAAGGTGTTCTCCACGGGCTTCACGCGCGCCAAGGCCGGCTACTGGTATAAAAACTTGTTTTTTGGCGATGACACCCCGCGCCATGTCTTCCGGGTGCGCTACAAGTTGGAAGGGCTGCCGGGCGCGGAGCGGCTTCCGGAAGAACTGGCGTTGCGCGAGGTTCGGGTGCATGGCAAAGTGGAGACCTTCGAAGGCGCTCACCGCATCACGGTGAAGGATGCCGGCCAAATCGAGGTGCTGCCGCTGGACGTGGAAGCCGTTCTTGCCAACCCCGTGGATTCGGAAGCCGGACGCAATCTTTATTCCGCAGCTTGGCGGCAAATTTTGATGCGAGGTGACTACGCCGCGCTGGAAAGGCAGGCGGCCGGATTGTTGGAGAACGAAACGCGCTTTGTCTGTGGTCTCTGGCAGATCACTCCGTTTATGAGAGGGTTGTCCCAGCCTGAAACCCGGACGGACGAGGATTGGAGCGCGCACCAGGAAGCGCTGGAGCAGTGGGCCAAAGCCTTTCCAGAATCCGCCACCCAGCGCATCGCCTGGGCTTCTTTTCTCATCAATTACGGCTGGAAAGCCCGAGGCAGCGGTTATGCCGGCACGGTCACCGAGGAGGGATGGCGGTTGTTCAGAGAGCGTCTGAATGAGGCGCGCGCCGTTTTTAGAGACTTGCCGCGCGACGACTGGTCGCCCTACGCCTACATGCGTTCCATCACGCTGGGCATGGGCCTCGGCCTGCGTTCCACAGAAGTCACCTCCATCTTCACGGAAGGCGTCGAACGCTGGCCGGAATACCATGATCTTTACATTGCCGAGGCGGTCCGGCTGCTGCCGCGCTGGCATGGCAGACCGGGCGATTGGGAAGAATGGCTGGCCAAGCAAACCACGCCAGAGACGGATGTCACAGACGAGATATATGCCCGTGTGGTCTGGGCGCAGGCTCAATATTACAAAAACGACAAGGGTGTGTTTGAAGGCAGCAAGGCGGAGTGGCCGCGCGTCAAACGCGGATTTGAAGTGATGCGAAAAAAATACCCGGATAGCTGGTGGAACTTGAACGCCTTCGCACGTTTTTCAGCCTATGCCGCTGACCGCGCGACCGCGCGGGAAATCATCAAGGATCTCAGCGGACACGAGGACACCAGCTTCTGGGGTGGCTGGACCTATTACGAGACGGCCAAACGGTGGGCGGAAAGAAGCGCGCCGTAAATATTTCAACAGGATGGACGGCGCTCCATCATTCGGATGCCGGGCTTCGGATTTTCGAGGACGAGCGGGATGACGGCTTTCGCCCGCCTCACTTCAAACTCTTGATATACAACACCAGCGACTCCACCTGCGTCTCGTTGAGTATGCCCTCGTAAATCGGCATACCCGAGTCGAACTTCTCAAAGCCTTTCACCATCTTCGCTCCTGGATTGAGGATGGACTCGCGCAGGTATTCCTCGTCCGCCGTCACTTTTTTGACCTCGCTGTTGGCGATCTGCCGCTCGCTGCCGTACAACCCCTTCCAACTCGGCCCCACCTTGCCTTGCAGCGTGCCGTCGATGCTGTGGCAGGCCATGCAGCCGAACATCTGGTAGAGTTTCTCGCCCTCCTCCATGCTCGCCTCGCCTTTCGCCGCGGTCACTGCGGCGCGCGGGGTCAAATCCACCTCGACCTTGCCAAAGCCGGACTTCTCCCCGTCAAACGCCTCCAGTTTCCACGGCGTGAAATACGCCTCGTTTTGCGCCGGCAGACCGTCCGCGCTTTTCAAACCCCAGCCGATCCGCATCTGATGCACCCCGGCCTTCATGCCGGGAAAACCCACCAGCACGCTTTGGCCGTCCGCGCTCAGGTAGGCGCTGCTGGCGGTCATCCATTCCTGCCCGGAGCCGCCCTCTGGTTTCAAATGCGGCGAGCCGTATTTTTCCGTCCGCTCGTAGTTCCAGCGTTCCGCCGAGTAGTTCGCCGGATCTTCCGCCACCGCCTTGTCGAGCTTGGCGTTGAATTTGAGAATGACGCCCTTGTCCGTCGCCGTCAGTTCCTGCATCAGCACACGCGGCGCGCCCGTGTAGCGCACTCGCGCCAAGCCGCTGAGCGTCGTCGCCGTCGTGCCCCACACTTGGAAGCCCGCCACATAGAGCTGCCCGTCCGCCGGATTCACCTTGGCGTTGAGCGGGCCGAAGTCCAGGTTGCGCGTGAAGCTCATCACGGCGGCGGATTCGGGCAGGCTGGAAGCTTGCCCCGCTTTCATCACCACGCGGAACAGCTCCGGCCTGTTGTAACCGACATGGATCAATTCCCCCGCCACCGGGCCGAAGCGATCATCCGTCGCCCATACCTGAGTCGCGCCACTCGGGTTCACCGGATGCGGCAGCCACACCAGCGGCTCCGCCACGGTTTGCGGATACGGCTCGTCCTTCGCCACCGTCGGCAGGTGGCCGTAAAACTGGTTGTCGCGGATGATCTGCAAGGGCGTCGAAGGCACCCAGTTCCCTTGCTGGTCGCTCGCCGTCACCAAGCCCGTCTCTGGATGCACGCCGATGAACGGCTGCCGCAGCCCGTGCCCGATCACCTCGAACGATTTCCCGTCCGGCGCCACCTTGATGACTGTGCCGTTGTGCTTGCCGCGCGTCGTCCCCTCCTGCCCGCCTTTGGAAATGTAAAGCGAGCCGTCCGGCCCGAGCTTCATCGAGTTGGGGAACTCCCGCGTCTCCGCCGTCTGCGCGAACAGGTTGCAGAACATCTCATAGCGATCCGCCTCGCCGTCGCCGTTGGTGTCCACCAGCTTCCAGATGCCGTTGCGGTCGAAGACGAAGATATCGCTCAATTGCGGATTGCTGATTGCGGATTGCGGATTTTTCCGCACCACGATGCTCATCGGTTCATGCAACCCCGAGGCAAAGCGCCGCCACGTCACTTTTTCCAGATCGCCCTGCAACCCCGAAATCAGCCACACATCCCCGTCAAACGTCACCCCCGTCGCGTTGCCTTGGTCATCGAGGAAATCGATGTCCGCCAGCCGCACATTGCGCTTCCACGGATTCGGCACCGGCAGCGGGATTTTGTCCACGACATAGGCGTCGGTGGGTTTGGCCTTGGCGAGCTGGCCTTGGGTGGTGACCGATTCCCTCCAGAACGGCAGTTCCCATTTTCGGGGAGCTTTCTGATCCCCTGCCTGCAGCTTGGTCGGAAGATAGTGAAACGTACTGGTGCCAATCGTGGCCGATGTGCCAGCCCCTACGGCATTGCCGGCATCAATGGTTTTGAACACAGTAAACAAAAGGGCCGGATCGTTCTTGTTCGCATCTGCCAGCTTTTCTTTGGCTGCCTCGCTGGAGCGCTCTAGTATGCTCGGCACATCGATAGTAAACAAAGGCGCTGAATCGGTTTTTTCTGCACCCGCCAGCTTTGCCTGAAAAGCTTCGCTGCGGCGTCCCAGCACACTCAGCACTTTTCCAGAAGGCGTGCTTAGGGCCGAACCTCCCAGCAAGGAGGCTTTCCACTCCAAACTTAGATTGTCCTCCGCTTCGCTGTTGCCCAGGGTTTTTGGTGTGAGCCTCAACCCCGTTCGCACCTCCATGCTTGCCATTTCCACCACCAAAACCACTCCTTCCGACGTGATTTGCAAAGCCCGGAACTGCGCCTGTCCTCCCGGCAGCGGCCCCCGCCCCACTTCCTCGACACTCGGCCCCGGCTCGCGCGAATCCTCGAACACCGGCTCATCCCCCACTTGCCAGCCCGGATAAATCCCGTTCGTCAGCCACGCCGTGCCCACCGGCTTCGGCAGGAAATCCTGGCCGTCCTTGGTCTTCTGCCCCGCCAGATGATACGACCCCGGCGCCAGCGCCTCCGGCGTCACCGGCGGCTGGCCTTCCTCGCCCTGCCAGATGCAGGCGATGCGCAGCAGGTCCAGATCATAGCAGGCCCAGACGTTGTGCCCCAGGTTCAGGATCAGTCCGCGCGGCGTCAGGTTGTCTTTCGGGAAACCTTCCCCCAGTTCCCGGCAATCCAGCACGCTGCTGAAAAACGGAAAATCCTTCTCCACAAAATCCCCCCACGGCGACGGCTCGACCGCCGCCTCCTGCGCCGCCAGCGGCAGAGCCGCCGCGCCGGTGATCATTCCAATGAAAAGTGCCTTTTGAAGCATCGCAACAAAACGTGCCCGGCAACCCGCATCATGCAACGGAACAAAAGTGGCGAAACCTTCCAGGTTGCGCGGTGGTTCGCCGCTGTAGGGCGGACGTGTCGTCCGCCTCGTCAAGCGGGCTTTCAGCCCGCTGTTATCAGGCGGATTTAAGTCCGGGTGATGGACAAAGCAGTTTGATGCCGTGCCGGGATGGCGGGCTGGGAAGCCCGCCAGACAGGGCGGACGACACGTCCGCCTTACAGACTCCGGCTCCCCCTTGATACTCATTTCAACGCCCACTCCGGCAGGCGGATCAGCTCACCGTTTCGCAGCGCGGATTCGTGGGCGAGGATGCCGCAGAGGGTGATGTTGGCGGATTGGATTTCGTCCGGGTAGCCCTCGCCCTCGCCGCGCAGGAGTTGGACGAACTGGTGGACGAGGTGCGGGTGCGAGCCGCCGTGGCCGGCGCCCTGGGTGAAGCTGAGGTGCTCCTCGCCGCCTTCGCCGCCATAGACGCCGCCGGTGGTGAAGGGGGCGATTTCCGGCGGCAGCAGGTGGGCGAAGTCGGGGCAGACCACTTCCTCCGGAATCTCCGGCTCCGGTTTTTTTGCGGTATGCACCACTAGCGGGCGGTGTTCGATGAGCGGCCATTCGACGGATTTTTTCGAGCCATAGACTTCGAAGCTCTCGCGATACTGCCGCGCCACGTCGAACAGGGAGCGGTACACTTGGGCGCTGAGGTCGCTGTCTTTGAAGCGGATGTGGGTGGTCTCCACGGCGAAGGGCGAGCCGTAGCAGGCGTGCATTTCCTCGCGGATGGTGCCGGAGGGGAAGCAACTCACAAACTCCGCCTGGCTGCGCGCCAAGCCGAGCACCGGGCCGACGCAATGGGTGGCGTAGTGCATCGGCGGCAGGCCGGGCCAGTAGCCGGGCCAGCCGTCCATGTCCTGCTGGTGGCTGGCTTTGAGGAATTGCAGTTTGCCCAGATCGCCGCTGTCGTACATCTGCTTCATGAAGAGGAACTCGCGGGCATAAACCACGGTTTCCATCATCATGTACTTGAGGCCGGTCTCGCGGCAGGCATCGACGATGGCCTTGCAATCCTCCACGCTGGTGGCCATCGGCACGGTGCAGGCGACATGCTTGCCGGCGCGCAGGGCTTTGAGCGTGTGCTCGGCGTGGTTGGGGATGGGGGTGTTGATGTGGACGGCGTCGATGTCCGGATCCGCGAGCAGCGCGTCATAATCCGTGTAGCGTTTGGCGATGCCGAATTTGTCGCCGGTTTGCTGGAGCGCCTCCGGGTTGCGCTGGCAGAGGGCGGTGATGTCGGCGTTCGGGTGGCGTTGGTAGATGGGGATGAACTCGGCGCCGAAGCCGAGCCCGATGATGGCGATGCGGGGATGTTGGAGTGACATGATTTTGGAAGGGTTGGAAATGCGGAAGAACGGCAATATTTCCGTATTTGGCCCGGATCATAGGCAATGCTCCCGGATTTGGCACGGCTAAATCTGAAAAGTTGAGAGTTGAGAGATGAGAGTTGATGGCCTGAAAATGAACGGCTTGCGCCGCAGAGGGGATCATCCTTCGGGTGAATGGAGCTTTCGGCGTCAGCCGCTGATCTTGAACTCTCAACACTCAACTATCGACTCTCAGCTTCCTTTTTCGCGTGCGGGTATCCGTTGGAGCCAGCCCCAAAGTAAGAGCGCGCTGCTTTTTCAGCGTTGCGCCGGTCTCGGCGCCAGCGCGCGGCGGTAGTTGGTCACGGCATCCCCGACGGCTTCGGCGACGGCTTTGCGGTAATTGTCCGAGGCGATGAACTGGCACTCGCGCGAGTTGGTGACGAAGCCGCCCTCGAACAAAATGCCGGGCCGCTGGCAGCCGGAGAGCACGGACCAGCGGGCGCGTTTGATGCCGCGGTCAATGAACTTGAAACGGCTCACCACCTGGGCGTGAACCGCGGTGGCGAGGGCGATGTTTTCCGAGTCGAACTGGTTGCCGGTGCGGGCGGTGTTGCTGAAGCCGCCGCCGCGCGCCAGGGAGGAGGCGCTGCCCTGCGGGGTGAGCGCGAAGGTTTCGATGCCGGAGGCTGCCGGGCCGCCCGAGTTGAAGTGGATGCTGATGAAGATGCTGTTCGGCGTCTTGTTGGCGACGGCGACCCGGGAGCTGAGCGAGAGGAAGGTGTCTCCGGTGCGTGTGAGCACCACTTTGAAGCCGCGTTTGACGAGTGCCTCCCGCACGGCATAGACCATCGCCAGCGCGTAGCTTTTTTCATAGCCATAGACGCCCTTGGCGCCGCTGTCATGGCCGCCGTGACCGGCGTCGAGCACCACGGTGTCGAACATGGCCCCGCCGCCGATGTAGCTGGGGCGGATGACCGGCTCGATGAGCTTGCACAGGTCCAGCCGGGAGAAAAGAGCCTGGCCGTTGTGGCTGAGCACGGGGCAACTGAGGATGAACTTGATATTGTTCACCAGAATTTCCTGGCTGCCGACCTGCGCCTTGATGATGAGATTGGGATTGCGGAACCAGACGTGTTTGCCTTCCACCTTGTGGGTGCTGAAGCGGTAAAACAACTGAATGGACTGGCCGGTCACGTAGTCGCGTCCGTCGATCTTGACGAGCTTCCACACATCTCCTTGCGCGGGCGGCAGGGGTTCCTCGCTGAGCGGCGGCGGCTGCGGTTCTTTCTCCTTGGCGGCGGCGGTGGCCGGTGCGGGCGGCGGGGTGACGCGTGTGGTGGGCTTTTGCACACCCGATTGCGTGCCCGCGAGCTTCGGGTCCGCTGCGCCTTTGCCGTCCTTTTTCTCGTCCTCCCCTTCGTCGTGGGCAAATTCGCTGTCCTGGCCGCGCATGGGTTCCTGCTCCGGCTCGCTGCCAGACGGCTGCTGGAGGGCCAGCAGGGCTTTCGCTTCGTCTGACATCCACTCCGCGGGAGGACCGGCGTCGGCTGGGGAGGGTGGGCCGGCCAGCTTTGCCACGAGCCTGCGGGTCAAATCCGCCGGGTTCGGCGGTCCGACAAAAACCCTGGCCCAGCGCCGCGCTTGTTCGGCTGGAGCCGGCGGTCCTTCGATGGGTTTGACCACGATCACTTTCGGCAAGGGCGCAGACTCAGTGGGGGGAGCGGGTTTCGCCGGACCTGTTGGCGTTGCTTCAGTGACAACCGCAGGCGGCGGCATTGCCGGTGGGGGGGCTATTGCGGGTTTCTCCGCCGCTGGAGCAGGCGCAGTGGTTGCCTGTGCGGACGGTGTGGTCACCACCATGACTCCGGGTTCAGGCGCGACCGGCTGCGGGAGGGCGGCGATCTCCGGTTCGGTGACGGGCGCGGCGGGTTTCGGGGAAGGGGCTCTGACCGGAGTCTCGGGCTGCGGTTCCTGCAAAGACCGGGGCGGCTGCTCCGCCACCTGCGGCGGTCCTTGCCGCTCAAGCCGTGGCGAGATAACCACCAAAGCCAGCAAGCCCGCCGAGAGGGCGGACAACCAAGTGGATGGTCGTTTGAGCAGAGCTTGGATTCGGAGTTTCATGCGTCGCCGGACTCCCCAGGAGGGGAATGTCAAAATATCAAACGGCAAAGACTATCCAAGTCCGCGCGTCGTGCAAATGGTAAGGTGAGCCTTTAGCCGGCGTCGCCTGCCCCCGGTTCAGCCGCCGGCAAGCAGTCGCCGCGCGCGGGTTTGGCAGAGATGAAAGGCGGCTCCGAGACCGGCGCCGAGTCCGATGCCGTAGAACAGCCCCCAAGACATCATGGCGAGGATGCGCTGGGCGGGCTTGGCCAGAGAGATGCCGCCGATGCTGCACTCCGGCAGCTTGATGATGGCCTGCTCGACCTCGCCGCCGATGAAGTACCCCAGGCTGTTGAGCACGAACAGCGCGGCGATGACTTTGACGGCTTGGTCGAGCGCGCCGAAGGCGGCGGCGAGGATGCCGCCCATGAGCGCCGTGCCGGCGAGCAGCCCGGCGACGCTGCCGGGATGGCCGCGCAGGCTCATCCAGCCGGCGATCCAGGCGATGGAGTAGGCGGTGAAGGCGATGGTGAACAATTTATAAAACCTGGCGAGCGAACCCTGTCCCAGGATGAGCCGGTGCAAAAACAACCCGCTGAGAACGATGAAAACCAGCGCGCAAGCAATGTACATGGCCAGCTCGCCGCCATGGGCGCGGAACCATTTGCCGAAAAAAGCCCAGGGCACGAATCCGGCCAGGCTGACGAGGGTGAATCCGAAAATGCCGCGCCACAATGAAGCGGCGAGGGTAGGGGGCGCGGCGCCGCGGGCGCGGCCGGCCAGGGATTGGGGATCGAGTTGGAACCAGCTCATGGTGTGACAAACGTGGGAGGGAGTGGGAACGGCGCAAGGGGCCGGTCCATCATGAACGTCAGCCGCCGGGCCTGTCTCGCCTTTGTGTGCCGGGCAAGAAGATTTTTTCTTGGTCCCCTGTTGGAATCTGGAATATAGGAAGGCCTTCGGCGCATATGCATTCCCAGTCCTCTCACCCCCCGCCTGTCGGCGCACCCGATCAGTCTCCGGTCATGGGCCGGCGGGTTTTCGCCGGCAACACTGTCGCCGCGACGCTGGCCGCCTTCTTTTTGAGCCGGGATCGAGCTTTCGCACAGAGCGCCGCGGACACGGGTTTGCCGGAGGACGAAACCCAGAGGTCCGTCCGTGAGCGGATGGAGCAACTGCTGCGTGAGCCGGTCAGCCTGGAAGTCTTGGACGCGCTGGGAGTGGTCTGTTTTTCCGACGCCATGCACGCGTTGATTTCCAAGAAAGACTCCGTCGTGCAGAAGATGTTCCGCGGCCTGGGACTGCCCACTTATAATACCGGCAAGCTGGATCATTCACGCGGGCACAAGGAGAAATTTCCCCTGGAAAACATGTACCTCGCCGCCGCTCTCAACCTCATCAGGGCGTCGGTCTTCAGCCAGGAGGTGCGCGAGGAAACGATCCACGAATTCGAAACCGCGGTCCAGGGCGTGCTGCTGCTCATGGGGCTGACCAGCGTGGCGCGGGGAGTTCTCACGGCCAGCCATGTCTCGGAAATGGCCGAAGCCACTGAACGGAGCATCCGCAAGGATCCTGAGAAGGCGATCGAGGACAGCATTTTCCAATTGACCCTGCTGGCGGCGGCGACGCAGGTGCCGCTCACCTCCTTCGGCAATGCCGCCATCGGCAACCACGAGTTCAAGGAAGTCAAGATGGCTTACAAGGTCATCTATATCCGGCTGCTGCCGAAGGAGCCGGCGGGCTTGTCGCGCCAGGACATCGTCCGCCACATCCAAAACGAACTGGCCAAAAGCAACAACCCGATCGTACACGAACGGGTGGAAAGGGTGCTGCAGGATGCCGGGCTGGAGAGCTACGAGGAGTTCGCGGGTGCCTTGGAAAAGGAGGCAATCGCGCACACTCACGATCTGATGACCCTCCTCATGGCCACCTCCTGCGACGATGCGCAGGCCGCCGCAGGCGATCCCGGTCCGCTCATCGGTTTGTTTCAGACATTCGGTGTTGATTTCCTTCAGGTCATTCCCGCCATGATCCCGTTCACCATTTACATCGGGGTTGAAAGAGCTTCGGTCGCCGCCAAAAGAGCGGGCATCCAAGAACGGGTCATCAACCGGGAGCGCATGAAATACATGGCGAAATTTCTTCAGGAGACCTGGAGGAATCTCATCAAATACTTCGCCACGGCGGCCCCCAATATCTCTTCCAAGATAACCGGCACACGCAAGGCGTCCAAAGTCGTGACCGATGTCGGCGCCGGAGTGGATTTCAGTCTTTTGGAGCAGATTTTGAAGGATGCCGAATCAGCCATCATGGCTGTGCTGGACGCCATCATTGGCAGCTTCGACGGCAAAACGCTCAATGTGAAAAGAGTCCAGGAAGCGGTGGAGATGCTACAGGAAAGCAACCGGGAATGGAAAATCAAGGCGGGCGAACTGGCGGCGCAGAGGATTTTCCCCGTGCGCGAGGACGCGGCGACGCTGACGAAAGAGGAACTCATCGCCATCCAGCATTCCATCCTCGGGAAAAAGGCGCCAAGAACGAAGCCCTATGAAGAAGGAAAGGTGGAGGATCTGAGCGATTTGCAGATCGAATTGTCCAAGCTGGCCTCGGTGGCCAACGACAAGGCCATCGAGGATTTTGCCGCGTGCCTCGATGAGATCAAAAAAACTCACGGACCGGAACTGGAGCGGGCCATTCGCGAGGCTTTGAAAGAGCAGGGGAAAAAGCCCGCCATCCTGACCGCGGCAATGGTCCTGAAAGAGAATCCGCGCATCAGCGATCTGCTGGACTTCAACTACTGGCACGACCGCATAGGCCCCGCTCTCACGGACACCATGTTCATCGTGTTTTTGCAGGGGTTGCACATGCCCTTCCTCATCAGCACGACCGAGCGGATCATGTACAAGGCGGACTGGTTCAAAAGCCTGCCCCTGCTGGCCCAGGAGGAACTCTCCATCATCCTGAACTACGTTCTGGGCATGTTCGCCGACAATTGGGCCGACACCGTGGCGCACAGCAAATGGCTGGCCACCCTCTATTTCGGCCAGTTGGACAAGGAAGCGCGCGCGGCGCTCAAAGAGTACCCCGTGGCGCGGGAAAAGCTGGCGGCCGGTTATTACAAGGATGACGCCAGGAACAAAATCCCAGCCAGATTCATGGGCCGGATCACACAGACCGCGGCCCTGATCGAGCACTTGAAGACGCTGCATCGGGAGGACGCGGAAAAGCTGGAGGCGCTGCTCCAGGAATACATCGAGAACGCCCGGAAATACTATTGCCGGAACATGGTCATCGCCATGGAGATCGGCGTGATCGGAGCGGGCAACTCCCTCCCCGGAGACTCCACCCATTTCACCTTCGCCGCCGGGGAAAAAGATTTCACCTTTGCCACCACCCTCGGGGATTTTAAGCGCCACCCGCTCTTTCACGCCTACAAGCTGATCTTCGGCTCCGCCTACGCCATCTATCTCGGACCCGCCATGGCGCAAGCCATGGGCGGCGGCGTGCAGAAGGATATGAAGGGCATGCTGCAGGCGCGCTTCCGGTCCCGGCATCCGGGGTTTGAGGAGAAATTCAAGGAACTCCAGCGTCAGGAGCGGGCTTCTTGATGGCTGCCGGAGCCGAAAAAGAACGCCCGCCTCCCTGGCCTTGACGTTTTTGTTATTGTGAATCATCTTGATTCACAATGAAAACCGCCACCATCCGCGACCTTCGCACCCGTTTTCCTTTCCTCGAAACTTGGCTCCGCGCCGGCGAGGAAATCACCATCACCAAACGCGGCGAGACCATCGCCCGTCTCGTGCCGGAAAAAAAGCCCGCAGCCAGTGTGTTTGATGATTTGGCCGGGCACTTCAAGCGGCAACGCCGCGAAATTTGGGGCGACCGCGCGTTCACAGCGAAGGAAGTTCGTGAAATGGAGAAAGCCGAACGTGAAGGTTACGAGCACCTATGAACCCTTTTGCTGAAACGTCTTTCCTCTGCGCCCTGCTGCGCACTCAGGACAACAGCCCCCAGGCCGACGCCTGGATGCTCAATCATGGCGGTTCGATTCACGTCACCACCCTCGTCCTCTACGAATTCCGCCAGGGCGTGCATTTTCAGAGCTGGCTGCACCGGCATGACAAAAAGAAGGGCTATTCCGCGAAGGAAGCCGCCGCCATGCTGGCGCGGTTGGATGAAAACCTGGCGCTCGATATTTTTCACACCGTACCGGTGGACTGGACCGCCGTTCACGATCTCGCCGGGCGTCTCGCCGCCAAGCATACCCCCGCCAGCGGCGCGCGAGGTTTCGACCTGCTCCACGTCGCCTCGGCGGTGGAGATGAAAGCGAAGGTCTTTCTCAGTTTCGACCAGCCGCAGCGGGAAGTGGCGCTTGCCTCCGGCCTGTTGGTGGAGCCGCCGCTCAAGGGTTAGGGAAAAAAATCACTCTTCTCCGAGGCGCGTTCTTTCCCATCCAGTCCCCGCAGGCGAGACGCCCGCGGTGCATGCCCGATCCGATGGAAAAACATTTTTCCTTGAAACCTGTATACCGGTTTGAGCGTTTGGTATTCCACTGTCTCTCACCATGCCAGCCAACGGTTCCAACTCCAAACTCGGCGAACTCGCCTACCAGCGTCTTCAGCAAAAGCTGTGGAACGGCGAGTTGACGCCCGGCGGCAAGCTGTCGGAGTCGCGCCTGGCTGCGGAGTTCGGCATGAGCCGGACGCCTTTGCGCGAGGCCATCCGCCGCCTGGAAAAAGAAGGCGTGCTGCAGCAGGTGGCATCCAGCGGGACTTTTGTGAAGCTGCCGGATCGTTCGGCCATCACCGAGGCTTACGAGGTACGCATCGCCATCGAGTGTTTCGCGGTGCAGAAGGCCGCTCGGCGGATGAAACCGGCGCAGGTGAAGCAACTGCAAAAGCTGTGCGACCAGATGCTGGCCGCCATCCGCGCGTTTCGCGACTCGGGCCGGCCTTCCCTGCGGGGGAAGGCGTTGCAGTCCTACCTGACGGCGGACATCAACTTCCACCTGCTCCTGCTTCAAGCCGCCGACAACCGGCGGGCGATGGAGATTTTTTCCGATGTGAACCTGCTCAGTTCCATCTTCGGCTGCCGCAGTCATGAGCGCGACCTGCATCATGTGGCCTGGGTCTGGCTGCAACACGCGCGGGTGGCGCGCGCAGTGCGGCGGCGCGATCCGCCGTCGGCCCTGCGCGCGCTGGAGCGGCACATGCGCTCCAGCATGGAGGCCGCGCTCGAAGCCCATGAAGCGCGCCTGCGCGGCAAGGCCGCGCCCACCGTGCCGCAGCCGGATTACACCCGCACCATGGCCGGTCTCATCGTGCGGATGAATGGAGCGGCGGATTGATTTTTCCAACCTAACATGAATACCCCAGCCTTTCCCGAACCTTTGCTCGCGAGTTTATATCAAACCGGCGTCATCGCCGTGCTGATGCTGGATGATGCGGAGGATGCCGTGCCCGTCGCCCAAGCTTTGCTCGCGGGTGGCGTGCGGGCCATCGAGTTGACCCTGCGTACGGAGGCGGCCATCGAATCGCTGAAACGCATCCGCGCGGAAGCGTCGGAAATGGTCGTCGGAGCCGGCACGATTCTCACGCCGCAGCAGGCGGGCGAGGTCAAGGCCGCGGGCGCGGCCTTCGGCGTGGCGCCGGGCATGAATCCGCGCGTGGTGGCTGAAGCGGCGCGCCTCGGCCTGCCGTTCGCGCCCGGCATCTGCACGCCGACGGACATCGAACTGGCCATCGAGCAAGGCTGCCGGTTGCTGAAATTTTTCCCTTCCGAACCCAGCGGCGGTCTGGCCTACCTGCGCACCATCGCCGCGCCCTTCGCGCATCTCGGCGTGAAATACATCCCGCTGGGCGGGGTGAACGCGGGCAATGCGGAGGCTTATTTGAAAGAGCCGCCGGTGCAGGCGCTGGGCGGCTCCTGGCTGGCGCCGCGCGAGTTGATCCAGCGCAAGGATTGGCAGGCGATCACGGACAACGCCAGCGAAGTGATGCGCATCGTGCAACGGCTGCGGGGAGGTGAGAACTAACATGAGCCGCATCGTGACCTTTGGCGAGATCATGGGCCGTCTGGCCGCGCCGGGTTTTCTGCGTTTTCAGCAGGCCATGCCGGGTTCGGTGGAGGTGACCTTTGCCGGGGCGGAGGCCAATGTGGCGGTTTCCATCACCTTGTTTGGCGGCGAGGCTTCCTTTGTCACCGCGCTGCCGGATCACGCCATCGCGGACGCTTGCATCGCGGCACTACGCGGCCTGCGCGTGGACACCCGGCATATCCTGCGCACGGAGCAAGGGCGGCTGGGGCTTTATTTTCTCGAAAACGGCGTCAATCAACGGCCCGGCCAGGTGATTTATGATCGGGAAGGTTCCTCGGTGTCGATCACGCCGCCGGAGGTTTATGACTGGGAGAGCATTTTCGCGGGCGCGGAGTGGTTTCTCATTTCCGGCATCACCCCGGCGCTCTCCCGCAACGCCGCTGAGGTCACGGCAACCGCCCTGCGCGAGGCCTCCGCTCGCGGCGTGAAGATCGCCTTCGACATGAATTACCGCGCCAAGCTCTGGCGCTGGGAACCCGGCCTGAGCCCGCGCGAACTCGCCACCCGCACGATGCGGGAGTTGATGCCGTCGGTGGATCTTTTCATCGGGGGACGCGAGGACGTGGTGGGGATGCTGGGCTTGGAAGACGCCGGCGGGGAATCGTTGGAGGAACTCGCCCGGCAGGTGGTGGCGCGTTATCCGCGTGTCCGGCGCGTGGCGATGTCCCGGCGCGAGAGTGTTTCTGCTCATCATCATCACTGGGGCGGGATGCTCTATGAAGCAACGTTAGGCCAAGCTTTTCACGCGCCCTCTCAAGACGGGCATCATACCATCACGCAAATCGTGGATCGCCTGGGCGGCGGCGATGCCTTCACCGCCGGTTTGTTGTTCGCCCTCACCACGCCGGAATTGAGCGAGCCGCAACAGGCCATCGCCTTCGCCACCGCAGCCTCCTGCTTGGCGCATTCGATCCAAGGCGATTTCAACTTTTCCACCCGCGCCGAGGTGGAGGCGCTCATGGCGGGGGAGAATTCGGGGAGGGTGAGGAGATGAGGCGACGAGCAAAGAGCAGGGCGCAGGGCGCAAAGCGTGAGACCCAACAAATGGGCGGGAATGCAATCCCGCCCTCCGGGCGCCAAGGACGCTCTGCGCCCTGCGCTTTGCGCTCTGCCTTTAATGATCGCCTAAAGGCTCAACTCCAGCGTTTGGCGTCATCCAGCGCCCGGTTTCTCGCCCTCGCATTCGCCATCTGCGCTTTGCTGCCAAGCTGCGGGCGGAACACAACGTTCCCCTCGCAGCCCATCACCTTGATCTGTCCGTGGTCGGCGGGGGGCGGGTCGGATCGCATTGCGCGGCAGGTGGCGGTTTCGTTGGAGGCGGAGGCGGGGGTGCCGGTGAATGTCATCAACGCCACCGGCGGCTCCGGGGTGACGGGCCACACGCGCGGCGCGCTGGCGCGGGCGGATGGCTACACGCTGACGTTGCTGACGGTGGAACTGAACATGCTGCATTGGCGCGGCCTGACCGCCATCACGTACGAGGACTACGCGCCCCTGCTGTTGCTGAACCGCGACAACGCGGCGGTGTTTGTGCGCAAGGATTCGCCGTTGGCTACTCTGGACGATTTGGAGCGGGCGCTGAGCACGCAGCCCGGAGGTTTGAAAGTCAGCGGCACCGCGCTCGGCGGCATCTGGCACATCGCGCTGGCCGGCTGGCTGAACGCGCGCAACCTCGACGCCACGGCGGCGAACTGGATTTCGATCAATGGCTCCGGCCAGTCGTTGCAGGAATTGGTGGCGGGCGGTGTGGATTTTGTCTGCTGCTCGCTGCCGGAGGCGGACGCGATGCTGGCGGGCGGGCAGGTGCGCTGCCTCGGCCTCATGGCGGAGGAGCGTCTGCCCGGCTACGAGCAAGTGCCGACCTTTCGCGAGCAGGGGCATGATTGGTCGCTGGCCGGCTGGCGTGGTGTGGCGGCGCCGAAGGGCACGCCGCCGGAACGCCTGCAAATCCTGACGGAAGCGCTGCAACGCGCGGTGGAGGGCGAGGCGTTCATGCAATTCATGGCGCAGTCCGGGTTCAATGTGTCGGTCGAGCTTCCCGAAACCTTCGCTGCCACACTGGCGAGCCAGGATGCCTTGTTCGGCGGCATTCTCTCCAGCGAGGCTTTTCGCCAAGTCAGCGCGGAGCATTTTGGCGCGATGATTTTCCCCTCGGTTATCGGAGGACTGCTGGCGCTGGCGGCGGCGCTGGCTTTCGCGCGGCGGTCTGGCATCGCCAAAGCCAGGGCTTCCTTGCCCGCCGTGCTGATGGCAGTAGCGGTGATCGCGGCGGCGGCATTGTTTTTGCTGACGCTGGAGTGGCTGGGTTTTGTGGTGACTGCGGCGGCCTTGCTGGCGGGTTTGTTTTTGTTGTTCCGGGTGAACTGGCGGGCGGCTTTGCCTGCAGCTTGCTTGGTGAGTGTGTTAGTCTATCAACTCTTCGGCGTGCTGCTACGGGTGCCGCTGCCGCGAGGACTTCTGGGATGGTGATATGAGCGAGACGATGCTGCAAGCCCTGCAAATGGTGTTCCTCGACCCCATGGTCTGGGGCATGGTCATCGCGGCGGCTTGTTACGGTGTTTTCATCGGTTCCATGCCGGGGTTGACGGCGACGATGGGGGTGGCGTTGTTTGTGCCGATGACTTTCTGGCTGGGGCCGGTGCCCGCGCTGGCGGCCATCGTGACCATGGTGGCCTGCGCCATCTTTGCCGGAGACATTCCCGCCACGCTGATGCGCATCCCCGGCACGCCGGCCTCCGCCGCCTACACGGGCGACGCCTACGCGTTGGCGCGGCGCGGCGAGAGCAACCGGGCGCTGGGAGTGTCGTTGTGGTTCAGCGTGACGGGCGGCATCTTCGGCGCGCTGGTGCTGATGCTGGTGGGTCATCAACTGGCGCGGATCGCCGGCTGGTTCAGTGTGGCGGAGTATTTCTGGCTGTATCTGGCGGGGCTGAGCTGCGCGGTCATCGTTGGGCAAGCCTCGCCGCTGCGGGCCTTGGTCGGAATGCTGGCCGGGCTGCTGCTGTCCACCGTGGGACTCAGCGCGGTGCATGGGCAGGCGCGGTTCACCTTCGGCCAGGTGGAACTCTATCAAGGCATCAATTTCATCCCGGCCATGGTCGGCCTCTTCGGCATGTCCGAGGTGCTGCGCAACGCGATGAACTTCGTCACCTCATCGGGCCGCGAAACCGCTTCTCCGAAGCCGGTCAGCCCGGAGATTTTGCGCCCGGCGGTGAGATTGTTCGGTCAGCGGATCAAGCCGTGGGTTCGCTCCAATATCATCGGCTCGTTCATCGGCATCCTGCCCGGCGCGGGCGCGGACATGGCCTCCTGGGTGGCGAGCGCGGTGTCGAAACGCCGCAGCCGCAAGCCGGAGGAGCACGGCAACGGCTCCGAGGAATGCATTGCCGACGCCTGCACGGCGAACTCCGCGTCGCTGGCCGGCTCATGGATTCCAGCGCTGGTCTTCGGCATCCCCGGCGATTCCATCACCGCCATCGTCATCGGGGTGTTATACATGAAGAACCTGAAACCCGGCCCGGAAATCTTCGAGCAGCAGGGCGCTCTAGTGTACAGCATTTATCTCATTTTCATCCTGGCCAACTTGGTGCTGCTGCCCGTGGGCTTGCTGGCCATCCGCGCCGGTGGCGTGTTGATGCGCCTGCCCTCCCGGGTGCTGCTGCCGGTCATTCTGTTGTTTTGCGTCGTCGGCTCCTACGCGGTGAATGGTTCCTTGTTCGACGTGTGGCTGATGATCGGTTTCGGCCTGCTGGGATTGCTGTGCGAGCGCTGGAAAATCTCCATCGGCGCGCTGGTGCTGGGCATTCTTTTGGGCGGGCCGCTGGAGGAGCGTTTCGTGCAGACCCTGGCGCGCGGCCAGGGCAGCCTGTGGGCTTTTGTGGATCGTCCTTATTCCGCCACGATGGCGGTGATCTGCCTGCTGATTTGGGGCGGCGCTATGCTCTCCGCGTGGCGCCGTCCGTCCGGCCCGCCTCTTTCTCAACCTAACCCACCCACAACCCCAACCTAACATCCGATGAAATACAGGCCCACCCTCCTCATCGCCGCCATGCTGGGCGGCGCGGCCCTGAACGCCGCCAACGATCCGCACGACGCGCTCAATCTCGTCGCGCCCAATCTTTCCCCCGGCCCGGAGTATGCGGACAGCACCCGTATCTTCCAGGGCATCCCCGGGCTCGAACGCGCCGCCAATGGCCGCCTGTGGGCGATCTGGTACGCGGGCGGGCCGGACGAACCTTCCGAAGGCGCGGGCAATTACGTCATGATCGTCACCAGCGCCGACGACGGCCAGACTTGGTCAGGCCCCAAGCTGGTCATCGATCCGCCCGGCGACGTGCGCGCTTATGACTCCGTTTTGTGGCACGACCCGCAGGGCCGCCTGTGGCTGTTTTGGGCGCAGTCCAGCCACTGGTGGGACGGACGCTCCGGCACCTGGGCGATCGTCAGCGAAAACTCCGGCGACGAAACCCCGCAATGGTCCGAGCCGCGCCGCCTCTGTGACGGCATCATGATGAACAAACCCACCGTTCTAAGCAATGGCGACTGGCATCTGCCCGTCTCCATCTGGGCGCGCGAGGCCGACAAACGCACCCGTCCCGAGCACCAGCACGATCTCGGCGACGCCATCGGCGCCTCGGTCGTCGTGTCCAAGGATCAGGGCAAGACCTTTGCCGTGGCGGGCCGCACGCGCGCGCCGGAGAGCATCTTCGACGAGCACATGATCGTGGAGCGCCGCGACGGCAGCCTGTGGATGCTCATCCGCACCAAGGTCGGCATCGCCGAAAGCACCTCCACCGACGGCGGCCAGACTTGGACGCCCGCGGAACTCGCCGGCATCCCCCACATCAACGCCCGCTTCTTCATCCGCCGCCTCGCCTCCGGCAACCTCCTGCTCGTCCGCCACAACCCGCCGGACATCGAGGACAAAAAGACCCGCTCCCATCTCACCGCTTACTTGAGCGAGGACGACGGCAAAACCTGGAAAGGCGGTCTCCTGCTGGACGAGCGCGCCGGCATCTCCTATCCCGACGGCGTGCAGGATGAAAACGGCCTCATCCGCATCATCTACGACTACAACCGCACCAAGGACAAACTCATCCTCATGGCCGCCTTCAGCGAAGCCGACGTGCTCAACGGCCAGCCCGGCCCGCAAACTCGCCTGCAAGTGAAAGTGAATCAAGCCACCGGCGTGGCCCCGGAGAAGCCGAAGGCCAAGAAAACCAAAAAGATCGAGAAAACCAAGAAGGCTGACAAGAAGTAGATTCGATTGACAGCCATCCCACAGGATTTGCCCATGACGCCAGGGGCAGGGTGAGGCGGTGCCAGCCGCCGTAAGGCGGACGTGTCGTCCGCCTCGTCAAGCGGGCTTGCAGCCCGCTGACCCCGCCGATTTGACTTCGCACGGGGGCCATCTGCCGCTCGCTGTCCGCTGTGACGACGGGCTGGGAAGCCCGCCGGACAGGGCGGACGGCACGTCCGCCTTACCTGATCCCACCTGCCTTCTTCCCCTTCGCCCCATATACCTGCAATCGCCCTCCTTTTCAGATTTGGCAATTCATTGGAGGTGAAGTTGGCGGTAGCTGGGACGTTAAATTCTTTGCCAATCCAAACCCCTTTTCCATGAAATCCATCCTGTCTTTCTTTTCGTCATTCGTCATTCTGCATTTGCCTCGCGTTGCTCGTCCTCTGGGCGGCATCGGCTTCGCCTTGATGCTGGCTGTCCCGGTTGCGCCTCGGCTGTCATTCGCGGTGCAGCCGCTCCCCACAGGCGAAACAAGCGCTGCCGCTTATCCCATCGCCAAAGTCCTGCTCAACCCCGGTGCGGACTACGACGACAGCAGCCGCAGTTGGCAGGGCATCCCTGGCATCGAGCGCGCACCCAAAGGCCGCCTCTGGGCCACTTGGTACAGCGGCGACTTGGCCGAGGGCGACGTCGGCAACTACGCTCTGGTGGTCAGCAGCGGCAACGACGGCCGAACTTGGTCGAAGCTGCTCATTATCCAGGGGCCGGAAGGCACCAAGATCGGCGATCCTTTGCCTTGGCTGGATGCCAAGGGCCGGCTGTGGATTTTTTGGGCGCAGGTCAGCTTCAGCGACAGGGAGAAAAGCAAAACCGGGTTTCGCGGCACCTTCGCCATCCGCACCGACACTCCGGACAGCGCCGCTCCCGCATGGACGGAGCCGATGCTGATCGCCGAGGGCGGCATTCTTTTTGGCAAACCCCTCGTGCGCGGCGACGGCGGCTGGGTGGCTCCGTTTTTCCTGATGGGCCGGACAAGCTGGAGCGACCAAACGGACGGCAAGGAAACCGGCACGCTGCTCTCCACCGATGAGGGCGAAACCTGGAACTGGCTGGGAGGCACCAGCATCCCGCAAGACCTGCGCAATTTCAGCGAGGCCACTCTGGCACCGCGTCAGGACGGCAGCTTGTGGATGGTGATCCGCACCCAGCGCGGGCTGTATGAAAGCAGTTCCTTCGATCAGGGCAAAACGTGGAGCGAAGCGGTGCCTCTCGCCAAGTTCGAAGGCCCCGCCACGCGTGCCTGCCTGCGCCGGCTCGACTCCGGCGCTTTCCTGCTGGTCTATCATGACGCCACCCGCTCCAAGTCAGGCAGCTACCCGCGCCAGCGTCTCACCGCCTGGCTTTCCGAGGATGAAGGCCGCACCTGGCCGCACCAATTGCTGCTTGATGAGCGTGGCAGCGTCTCCTATCCCGATGTCACCCAGGCTCCGGATGGCCGCCTTTACGTCGCTTATGATTACGGTCGCTACAACGCCGGGGAAAAACAAGTCCTGCTGAGTGTGATCCGCGAGGAAGACATCCGTGCTGGCCGCGTCGTCTCGTCCGATGCCAAGCTGAAACGCTTGGTCAACCGCGCGCTGGGTTACGGCAACTATACCGACTTGAAAAACGAGAGCGAGACCGCCGCCTCTCTGCCGCCGCCGGAGCAGTTGCATGTTTATCTGCTCATCGGCCAATCTAACATGGCCGGACGCGGCGAGCTGGACACCGCCCAGCGCCTGTCACGTCTGCGCGTGCTCAAGTTCTCCCCCAACAACGCCTGGACCATCGGCGTGGAACCGTTGCATCACGACAAACCCGCCGTCGTCGGCGCCGGGCTCGGCATGAGCTTCGCCCGGCAGATGGCGGACGCCGATCCTCGGATCACCGTCGGGCTTGTTCCCTGTGCTGTCGGTGGCACTCCGCTGGAGCGCTGGGAAAAGAACGGCGATCTCTACAACCAAGCCCTGGAGCGCGCCCGGCTCGCATTGCGGCACGGCACACTCAAAGGCATCCTTTGGCATCAAGGAGAGGGCGACTCCGGCACCGAAGCCAAGGCCCGCAGTTACGCCGATCGCCTGGCGCAAATGATCGCCGATCTGCGCGCCGACCTTGGCGCTGGCGAAGTGCCCTTTGTCGCCGGCAAACTGGGCGAGTTCCTGTCCCCCCAGACCCGGGACGGCAAACCCAGTTTCTGGCCCGTGGTCAACGAACAGCTCGCCAGCCTGCCTGCGCGTGTGCCGAACAGCGCCGTTGTCGAATCCACCGGCCTCCAGCACAAGGGCGACCAAGTGCATTTCGACACGCCCTCCCTGCGCGAGTTCGGCAAACGCTACGCCGCGGCCATGCAAGGGCTGCAACAGAGCAAGTAGATTCGATTGGCAATCGAATCCCGGCAAGCAAGGAGAGGCGGTTTGTAACCGCCCCCAAAATATTTTCCTGCCATAGATTTTCCTACCCCTCTTTGGCGCAGGTGGAAACGGGCAGAATGCCCGTTTCACACGACACAGGCTGAAAGCCTATGCTACGGGTCACGGGCTGAAAGCCTGTGCTACTTCGTGCAGGTCAAGAATTTGCAATTCAGTCATCGATTTGGCATTCATCGGAGGCGAGGTTGGCTGTCCTTGGGACGTTTGAATCCTTTGCCAACCCAGCCGCCCCTCCATGAAACCCATCCCGATCTTCCTTTCGGCATTCGTCATGCTGCACTCATCATTCGCGGCGCAGCCGCTCGCGCCCATGTTGAACCTGCCGGATACCGGCGGGGATGCGGACAAGATCGACTTCGCCAATCTTCCCGTGCTCAAAGGCGAGCATGCGCCCGTCACGCTCGGCGATCCTGAGTGGAAATTCCGTCTGCATAACTACCTCGCTTATCACGACGGTCAGTATTGGTGTACCTGGAGCCACGGGCCGGTGATCGAGGACAATCCCACCCAGCACGTCCGCTACGCCACCAGTCCGGACGGCTTGAACTGGAGCGAGGACAAGATGGTCATGCCGTCTTCACCGCGCGAGGGCTTCCGCTACATCGCGCGCGGCCTGTGGGTGCGGGATGGCAAGCTGCTCTGCATTGCCAGCCATGACGAGGCGTTCAACGAGAAGGGCAGGGTGCATTTCTTCGGCAAGAGCCTGCAACTGCTCGCCTGGGAATGGCAGCCAGACACGCAAAACTGGAAGGAACTCGGCGTGATGATGGACGACGCCATCAACAACTTTCCACCGTCGAAGATGCCGAACGGCGAATACGGCATGTTGCGCCGCGATCATGAGCGCAAGGTCTCCATGATGTTCGGCGGAGTGGCGTCGCCGCTCGATTGGAAGGCCGTGCCGCTCAGCGCCTACACCGCGGCCGACGGCTTCCGCCCGGAGGAGCCGGATTGGTGGACGCTGCCGGATGGCCGCTTGCTCGGCATGTTCCGCGACAACGCCAGATCTTATCGTTTCTACCGCGCCGTGTCCGCGGACAATGGCCGCACCTGGACGCAGCCGGAGAAAACGAATTTCCCCGACGCCACCAGCAAATTCTTCTGCCTGCGCACCAGCCGCGGATTTTACGCGCTCGTCTCGAACGCGAATCCGAAGCAGCGCAACCCGCTCTGCCTCTCCACCTCCGACGACGGCGTCACCTTCACCCGCATGGCCGCGCTGCCGATCCCGCAAACCTTGACCGAGGCGCCGGAATACAGAACACGCATGAAAAGCACTCACAACGAGACTTTTCAATACCCGCACGTCATCGAGCAGGACGGCCATCTGTTGATCGCTTTTGCCCGGCGCAAACAAACCATTGAAGTGGTCAAAGTATCCTTGGATGAAATCGAAACTCTGCGTCAGTCCACCAGCATCTCTGTTGCGGCTTCTGCTCCGCATCCGGTGACGAATCCCGGTTCCCCGCTCATGCTGGCCGGTGATTGGGTGCCGGAGGACACGCATCGCCTGGACTTCGATCATCTGCCGAAGATCCCTTCGCAACACGTCGTGGTGAACGACGTGCTGCCGCAAAACGGGCATCGCGTGAACCAGCATAACTACCTCGTGCATCACGCGGGCCGCTTCTGGGCTATGTGGAGTGATGGCCCCGGCGAATCGAGGGGGGCCGGCAAGGTGCCCGGTCATGATCTGGCCGATCAGCACGTCGGCTTTGCCTCCAGCCCGGATGGGTTGACCTGGGGACAACCCGGAAACCTCACCGGCCGGCCCGATAAAGGTTATGGCTGGATCGCGCGCGGTTTCTGGGAGCGCGAGGGCAAACTGCTCGCGCTGGCCAGCCGTTACAAGGCAACCGGTTTCGCTGGCCCCGGCCTTTCCTTGCACGCCTTCGAACTGACCAGCACCGAACCCGCTCAGTGGACTCATCTCGGTCTCGTCCATGACGACACCCTCAACAACTTTTCTCCCATCCTCCTGCCCAGCGGCGAGTGGATGATGAACCGGCGCGACGGCAAACGGGCCGTGCATTTTCTGCGCGGCGGCGTGAAAGCATTCAACGACTGGCGGTCCACGCCGATGATGTCCTATACCGAAGACGGACTCACCGCCGAAGAACCCGATTGGTGGGTGCTGCCCGATGGCAACCTCTGCGCCCTGTTCCGCGACAACGCCGGCTCCGGCAACCTCTTCCGCGCTTTCTCCACCGACGAAGGCCGCACTTGGACAAAACCCGTGCGCACGAACTTCCCCGACGCGAAATCCAAGTTCAGCGCCCTGCGGCTCAAGGACGGCCGTTATGTGCTCGTGTCGAATCCGAAGCCGAAAAAGCGCGATCCGCTCACGCTCGCCATCAGCGACGATGGCTTGGTCTTTCACACCATGGGTTATCTGGCCGGCGGGCGGCATGTGGATTATCCGCATGTGATCGAGCACGATGACTCGCTGTTCATCGCCTTCGCCACAGCGAAGCAAACCGTGGAAGTGCTGAAGGTGAAGCTCGCCGATGTCGATGCAGTGAAAATGCCGGAAAAGCCGCTGGCGGCGCACCCAGCCATTCGCAAACGCGAGTTCATTTATGACACCGGGCCCTATCCTCAGATCCACGCGAGCAGCATCGTAGAGACGCCCGCGGGCCTCGTCGCGGCATGGTTCGGCGGCACGCGCGAAAAGCACCCGGACGTGTGCATCTGGGTCTCGCGCCTCGTTGCCGGGAAATGGACCGAAAGCGTCGAGGCCGCCCATGGCGCGCAGGCGGATGGCACGCGACATCCCACCTGGAATCCAGTGCTCTTTCAGCCGCGTGAAGGTCCGCTGATGCTCTTCTACAAAGTCGGCCCTGACCCGCGGACTTGGTGGGGTGAACTCAAGACGTCGTCCGACGGCGGGATAACATGGTCCGCAGCGCAGAGGCTGCCTCATGGCATCTTTGGTCCCATCAAAAACAAGCCGGTGCAGCTCGCGAACGGCGACATTCTCTGTCCCACGAGCAACGAGTCGGACGAAAAGCCAAGCAAGTGGGCTATCTACTTCGAGCGCAGCTCCGACCTCGGCAAGACATGGACGCGCACCGGGTTGCTGCACGACGGCATCGCCATCCAGGCCATCCAGCCGAGCCTGCTTCATCTCGGCGGGGACAGGCTCCAGGCCGTGGGTCGCACGCGTCAGGGCAAGGTCTTCCAAATCATCTCCGAGGACGCCGGCAAGACCTGGGGCAAGATTTCCCTGAGCGAGCTGCCAAACCCAAACTCCGGCACCGACGCCATCACTCTCGCCGATGGACGCCATTTGCTCGTCTATAACCACACCACCAAAGGCCGCAGCCCGTTGAATCTCGCCGTGAGCAAGGACGGCAAAAACTGGGAGGCCGCGCTGGTCCTGGAGGACGATCCAGGAAGGGAGTTCAGCTACCCCGCGATCATTCAGACGAGCGATGGTTTGGTGCATATCACCTATACTTGGAGGCGAAAGAAGGTGAAACACGTCGTCGTCGATCCGTCGAAGCTTACGCTCAAGCCCATCACGAACGGTCAGTGGCCGGAGTGATGCCGCATCGAATCCACCCGCCATGAAAGCGCTCCTGCTCGCTCCATTTTTATCCCTACCGGCGTTCGCCGCGCAGGAGGTCGTCATCTACGGCTCCACGCCCGGCGGCATCGCCTGCGCGGTGCGGGCGGCTCGGGAAGGTGTGGACGTGCTCCTCGTGACGCACGCCCAACACGTTGGCGGGTTGTTGAGCAGCGGGCTGAGCACCATGGACGCGCTCTACTCGGGCAACCGCGCGCCGGTTTATGACGAGCTGCGCGCGGCGATCCATGAGCACTATGCCACCACCTACGGCAAGGATTCGCCGCAGCACCGCGCCAGCCTGCCGGGACATGCGAAGCCGAAATACGAGGCGCATGTGGTCGAGCGGCTACTGGAGGAAATGCTCGCGCGGGAAAAGCGCATCACGGTGCGGAAAGGCTGGCATCCCGTGTCCGTGGAGCGCGAGGGCGCCTCCATCCGCGCGGTCACCTTTCAGAAGATGGACGGAAAGGAGACCTTCACCACGAGCGGACACGTTTTCGTCGATTGCTCGTATGAAGCGGACCTCGCGGCCGTGGCGAAGGCACCGTATCGCACGGGACGCGAGTCACGCAAGGAATTCGGCGAGGAACACGCTGGCGTTCTGTTCATGCGCTCCGTCAAATGGCCGCCCGCGCATGTCGATCCCGCCTATCTTACCGAGTATCGGCGGCTGGACCTCGTTCATTACAACCGCTGGTTTGAAATCGTCCGCCCGCAGAGCACCGGCGCGGCGGACCCGGCGGTGCAGGCCTACAACATGCGCACCGTGCTCACCAGCGACCCGGCGAATCGCGTGCCCGTGGAAAAACCCGCCAACTATGATCGCGAAGCATTGATGCGCCGCCTCGAAACCGATGTGAAATGGTCCAGTGGAATTCCGGGGACCGTACTGCCGAACCGCAAAACCTACTGGAACCTCCCCGAGTTGATCGGCGCGCAAACCGCTTATGTGGAAGGCGACTGGGCCACGCGCCAGCGCGTCACCCGCGAGCATGTCGAGCTAACCCGAGCGCTGCTTTACTTCTTGCAGAACGACGAGTCCATCCGTCCCGGTCTGCGTGAACAATGGCGCGAGTGGAGCCTGCCGAAAGACGAGTTCGCCGACAACGACCACATGCCCTATGAGATCTACATGCGCGAGACCCGCCGCGTCATGGGCGGCGCGATTTTCACCGAGCACGACGCGCGACCGGCCGAAGGGCTGAAACGCGCTCCGGTCCACGCCGACAGCATCGGCATCACCGATTGGTTTCTCGACTCGCACGCATGCACCCCGCGCAAGGTCAAGGGCAGCCACTGGGAAGGCGAACTGCTGCTCAACAACATCACCACGCCCGGCCAGGTGTCGTGGCGCTGCCTGCTGCCGGAAGGTTTCGATAATTTCCTCGTGCCCGTCTGCCTGTCGTCATCGCACATCGGCTGGGGCGCCATCCGTCTGGAGCCGTCGTGGATGAGCTACGGCGAGTCTGCCGCACACGCCATCGTGCTCGCTTTGCAGAAAAATATCACGCCCGCGCAACTGGATGCCGACACACTCGTCCGCCATCTCGCGCGGCACGGTCTTCTGCTCACTTTCTTCAACGACGTGCGGAAACACACGCACAAGCCGTGGTATGCTGCCGTGCAGTATCTCGGCACGCAAGGGTTTTTCGGCAGTTACGACGCGCTGCCCGGAAAACCGCTGCGCCGCCCGCTCGCCATCGTTTGGACGGAACGCGCGGTCGTGCTTTGGAAAAAACAACCCCACGACGCCACCGCCGCTGCCCGCGAATCCTGGAAGGCTGAACAGCAGGGCGGAGAACCCGTCACCGCCGCCGAGTTCGCGCAAAGGCTCGACACCGCCTGCGCCACCGACCGCTTCACAAAGGAATTGGCGGCACTGGAGATTGAACCCACCACTCCCATCCACCGCGCCAACGCCTGCCGGCTGGTCTTCGCCGTCACCAACTCAACGCGATGAAACCGTTTTTGTTCTTCGTGCTTTCGTCAGCCCAGCGGGTTCGGCCGCTCCAAAATCCGCCTCACCGCCGGCAGCGCGCGGTCGAACGCGTCGCGCAGTTCCTGGATGTCCGGCATCCGCACCGTTGCAAACGCCGGCTCCATCTGCTCCGGCGTGATGCCGTCGTGCCGTACGAGAAACGCCACGTCCTCCATGTCCTGGGCGTCGTCACCGCGCATCATCTTGGTCAGGATCAAATCCACGGTGTGCGGACGGAACAGCTTCAGCCAGCGAGTGGGCGGACGCAGCACCGGGACGATGTGTTGTTCCCAGTCGGGACGGAGGAACACTTGGTCTTCCTCAAACATGTGCGTCATGTAAAGCCCGCGCTTTTCAAGCTCGACATTCACACGGGCTTGGGCTTCCCAAAACTGGTCGTCTGCGTCAAGCTCTGCCGTCTTGGAAAACCTCAAGATCACATCCATGTCCAATGACCGTCCCACCGCATCAGGCACTTGGTGAAAACCCAGCGCGAGCGAAGCCCGTCCATAAACCACCAATGATACCTCATGATCCAGCAGGCTATCCAGGGTGGAGGCGATCACTTCCGCGTTTGTCATGGTCATGCCGCGGGACGCTGCCATTCAGTGGTCACTTTTTTGCCCACACCGCGTTCGTAGCCATTCATCGCCACGAAGCGGGTCGGGTGCGGCATGACACCCGCCTTGGGCGGCGGACATGCGGGAAGCCGTTCCAACAAAGACTGCCAGAACACATTCTGCGGCTCAAATCGCATTCCACATTCCGCAATGTAACGAACCACGCTTTCGCTGCGCTCCCAAACTGCCAAGCGCGCCAATGTTTCCACATCATTTCCAGGCGCCCCCAGCATGGCGGCGCCGCAGCGGATGCTGTGCGGTTCGTAGGGAGCGGCGATGGAGAGCAATGCAAGGGCCAGTTCCTCATTGGAAAACTGCGTCTTGCTGGCGAGTTCCTTTTCCGGTTCATTTCCCTGCCAGTAATGCCGGCAGCCCCGTTGCACCGCCAGCACCCACAAATCCTCCGGCACCGCCAGCCCCAGCCGCCGCGCTTTCAGCAACAGCGGCGAAAGGTGGGCGGTGGTGCCGAGGCGGCGGGCCAGGGTTTCGCTTTTCATGCCCGCAAGCATAGTCCATGCGTTGAAGAATTGCAACCTTTCCACCCCGGTCCGCTCAACTCCGTTCTTTCCCTCCGCTCGCTATGATCCGCTTCCTTGCGTTCCTCTCGTTTGCCTCTCTCTCGCCTGCCGCCGAAGTCGTCATCTACGGTGGCACGCCGGGCGGCATCGCGGCGGCGGTTTCGGCGGCGCGGCTGGGGAGGGAGGTGACACTGGTGGAATATCACGGGCACATCGGCGGCATGACGACGAGCGGGCTGGGCAAGAGCGACATCGAGAACCGCGCGATGATCGGCGGTTTGTTCAAAGAGTTCGTTGCGGGCGTGCATGAGCATTATGTGACGACCTATGGCGCGGAGCACGAGAACACGAAGCTTTGCCAGGAGGGTTATTATGCCGAGCCGCATGTGGCGGAGAAGGTTTTCGAGGCGATGCTGGCGCGGCAGCCGGAGATCACGGTGTTGAAGGGCTGGCGGTTGCTATCGGCCCAAACGAATAAAAACAAGCTCGTCGGCATGACTATTGTGAATCGTCAGAGCGGCGAGGAAAAACGGCTGGAGGCGAAGGTCTTCATCGATGCCACTTATGAAGGCGATTTGTATGCCGCCGCCGGCGCGAGATACCGTTTGGGCCGGGAATCGAAAGAGGAATTCGGCGAACCGCACGCGGGTGTCGTTTATTTCGACTATCAAGAGCGCGAGTTCCTCCCCGGCAGCACGGGCGAGGCGGACGACGGGCTGCCCGCTTACACCTACCGGCTCTGCCTCACCAACGTCCCAGGCAACGCGCATCGCATGACAGAGCCACCGCCGGGTTATGATCGCGAGGATTACCTCGGTTACTTCGACGATCTCAAGGCGGGCCGTCTCGCCGGGCCGAAGGTGCTCAAGCCGGGCCGGGGGTATTATCCGAAGCATTTCGACACGCTCGTGCGCGCTCTTTCCGTCGCCGACATCCCGAATAACAAGACGGACGTGAACATCAACCCGCGTCCGCTTGGTTTTCCATTCCCCGAGGAAAATCGCGGTTATATCGAGGGCGACGAAGAAACCCGCGAGCGCATCCGCCAGCGGCATCGCAGCCTCACGCTTGGTCTGCTGTGGTTTCTGCAAAACGATCCTGAAGTGCCGGAGGCGCATCGCGCACTTGCCAACGAACTGCATCTGCCGAAGGACGAGTTCGCCGACAACGGCCACTTCCCCTGGCAGCTTTACGTGCGCGAAGGCCGCCGCCTCGCCGGCGAATACACGCTCACGCAGCACGACATCACCGGCAAGGGGCAGGCGATCAAGCATCATCCCGACAGCATCGCCGTGGGCGAGTTTCCCATCGACAGCTTCCCCGTGCGCAAGCGCCAGCCGGGAGACACGATCGTGCTGGAGGGCTATCTCGGCATGTTGGATTACATCACGCGGCCCTACGAGATTCCGTATCGCATCATGATCCCGGAGAAAGTGGACGGCCTCATCGTGCCCGTGGCCGCCAGCACCACGCATGTCGCCTTTTCCAGCATCCGCATGGAGCCGACGTGGATGGCGCTCGGCCAAGCCGCCGGAGCCGCCGCGCATCTGGCGATCCAAAACGGGGTCGAGCCGCGAAAGGCGCCCGTCGAGCCGCTGCAATCGCTGCTCGTCGAGCAAGGGCAGGTCATCCGGCACCAGTAGATTCGATTGGCAATCGAATCCAGGCTTTGCATCAGCGATCTCCGCCCAGTTCAAAAACGATTTCCGTTCTCCCTCAAGCCCCGCCCAAATGCCGCCGGATGAATTCCTCCGGCGTCACCGGCTGCGGTTTGTAGCCCGCCTCCGCCAGCGGTTGGAAGTGCTTGTCCTGCGTGATCACATAGTCCGCGTGGGCCGTGATCGCGCAGTCGGCGAATTTGTCGTCATCAGGATCGGCGGTGATGAGGTGGAAGTGGAAGCTGGGGGGCGATACGAAGCACGTTTTGGTGCAGCGCGTCCACCAGCATGATGGTTCGCATCATCATCTCCGCCTTCCGATGGCCTGCCTGCCGTTGCATGACCTCCTCGTATTCCAGAAAGATTTCCGTGGTCACCGCCCAGCGCAGTCTGCCTTCAAACCATGCCTCGAAGATGGAGCGGTGGGCATGGTCTTCGGCGAACATGCCCAGCACCACGTTCGTGTCGATGCATACGGTCATCAACGGTACGGATGCTTTCTCCGATGCTCCAGGATGGCCTCCGCGATGCTTTCCTCCGTGATGCGGCCTGAATTCCACTCTTCCTGCATCGCCGCGCCCAGTTCATCAGCCAGTCGCCGCGCTTCCATTTTCAGCAGCAGGCGATGCACCGCCAGTACTTCCTCATCGGAGGCAGAGTCCAGTTTTTGGTGCAGCAGCGGGCGCAGTTCTTCGGGGCTGCGGGGTGGCGGGGCATTCAACGCGCTCATGCCGCCGAACCTGCCACACCTCCCTCCCGCGCGCAAGCGCCTCATGGGATTCCGCCTCTCAAGCTCCACCCAAATGCCGCCGGATGAATTCTTCCGGCGTGACCGGTCGCGGTTTGTACCCCGCCCCCTCCAGCGGTTGGAAGTGCTTGTCCTGCGTGATCACATAGTCCGCGTGGGCCGTGATCGCGCAGTCGGCGAATTTGTCGTCATCAGCGTCAAAGGTGATGGCGCGAAAGCGAAAGTCCGGCGAAACGAACCGCACCCCGCCGCGGGTCAGGCGTACGATCTCGATGAAGCGCAGCATCTTTTCCGCTTCCAGAACCCCCATTTCACGCGCCACGATCTCCTCGTATTCCAGCAGAATCTCGGTGGAAACCGCCCAGATGAGCTTTCCGGCAAACAAAGCTTGGCGCAGCGGCAGATGGGGCATGGCATGGCCGAACATGCCCAACACCACATTCGTATCGATGCACACGGTCATCAACGGTACGGATGGGCCGCGCGATGCGCGGCGACGGCGGCGGCGATGCTTTCAGGGGTGAGCCGTCCGGCGGCTCGTGCTTCATCCGCCGCCGTATCGAGTTCCTCCGTGAGTTGCTGCAACTCAATCTCCAGCAGCACGCGATGGATCAAATCCAGCCGCTCATCCGGCAACCGGTCGATTTCCGCGTGCAGCAGCGGGCGCAGTTCTTCGGGACTTGGAGGCGGGGCGGTCAGCGCGCTCATACCGCTGAACCTGCCACACCTCCCTACTTCGCGCAAGTTCAGGAAGACCGAGCGTTTGGCATGCACCCTTCCGGGTCGGCCCACATTCTTGGAGGGCGGGCATCCTCGCCTGCAACTCCTTCTGGATGGCGCAACCACTCGGTTGAAAAGAGACGCTGCGTGTGGGGGAACGAGCAAGAGGCGGGGCGCCTCTTGCAACGGGCGAGGGCACCCGTGCTCCTGCAACCCTTCTGGATGGCGCAGCCACTCGATGAAAAAATTCAGTTGATTGTCAGGATTTTATCTTATCAAATCTATAATTATTACCAATTTTTATATTCAAGTGAGCCTTCAAAGAATCCCAATCCCAGCCCCTGCCCTTCCCGGAGCAGTTGGCGTGATTGCCGCCCGCAAAGTGCATCCCCTTCATCCGCGCTGGCAGGGTGGGGAAAAAAGTCCGGGAAACTCCCGTACCATAAGGCTTCCCGTGAAGGTGCCGGGGGACTGAAATGGGACGCCAAAAGAGGGTCGCTAACGGCGGTGCCTCTGTCATCCCGGAGGCATGGGGGTCGGGTTGATGCGGTCAGCCTGTCCCGGCGGGTTGCGTCAAGCGCGCCCCTCACCCGTTCCCGGTTTGCGAGCGGGACGCTCGCAACACACACAGCCGGGACGGCTGTGCTACGACGCGGCCCATCGCCGACGCGCCCAGCTTTCCACTTTCTCCCATGAAACCCGACACCACCATCTACCGAGAAAAAGGCGCCGTTTTTTCTAATGGCAAAAGATATCGTTACCTCCTTTGGCGTGCTTGGCGTGCCAAGTGCAACAGGTGTGCACCGCGAGTGCTCATTGTTTGCCTCAGCCCGCTGCGCTCATACTCCTTCACCAGTTCCATCCGCCGCTCCTCCGGAACCACCACCCGCCCACCAGAGTCCCGCTTCAAAATCATCGCTTCTTCATTCATACAGGCCATAGCTTTGACACTATGACCTCTATGTGGCCACCAACTTCATAGGGGACTGGACGTGACGCTTACGAGTGATCGGCGCCGTGTGCCGGTTGAAAATGGCAAACCCTGTTGAAATTGAGAGTCTACGGAATACGCGGAATAGACGTTCTTTAATGATTGCCTAAAGACTTGGCTCCAACGGCATGGCTCAATTCCATCGCCAAATATTCGTGCCATTCACGTTGAAGCAAGACGGGCCTCGATGTCGGTTTCGATCCAGGACCAGAGGGAGGCGAGGGAGGCGGTGACGGTTTGTTTGGCGGCGGCGAGTTCTTCGGCGGTCATGGGTTGGCCGTCGGCGGGGACTTGGCGGCCGAAGAGGTAATACTTGATCTTGGGCTCGGTGCCGGAGGGGCGGACGGCGAAGCTGCGGCCGTCGGCGAGGTCGATGAAGAGCATTTTTTCCTTGGGCACTTCGACGCCTTCTTCGTCGAGGATGGTGTCGGCGGCGAAGTTGCGTACGGCGGTGACGGCGCTGCCGTCCACTTCGGCGGGCGGGTGGGCGGCGTAGCTGTTGGCGAGCGCGGCGATCTGGGCGGCGCCCTGGGCGCCCTCAAAGACTTTGCTTTGGTTCACCTCCAGGAAGTAGCCGGCTTCGGCGTAAATCTCGTCGAGCAATCCGGCGACGGTGAGGCCGCGGCTGGCGGCGTAGGCGGCGAGTTCGGCGAACATGACGACGGCGCCGTTGCCGTCCTTGTCGCGGGAGAAGTCGTCGCCCATGTAGCCGTAACTTTCCTCGGCGCCGAAGACCATGAAGCGGCTGTGCCGGAGGCGGGCGGCGCGGGATTCGGCGGCGGTGAGGTCGCGGTAACGGGCGCGGATGTCCTCCGGCAGCGCGGCTTCATAAACGGCGAGCTTGGCGCTGATCCATTTGAAACCGGTGAGGGTGTTGACGACGTTGATGCCGTATTTCAACGCGATGGCGTCCTGCATGGGGCTGGTGACGAAGGTCTTCAACAGCGCGGCGCGGTCGCGATTGGTGTCGTCGAGGATGCCGAGATCGAACATCGTTTTGATGCGATACCAGGCGATGAGCGCGCCGGTTTGGTTGCCGGTGAGCAGGGTCATGCCGCCGTCCGCGGCACGCACGCCGACGCCCATGCGGTCGCAGTCGGGGTCGGTGCCGATGACGATGTCCGCGCCCTCTTTATTGGCGAGATCGACAGCCATCTGGAGAGCGGGGGCGTTTTCCGGGTTGGGGGATTTGACGGTGGGGAAGCGGCCGTCGCGCACGTCCTGCTCGGGCACGGTGAGGAAGTTGAAGCCGAGTTTTTTGAGAATGCCGGGGACGAAAACGCCGCCGGTGCCGTGGAGGGCGGTGAAGACGATTTTGAGTTTTTTGGCGGATTCGTTTTGCAGCAGTTCGGGGCGGAGCATGATGGTCTCGACTTGATCGAGAAAGGCGCTGTCCATGCCGGCGTCGAGGGTGGTGACTTGGCCGCGCTGATCTTCCGGGAGGGCGGCGTAGTCTTCCCCGGTGATGGCGTTGACTTCGGTGATGATGCCGGAGGCGTGAGGCTCGACGATGCCGGCGCCGTCGTTGAAGTTGACTTTGTAGCCGTTGTCATGCGGCGGGTTGTGGGAGGCGGTGATCATGATGCCGGCGTCGGCGCGCAGCCGGCGCACGGCGAAGGACATCTCCGGCGTGGGACGGCAGCCGTCGAAAAGATACACGTCGGCGCCGAGGTCGGTGGCGATCTTGGCGCAAAATTGCGCGAACTCCGGCGAGAAATGGCGGGTGTCGTGGGCGAAGACGATGGCGGGACGTCCTTCCAGCCCGGCTTTGGCGCGCCATTTTTGGATGTAAGTGACGAGGCCGCGGGTGGCGCGGCCTGCGTTGTAAAAGTTCATGGCGTTGGTGCCAACGCAGGGATGATCCGGACGCTGATCGGCGGGAGCCGCGCCGCGCTCGACGCTGGTGACGACCCTGCCGATGGTGCGTCCGCGCAAGCCGCCGGTGCCGAATTTGAGTTTTTGGAAAAAGCGGTCGTTCAGTTCCTCCCAGTGGCCGCCGTTGGCGAGTTCCTCGATGGCGGCATGATAAAGCGGGTTTTCACCGGCGGCGAGCAGGGCGGTGATGTTGTCGTGGGCGGCGGGGAGAAGCGTTCCAGCAGCGGCGGCATCTTGCAAAGCGGATTCGAGGGACATGGCGGCGGAGAGTAGCGTACGGGGCGGGGTGGTCAATGGGTTTGGCGGAGGGGGAATGACGAATGACGGATGACGGATGACGGATGACGGATGACGGATGACGGATGACGGATGACGAATTTTGGGTTTGGAGCTTTGGATTTGTCAATCCGGTTCCTCGCCGTGGCCTTCGGCGGCCATGCGTTGGATGGTGGCGTCGAGGTACTCGATGTAGCCATGCACGTCGAGCGACTCCGGCTCCGGCTCGCCGCGCACGGCGTAGAGCCAGCCGGCCTCGTAGGGATCGGAGCGGACGATGCAGGCGTCTTCCTTGAGGCCGGGGTTGCCGCCGGCGAAGGCGCCGGTCATGACGCAATAGACATCCGATGCGGCTTTGAAGCCCTCCACCCAGCCGACGGTTTGCCCCGGACTCACCGGCGCGCCTGCGGCGGGCGTCCATTCGCAATCGACCAGCTCTCCCAGCATCCGGGTGGCGAACTTGGTGAAGCCGACGCGCCACAAGCCGTCCCCACCCTCCACCGGCGCCATCCAGTAGTGCGATTTGGAATAGCGGAAGCTGTCCGGGAAGCGAGCGGAAAAGCGGGCGTGTTTGTAGCGGACGAAATTCAGGGGCATGACGGGGACTTGGAACATCGAACGTCTGGCGGCGAAAGGGGAAATGTTTTTTTGTGGGGGTGTTTGGGGAGCGCGGGCGCCTTCACCCGCAGATCGACGCGCGGACCGGGCAGGCTGAAAGCCTGCATGACCGGTCTCAGGCAGGATGCCTGAGCTGCGTTGCGCGGGCGAGAAAGCTCATGCTGCGCCTTGACGTTGTTGGCGGCGGGGCCAAGTTAACGCGCAGTGTTTCGTCATCAACTCAAATCCAAAATCCACCGCGCCCGAGTCACCGATTCGAACATCGACTACGAGGGCAGCATCTCCATCCCCACCGACTTGATGGAGGCGGTGGATCTTTGGGTGGGAGAGAAGGTGCTCGTCACCAGCGTCACCAGCGGCGCGCGTTTGGAGACCTACGTCATCCCGGGCAAGGCCGGCTCCCGCCACATCGTCGTCAACGGCGCCGCCGCACATCTCATCCAGACCGGCCAAGTCGTCACCATCATGGCTTTCGCGCTGGCGGAGGAAAAGATCACTCCCAAGCGCGTCCTGCTCAACGA
Source organism: uncultured Verrucomicrobiaceae bacterium (assembly GCA_964573315.1). Lineage (GTDB taxonomy): Bacteria > Verrucomicrobiota > Verrucomicrobiia > Verrucomicrobiales > Verrucomicrobiaceae > JAGRPD01. Next base: position 417 of record CAZNKC010000003.1, on the reverse strand, counting down.
GCGCAACGAGATCGTCTCGGACAAGGTGTTGTAACCCGGTGCGGGTGATGTCACCAAGCGCAGAAAACAGGTCGATTCTACCAAGGAACGTAGGCCGGGTGTCCCGGAGGGCGCCCGGCTCATGGAGGCACGTTGAGGGACGATGCCGCGCACCCAAAGCCGGGCGGGCTGCGCCACACCCGGCCTACAGTGCCGGCACAATCTGTCGCGGCTGTGAATATCGCTGACACCCTGTCCGCGTCAGCAGTAGTTCGGGTCATTTTAAATATAATTGGGTGATTTGGATAGTAATTTGGACGATTCAGATAGTAGTTATAGATGTTATGAAAATGGTCAGTATATGTTACAACACCTTGCAGGGCCAACACCTTGCAGGGCCAACACCTTGCAGGGCCAACACCTTGCAGGGCCAACACC
>CAZNKC010000002.1:37707-71892 GCA_964573315.1 uncultured Verrucomicrobiaceae bacterium | reverse complement strand
TCATGCAACTCGTCATCGAGCTTCCACCGCGCGAAGATCAGATCGCCTTCAACCGCCGGCGATGGGAGGAGGTGTGCGCCGACCGCGAATTGGCGCGGTGGCCGGGAAAAGTCGAAACCAATGCCCATGGAAACATTCTCATGATGTCGCCCCCTTCCGGAAGCCACAGCAGCCGCCAAGGCGAGATCGCTTTCATCCTGCGCTCCACGCTCGCTGGCCGCGCCTTGCCCGAATGCCCCGTCTCCACCATCGACGGCGTCCGGGCGGCGGATGTCGGCTGGTATTCGGAGGAGCGCTTCGCCGGAGTGAAAGGCCAGATCGCCTTCGAGATCGCGCCCGAAATTTGCGTGGAAGTCCTTTCTCCCACCAACACCCGCTCCGAAATGAAGGAGAAAAAACAACTCTACTTCGAAGCCAGCGCGGAGGAGGTTTGGTTCTGCGCCGAGGACGGAGCCATGACCTTTTTTCATCGCGCCCAGCCGGACATCTCCCGCGCCCGGTCGCTGCTTTGTCCGGAATTCCCCGCCGCGGTTTGATGCCGGTGTGGCATAGGTGATGACGCGAGCCAACAAGGAGGGGCGCTTTGCAAGCGCCCAGTCCTCCCAAGAGGTGACGCGGGACTTTGGCAAGTCCCGCTCCTTGTTCACCACCCATCAAGTCCCTGCACGAGGAGCGGCTGCTTGTCCGCATCCAGCCAGCGCAGCACGGTTTGCAGGTCTTGCGCATTGATGGCGGTGCAGCCTGCCGTGGGTTGGCCTTCGCTGCGGGCCAAATGGAGAAAAAGGCAGGAGCCTTGTCCGGGGAGGCACTCCGGGTTGTGCGCGATGAAGGCGCCCCATTCGTATAACCTCTGATGGCTCATGGCCTCGTGGCTCGTCCAGTCGCGCTCCACCTCGCGGTCATCGACGATGCGGTTGTAATGCCGCGAAGCCGGGTCATCGACGCCGAAGGTGTGCTCGGTGAGGCGGAGGTAAGGCACCCGCAAGTGCGCGGCTTCATTTTCCGGCGGCAGACCGAAAGCGAACGGCAAGCGGAAGACACCCGCCGGGCTGCGCCGGTCTCCTTCCCGCTTCACGGGAAAGCCGGGCGGCGGCTGCGAACGATGCTCGCCCAGCCCCCAAGCTAAGCCGCCACCGCCGAGCGTCGCCGTGAACGGTCCCGCGTGAACGCGCCAACCGTCCGCTGCGTCGCCGCGCTCCAGCAGCCAGAGACGGCCTTGCTGGGAAGCTTGCTCCGGCGCGAGCACCAGCACGATCTGGCGGCAACCGGCGGGGATGTCGCCGGCCAAGTTGCGCGGCAGGCGCGGAGCGCCCTGAATGAAGTCGATCATGCGTTTCATGGAAGTTGACAATGCTGGCGGTATCGGATTCGATTGCAACATCCGCCAGTGACTGCCGGCCTCCGGGTCAAGAATGCGCAACTCATGTCGGAAATCGGCAGCCGCCCGTTGTTGACGCGCCAAGGAGCCGGGTGTGTGCTGACTGCTGCGGCGCGGTCAACCTTGCTCCCCCCCAAATCTCAAACCCGCCCGCATCCCAGCCATGAAGTCGCTCGTTCTTTCTCTTGTTCCTTTCCTTGCCGTGCAAGCCGCCGATCCCGCGCTCATCAAATCCGAGTTCATCTACGACACCGGCCCCTATCCGCAGATCCACGCGACGACCATCGAGGAGACGCCCACGGGCCTCGTCGCCGCCTGGTTCGGCGGCACGCATGAGAAGAACCCGGACGTCGGCATCTGGGTCTCGCGCGAGGTGGATGGCAAGTGGACGGAGAGCATCGAAGTCGCCAACGGCATCCAGCACACGCTCAGCGACGGCACGGTGGTGCGGCATCCCACTTGGAACCCCGTGTTGTTCCAACCCGCCGACGGCCCGCTGCTGCTTTTCTACAAAGCCGGCCCCACACCGCAGACATGGTGGGGCATGCTCACCACCTCCGCCGATGGCGGCCAAACCTGGGACCAGCCGCGCCGGCTGCCGGAAGGCATCCTCGGCCCCGTGAAAAACAAACCCGTGCAACTGCCGGACGGCGCGATCCTTTGCCCCACCAGCGAGGAAACTCCGGACGAGGACCACAAAAAACAAAAATGGACCGCCCACTTCGAGATCACCCGCGACCTCGGCAAAACCTGGGAGCGCACCCCGCCGCTGCATGACGGCACAGCCATCCAAGCCATCCAGCCCAGCATCCTCTTCCTCGGCGGCGACAAACTGCTCTCCCTTGGCCGCACACGGCAGGACAAAATCTTCGAAGTCCGCAGCGAGGACGGCGGCAAGACCTGGGGCGAGGTCACGCTCGGCTCCCTGCCGAACAACAACTCCGGCACCGATGCCGTCACGCTCAAGGACGGCCGCCATCTCATCATCTACAACCACGTCGGCGGCACGCCCGGCAAGTGGGGCGGCAAGCGCACGCCGTTGAACATTTCCGTTTCCAAGGACGGCACGACGTGGGAAGCCGCGCTCGTATTGGAGGACGAACCCGGCGAATACAGCTACCCCTCGATCATCCAAACCAGCGACGGCCTCGTCCACGCCACCTACACCTGGAAGCGCCAAAAAGTGAAACACGCCGTCATCGACCCCGCCAAGCTCACCGGCAAACCCATCGTGGACGGCCAGTGGCCGCAATAAAGTGGCGCAACCATCTTGGTTGCGCGAATCATCCAGAGCATTTGGATAACCGGAGATGGGCGGAGAGGCAAAGAACGCAGAGAAAAGACAAACTCTGCGACCTCTGCCTCCTTGCCCCTCTGCGGCAAAAAAATCGTCGCTGTTTCGTTCCTTTTTGACGAGTGAAAGCAAAGAACAAAAACCATCCCATGCGCACCATGATTTTCACTGCCAGTGCCAAACAATTCATGTTCCTGCTTTTTCTTGCACTGGCATTCTCCGCAACCGCCCAGGAGAAAGGCCGCGGCCTCATCGCTCACTGGCCTTTTGACGACGGCTTGGCAAGCTCGGTTCATGACGCCTATTATCGCGCGGTTCCCCAGGACGACGCCGGCATTGTCATCGACACCGCGCCCGGAGCCGCGCGCGTCGGAGCCGGAGCGCTCTTGCTTGAGGCCGCCGCAGACCGGAAAGCCTTCGTCAACGTGGGCCATCCCATCGCCGGAACGCAGGGAACGAAAATCCTGAGCTTCGCGGGTTGGTTCAAGTTGGACAGCGAGGCGGGATTGCTGCGGAACAACTCGGCGATCTGGGCTTCCATGCCCGTGTCCGCCATGACCTTGCATCTGAACCGGGAAGGCAAGAGACGGGTTTTGTGCTGGGAATTTCGCATGGCGCAGGAGCGCATCCGCGGCAGAGGCCCGGCTATCAAGGCGGGTGTCTGGCATCATGCCGCCGTGGTTTGGGATGAAAAATCCCGCGTGGCCAGGGTCTATCTCAATGGCAAACAGATCGCCGAAGAGCCGCTCGCGCAAGACCCGTCCATGAGCGCGACGCGCGGACTGAATCTCGGCGACAGCAAACAAGGCTCGGCCTCATGGAATTGGAACGGCTGGCTGGATGACATCGCGGTGTTCGATTTGGTGCTGTCGCCGCGCCAGATCAAGGCATTGGCGGACGGCAGCTTCGCGGGGAACCCCGTCTCCGCCGCGAACGTCCTGTTTGCCGTCCCGGAACCGGAGTTGCAAAAAATCGTGCCGGGAGAACTCCCACCGCCACCTGTGGAAGCCGCGGAGGATGCCACGCAGGGACCGTTGATCGGTCATGTGTCGGAGAGCGAAGTCGTGCTTTGGGCGCGCGTGCCCGAAGCGGGAACCTATGCCGTCACCGCCACCGCCGGGAACGGGCAACCCATCCGCGCCGAAGCCGTGGCCGGGGCAAAAAACGACTGGTGCCTGCGTTGGCATTTGCGGGGACTCCAACCCGCGACCCGCTACACCTGCGCTTTCGCGGGACCGCCCGGCGCTGCCTCGTTGGAAACCCTCACGATCCAAACCCCGCCCGCGCCCGCCACATCAGGAAAAGCCGCCATCGGCTTCGGCTCCTGCGACGATTTTGCCGATACCGCGCTGTGGCTGGCGATTCGAAATTCCGGCGTCGAAGGCTTTGTCCTGCTCGGCGACACACCTTATATCGACACAACGGAAATCAAATGGGTGCGCTGGGCTTATCGTCGTTATGCCAGCATCCCCGGCTTGGTGAAAACTTTCCAACAGATTCCCTTCTGGGGCACCTGGGACGATCACGATTACGGCGCGAACGATTCCTACGGCACGCTGCCCGGCAAAGAATTCTCGCGCCAAGGCTTCGTCGAGTACCGGCCAAACGCCTCCTTCGGCGAGGACGGCCAGGGCATCTACACCCGGTTCCGCCGTGGGCCGTTGGAGGTCTTCTTGCTCGACACCCGCTGGTTCAGCGAGACGGAACCCTCCTGGGCTGATCCGTCCAAACCCACGCTGTTAGGCAGCCGGCAATGGGAGTGGCTGAAGCGCGGCCTGCTGACCTCCGATGCGCCCTTCAAGCTCCTCGCCTGCGGCATGATCTGGGATCAAAAATTCGCGGACCAGGAAAGCGATGACTGGGGCCGCTATCCTCACGAACGCGAGGCGCTCTTCCGCTGGCTCGGAGAAAATAACATCTCCGGCGTGGCCCTGGTGGGCGGAGACATCCATGTGTCGCGGCTGCTCAAGCATCCCGCGCAAGACAGCGCCGGGTATGACATCCCCGAGTTCGTCACCTCGCCCATGCACACGCGCGTGCTGCCCGAGTTCGACCGCCCGCACCCCGCGCTGCTGGCCTCGTCTCAGGAGCCTCACACGTTTCTCAAAGTCAGCGCCGATAGCACGCAAAGCCCTCCGGTGCTGAAGGCGGAATGGATCGATTCCAATGGCCAGGTGCTCTTTGATTTGAAGACCCATCTCGATGAGATGCGCCGGTAGAGAAAGCCAACCCTCCGCGATTTCCGCCACCATCCGAGCCATGAAAATCTTGTTCGCCATCCTGTTCTCCCTGCCGCTGTGCTTGACCGCACAGCCCGCCAAACCGGTCAAACCCTCCAAGCCGGCATTCACCGGTGACGTCACGGATATCCGCGTGGTGCGCTCCATCGAGGATGAGCCGCGCGCCGCCTTGATCTGCATCCCGCACATCGCGCAATGGAAGCCAAAGCATCTGGTCGTCGCCTATGAAGTCGGCATCTACGGCAAATCGGACATGGGCAGCATCGACGCCGTGTATTCGACCAACGACGGCGACACCTGGGGCATCCCCGCGACCATCTTTGACCACACCGAGCGCCACGGTGCCATGCAGTTCGGCTACGCCAACCCCGTGCTCTACGTGCCGCCCGGTCAGGAGGTGATCTGGTGCTTCGCCATGCGCTGCCCGATGAACCACCGGCACAGCGAGGACGCGCATCTCGTCGCCGCCTACAGCGGGGACGGCGGCCGCTCCTGGACCCCCGTGGAACTGGCCATGAACTACACCGGCGCGCTGGTCATCGTCGGTGAAATCCAGCGCATCATTGAGGATGGCCACCCCGTCTATCTGCTGCCCGCGCACCGCAACACCCGCCGCAACGATCCGCTCGGCAGTCGCGAGCACTTCGTCTTGCGCAGCACCAGCCTGCTGGACTGGAGCCTCGGCGGTTACGTGCCGCAGCCGGAGCGGGCCAATATCTTTTTGCACGAAGGCCAGATCGCCATCACCAACGAACAACAGCATTTGAAAATGGTCATGCGCACCTCGAATGCGGAAAAAGAAGGAGAAGCCATCGACCCGCCGCGCGCCTGGTCCGCCGTCAGCACTGATGGCGGCAGAACGTGGAGCGTGGCCCAGGAGGAACCCGATCTTTACAACACCGTGTCCGAAGCCTGGTTCGGCCAATCCGCCACCGGCGCCCAGCTCTACATCTACAACGACGGCCTCGCCTGGAAACGCTTCGCGCTGCGCTACAAAGTCAAACCGCCCGGCGGCGAGTGGAGCGAGGAAAAAACCTTCTTCGACGCTGGCATCAAAAATTCCTATCCCACGCTCATCGAAGTCGCGCCCGGCGATTACCGCGCCGTCTGGGACAGCGGCACCGACAAGCGCCACCGCCGCAAGATTCACTTCGGCAAGTTCCGGCTGCCGAAGTAGCCCAGGCTTTCAACCTGAGAGGAGTCAGGCATTCTGCCTGAATGCAGCGCGGACAAGGACAGAAACCAGCCAAGTCTCTCCCCCCACTGCCGGTGAAGCGCAAGACCGGAAAAATGAGCGGAGACAGAGCTCCGCCCTCCAAGTTTGCAAAGGCGGCGAGCCAGCGGCTCGCGTCACATTTTCGTCAATCCGTGAGCTTGATGATGGCCACGGCGTTGTGGGGATTCATGGGGATGATGAGCTGGTGCTGCTTCGAGTCGTAACCCATCGACGCGGCGCTAGGGATGCCGGAGGCGATGATTTCGGCCGGCTGGCCGGGGCGAATCTTCGACACGCTGCCGTAGCGCACGCTGCTGACGTATTTGGTGCCGTCCGGGAGGATGACGAGGCCGTCGTTGCCGCCCTCGACGGCGTGCTCGGTGAGGATGAGCTTGCCGTCCGGACTGAAGGTCAGCACGCTGTTGTCACCGACGTTGACGACGACGATGTTGCCGTCGTTGTCGATGGCGACGCCGTTGGGCATCACGAGCGGCTCGCCTTCGATGAAGGTGCTGACTTCGCCGGCGGGTGTGATTTTATACACGCGGTTCTCCGGGCGGGTGTTGGAGACATAGATCGTGCCCTCTTTGGCGACACCGATGCCGTTGAGGAAGGTGGAGCCGGGCACATGATAAGCCTGGAGCGGCTTGCCGCTGTCGAGGTCGAAGGTGCGCACGGTGTCGATGTCGGCGGTGTAAAGGACGCGGCCCTGGATGGCGCTGCCGAGCGGGTGGTTGAGCGTGAGACCGTCGCGCGTGGCGCCGATCCATTTGGTGGTGTGAACGGTGCCGTCGGGATTCAGCAGCGAGACGTAGCCATCGTTCTCCTGTTGTTCCTGCGGCACGCCGGCGTTCATCACGACGATGAGGTTTTTCACCGGGTCGAACGTGACGCTTTCGGCAAAGCGGAAACTGCCATAGACTTTGACGTTGCTGGAGATGGGAACGGTTTCCCCGGCTTCATTGACCGCGCTCAAGGGTTCGCCGGCCTTGAATTCTGCGGGCGCTTTGGCTTCGCCTTGCGCGAAGGCGGCGCCGCTGGCGAGCAGGGTGAGACAGGTGGTGAGGAGGGCGTTTTTCATGGTCGTGGGCTTTTCTTTTGCGGTGATGATTTTGAAGGTAGGAAGATTGATGGCAGGAACATTTTCTGAAATTTTCCTGCCTTCTGAACTTTAGGCTTTCGCCAGAATGGAAAATGCCGGGCAGGAATGGCGCGGCTACGGCTTGTAGTAAGCACCCATGTACTCCAGGATTTTGGCGCGCAGTTCCTCACCGTCGATGACGCCGTTGTGGCTCAGGATGATTTCCCCGTTCGTGTCCACCAGGATGGTGTGCGGGATGGAGCCGGGCCAGGACGGGTCGAGGGCTTTCATGAGATCATCCAGGTTGGCGCCGCTGAAGATGTAGCTGTTGGTTTTGCGGCCTTCGGCGAGCACGGTTTTTTTCAACTTGTCGGACATACCTGCATTGTGCTTTTCCAGAAAGGCTTTCACTTCGGGCACTTCCCCGGCATCGTTCGCGCTGATGCTGATGAATTCAAAATCGCGCAGACCGAACTTGCGGGCGGTGGTGATGAGTTCGGGGAACTCCTCGACGCAGGGGCCGCACCAAGTGGCCCAGACGTTGATGAGGCGCACTTTGTTGGTGCCGTTCTTGCGTAGCGCAGCGGCTCCGACGGCGTCGATGGGATCCACATCGACGGGCGTCTGGTCCCACTTCTCCATCTTGGTGGCCACGGCGGTTTGCTTGCTGCGCCATTTGGTGGAGCAGCCCATCGGCTTGGTGATTTCGACCGGCACGGGTTGTCCGGCGAGGATGGCTTCCACGGCGTTGCGCGCGTCGTGGGATGTCACGGTGGTTTCATCGGCGAAACGGGAGTCGTCGAAGCGGCCTTTGTAGCGCAGCTTGCGTTCGGCGTCGAAGATGAAGACGTGCGGCGTGGCGAGGCAGCCGTAGGCTTTGGCCACGGTTTGCGTGTCGCCGTCGTAGAGGTAGGGGAAATCGAAACCGCTTTCGGCGGCGTACTTTTTCATGTCCTCGAAGCCGTCGTTGTATTTCGAGTAACCGAGTTCGTCGATGCTGAGGCCGTCGGGATGGTTCGGGTTGATGGCGACAAAGGTGAGCCCCTTGGCGCGGTAATCGGTGAGGAATTTTTTCAACCGCGCCTCCACGCCGTGCGAGGTGGGGCAGTGGTTCGAGGTGAAAAAGATCATGAGCGCCTTGCCGTCCTGGTAGTCGGCGAGGGTGTGCGTTTTGCCGTCGATGCCGGGCAGGGAGAAGTCCGGCGCGGGCGCGCCGATGGGCAGATCGGCCACGCCTTCCTCGGCGGATGCGGTGAGGGCGGCGGCAAGCAATGAAACGGAAGCGAGGGCGAAGCGGAAGGTTTTCATGGGGAAGGCTGAAAGGGTGAATGAGTAATCCCGCGCATCCCGCCGAATCTTGCAAAATCCTGCTCCATTGCCTTTGACCAGGATGCGTGGGATGGACGGGATGATTGGGAAGGGAGCCAAACAGGGTTTCGTGATTTCACGGGCAAAGCCGAGATTAATATGCCAATAAGAGCATATTTATTTTGAGTTATCCAGAACCAATCCAGCGAAGTCCGATTGGCATCCCTGGTCAGGGGGGCGCAGGACTTCTGCGCGACACGTACATCCAAGGTCTGGTTCGTGACAGTTGCCGGCGATCTTGACACGGCCTGCCATCCATGCTAAACAGGGATACATGCAAAAGCTTCAAATACTCTTTCCCGATCCACTCATGGAGCGGATGCGGAGGGTGGCCGGACAAATGGATTTGCCCGTGAGCGAGATCGTGCGCCGTGCCACCGAAAGATGGCTGGAACGGATGCCCGAAAAGCCCCGCCGGGTTCTCAAAGTTCCAGTGGTGAATGCAGGCCGCTGCCTTGTGCCTGCTGAAGACATGCGCGAGGCGATTTATGAGTAGCCTCGATACCAACATCCTGATTTATGCGGTCAATTCCGGCTGTGCGGAGCATGCCTCGGCCAAAAGAATTTACGAGTCCATGCTGGATCAACCCACGCAATGGATCATCAGCGATCAAGTGCTGTTTGAGTTTTACCGGGCATTGAGAAACGGGAAAATTCTCGAACGTCCGCTGGATCATCAGCGGGCGCTCCGGCAGATCGTGTTTCTCCGGGAGGATTCCGGCGTTCAGCACTGCTCGTATGAGCCGTCCTTTTGGAATGATTTGATCCAGGGATTTGCCGGTGCGCCCCCCAAACCCTCCCACATCTTCGATCGGGTGCTGGGAGTGACCCTCCAACAACACGGCGTGGCAAGGTTCTACACCAGAAACACCAAAGACTTCGCGGACTTCGGGTTCAAAGAACTGATCAATCCCATTGATGACGCCGCCTGAACCGAAGACAGGATAGGCAGGGGGGAGGCATCACTTGGAAGACGCGGCGCCTGTTTTGCGTTTGAGGCGTTTGATCTTTCCGGTGGCGAGGGCAAAGAGCACTTCGCCGTCGCGCGGATCGTAGCCGATGCCGGCGATGCCCGGCTCTTGCGCGAGCGTTTCGTCCGCCCAGATGGGCTTGCCTTCATCGCGCAGGGCGATGACGCGGCCAAAGGCGTAATCGGCGAAAATGTAAGCGCCCTTCCACTGCGGGTAACGCTGGCCGTGATAGACGACTCCGCCGGTGACGGAGAGACCGACGGTGCGCGGGTATTCGTAGATGGGCGGGATGGGTTTGAAGCCTGCCGGCTCCTGCTCGCCGCCGGGACCGAGAGGGAAGGGGTGCAGCGCCTCGCGGTAACTCCAGCCGTAGTCGCCGCCTTTGGTGATGATGTTGACCTCCTTGTCAGCGGGGTCAATAGTGTCCCGTCGGTGAAAGCAGTCTTCAGGCCGGAAGGCTTGGCGCCAGTCAAGCGGTCAGGAGCCTGACCAGGACCCACGCCAGAAGAATGCCCCAAGCGGTCAGCCCCACCCTATGGTCGCGCAGGCTGGCGGGTTGGATGAGGACCGCTTCAGCGGGGCGTTGCGGGTGATAGTAAACCGGCACTTCAGCGCCGGGCTGGAAGGTTTTGAGCATTTTCAACCCCCAGGCCAGGGCGCCGGTGGCATTTCCGGCCGTGATCCTCCGCCCTTCCAGCACGCGGCCGCCTGCTTCGTAAGCGTAGCGCACGACCGGCTCGTAAACGATGCTGCCGTCCTTCTTCCGCCGCCGGGACTTGCGCAGGTCCGCCTTCAAGATGCGGCCTCGCGCGCGCGTCCAGCAGCGGGTGACCAACCAAGCGTGCAGCCGCTTCCCATAGCGGACGAATCCCAGGAGCGCCAAGCCCAAAACCAGCCACTCGAGGGGTGGCGCCACCTGCCCGGACAGGGCTGGCATCAGATCGGACGGCAGGGTCGTTTTCATGGATCGCCAGGGACGGATGGAACACCCGCATCATGCACCGCCGTCGCTGAAACGACCAATTGTTTCAGGTTACATTATTGTCAGGATAATCAAACTTTTTTCCCCAAGAACATCACCCACTTCCATGCTCCTCCGTAAGCCGGACGGCATTCCGCCAGCAACGGCTTGAATCGCTCCCGCAGCCGAGGCAGCAGGTGGCCGTCCATCCGCACATGGTTCAGCGCCATCCAGCGGCGGAACCAGGTGAAGCGGGAATGATGAAAGTCCACCAACGCCAGCAGCCCGCCCGGCGCCAAATCCGCCGTTGCACATGCCAGCGCCTCTTCCCAGCCTGGATTGAACATGGACAAGGCGTAGGAGCACAACACCAAGTCAAACCCGCCCTCATGCACGGGCGCGTCATACCGCCGCCGGATCAATGTCATGCGGTGTTTCTCCGCCGCCAGCTTTTTTCCGGCGAGTGCCAGCATGTCGGCGGACACATCCAGGCCGGTCAAATGCGCCTGTGGAAAGCGCCGCGCCAGCTCTGCCAAATTTCGCCCCGTGCCGCAGCCGACCTCAAGAATGCGGCGCGGCGAGGCGACGGTGGCGATGCGGTCCAGCAGCGCCGTACGGCCAAACAGAAAGCTCCAGCGCGTGGCGTCATAAATCACCGACTGCCAGCGATAATACCCCTCGACCGGCAGCGGCGTTTTTTCCTCGATCATCGGAGCGGCCTTTTTCATCCTTGCACCACGCCGAAGTGAAAGCTGCCATAGGTGCCCACGCGATCCAGCCGGTGCAGAGGTTCCGTGATGCCGGGATAAAAAGCCACCCGCTCCAGCGCTTCATCCGGAACGAAACTCAAGTCCAGCCCCGCCGAGCGCATGAGAATCTTCGTCCCCGGACGGCTGTTAGTCAAAATCAGGTCCCACTCCTCCCGCAGCGCCGCGGGATCGTGCCAAGCCAGCCAGTCCTGATGGTCCAGCAGCACATAGTGGCTGTAGGTTCCGGGGTTTCGTCTCAGAAAATCCGACACCGTGCAGGTGTGCGCCGTCACCCGGTGCTGCATCGCGCGCAGCTTCGGCTGGTGCTCCTCGCGCAGGTAGTTCGGGCAGCAGTCCGGAGTGTAGGAGCCGGTGATGTACACCCGCCAGAAGTAGTTGTCCGCCGCCGGCAGTTCCGTCAGCACATGCTTCAATTTGTCCTTCACATAGGTGGTCAAGCCGCCGGGATGGGAATCTTGAATCAACCGGATCTGGGGCCGCGGCACGCCGAGCAGCGCCATCAGCGCCGGCTGCCGCACCAGCCAGTTGGCCGAGCGCCCCCAGATTTCCGGCTCCAGCAGCGCGTAAGCCCGCCGTTGCTCATCCAGAGAGCGCGCGTCCAGCAGGCGCAGGGCGAAGTCCTTGACGTTTGACCGCGCCTGGAACAATGCCTTGCCCATCACCCACGCCGCCAGCCCGGAGGTGCCGTGATAATAAAAGGAGCCTTTCACACTGCGCGGATCGAAGAATCCGATGCGGCGATCCCAAAACTCCCGCGCGTGCTCCGGCAAGTCCTTCCGCAACTCCGGGTAAAGGGTTTTGCAACCCGCATGGGAGCCGATGCCGAACATTTCAAACAAATCCTCGAATCCGCCCCGCCGGATCAGCGCCCGTTTCAGTTCCAGCAGCGCGTTCTGGCGCGGGTTCACGTCGATCGTGTGAATCGCCTTTGGGCCGTCCAACAGGTAATCGAGCACGTTGCAGCCCGCGCTGGTGATCATCACGATCTCGCTTTCCGTGTCGATCTCCAACAATCTCCGGTCCAGCCGGGGATCCTCCCAGGCCGCGTTGTAAATCAGGTTGGAGCCATGCATCCGCTTGAACACAGCGTCATGGGCGGTGCGGGCAAGCTTCGCGGTTCGGGAGCGGGCGGACACGGGCGGGGCGGCAACGGGCATAAAAAACACCCGTTTCCCAAATTCAATTGCTTGGAAAGCGGAACACTGTGCCAAGAATGTTGCACGACGGCCGGTGTCTTGTGATATTTAAAGTCGCGGATAAAGGCGTTATCCTAGATTCGTGAATAAGGAAAACAGGAAGGCAGGAAAAGGGATATGGAAAGGGCTTCTCTGGCAGAGTGGCCGGCTCCTTTTTTGAGTGAAGGCTCGCGAGTTCGCCAGCGCTTGTATTCCCACTCCTTTTCTTGATTTCCTGCCTTCCTCATTCCCGAATTTAGGGTTATGGCTTGATCCTTGCCGCGCCGGTGATAAAACGCCATGCCGTTTTGTTTGCGCGGTTGAGCCAATTGCAAACCCCCCATCAACCTCTGTGCCTCTCTGTGTTCTCTGTGGTGGAAAACCGGGATTTACCACTGAGCGCACAGAGGAACACAGGGGTTTTGCAAGAGGATCGGTTGTTTCGATTTGCTTTCCAGCCAAAGCGGTTAGGAACTCCAGATATATAAGGCGATGGCTTCTTGGCTGGCGGCGGCATCGTCCTCTTTGAGCGTGATCTCGATGTTGTTTTTTCCGGAGGCGATGCGGACCACGATGTTTGACCGATTGATGAGATGGAGAACCTGCGCTGCTTGACTGCGCTCCAACCTGACCGAGACGATGGAGTAGGCGCCGTTTGTGGCGGCTTGTTTTCGCGTTAAGCGAGATTCGACCGGGATGCGCAGAAAGCCGCCCGCTTCCTCGGACTGGAAGTAGATCTGATCGATGGGTTCGCCCTTGAAGCTGGAGCTGTAGAATCGGACAAAGAGATAAGGATCTCCCTTGGCTTTGTGGCGCACGAAGGTGATGGCTTGGTGAAAGGCCTGCTTCTTTTGATCCCAATCCTTCGGGTAGTGGTATCGCCACAGATCCGTCTCGACGAAAGTCTGGCCGGCATGACGCTTGATGCGTTCGGACAGAATGCGCTCTCTGGAGGCTGCGTCGATCTCCTGAATAGGCACGGCATGAACGGAGCGGTCGGATTTCCTGATCACGACAGAGGTCTGGATCCAACCCAGCGCCTCCACCTTTTCCCCCTCTCCGCCTTTGGCCGTCCAGATCATTTCGCCCAGTTTGCTAACCGTCCGTTGATTTCTGAAGGGTTCGAGCGCGGCGTCATCAATGCCTGCCGCCGCCATGGTGGACGGTGTTGCGGGGGGCGCTGCCGGGGTTGCTGCGGGCGCGCCAAAAACCTGCTGTTTGAGAGGCGCGCGCTGGACCGCGCCTTCCTGGACCAGATCAGCGGCTTTTTCATAAACGCTGACCATTTCGGCCAGCGCAGCGGCTTCGTTGGGCGACAGGACAATCGTGTCCCTTTTTCCAGAGGCGGTCGCGAGCACTTGGAAGACGACGGCCTGTTTCTGCGCCAACTGGTTTTTGAGTATCGGCAAAAAGCCCGCGTTGCGTCCTGGCTGAATGCCAAGGGAGACTCGTGTGATGGGCTTCGGGGCATTGCCCAGAGTGGCGACGTCCTCGCTGCGATAGTTGTAGATTTCAGTCCGGCCGGCTGCATCTTGGCAAATCACTTGATCGAACTCGCGCAAATCCACTTTTGACGAAAGGATCATGATGCCCAGATTGAAGCGATTGGGACCAAAGGCGACGTAAGTGGCGACTTCACGGCTGGCTCGCGCTTGGGGGACATGGTAGGACTGAAAAAAGTGGGTGGAGAGGGGTTCCGAGAAGTTGTCCCAGTGGAAGTTGAGAAGCCGGCTGCGCAACAGTTCCGCGCGGTCGATGGCGGAAAAGCGGCTTTCGGGCACGGTGACACGCCGGCCATCCGGATGACGCAGCAAGGCATTGTCTCCTTCAAAGCCGATGAGTTCGGCGGTGAGGGTGGAGCCTTCAGGACTGGTCCACTCTCTCAGGGGCAGAAGCGTCCGCATCTGCGCCCACGCTGGGACCGGGATGAGGTGGCACAGTGACAGCAGGATAATGAACGAAAGCCGCATGGGTTTCGATTGGTACCCAATCCGGCTTGGAACGTCAACCCTATTGATTTGAAATCCGGCCTTCAATCAACCGTTGATTTTTCAGGCGTCGGGCCGGATGCTTGATTTGACCTGGACGCTGACGGTGGGGCCACCATTTCATAGCTGCCACCGGGACCGGCGACGCGATATTCATCAAAGAAAACCACATTTTGCGCGGTGTCGCCATCGACACTGTGATACTGGCCGAACTTCGCGTAGGGGCCGAGATTTTCCGGGTACTGCGTGATGATGTCGCGCTCGTTCACGACTTCGACACCGTCCTGCCACAGGGTCCAGAAGCCTTTCTTCTCCGCCGACCAGCGCGCGTGGAGCACCCAGTCTATCCAGCGGCCCTTTTGGAGCGGCAGCACGGCCAGTGTGCGGCGTTTTGCCGTGGCATCGCTGTCACTGGTGATGCGCCAGCCGCGGCTGTTCACGCGGATGGCCAGCACGGGGCTGGGGCCGCCCTGCTGGGTGTGCCATTGAAACAGCACGGCATCCGATTTGGCGGGTAGTGTGAAATCCTCCGGAATGAAGATGCTCAGGCCATACCAGTAATCCTTTTCCATCTCGATCGGAGTTGTCCTGCGTCCGTCGGAAAACTCAGCGCGCTGGCCGCTATGCACCTCCGGGTCACTGGCGCGGAGCAGCGTCCGCGCTGCGTACTTGCCTGCCCGCACCGGTTCCGTGACGAGGGTGATCGAATCCTCCCGCGCCTTCTGCATGGGGAGTTGGGAGAGGTCGCCCGTTTCAAAATCAGCGATCTTCAGCAGAGGGGGAGCGCTCTGCGCCAGCGTGGTGAGGGTTGAAATCAGTATAGCGGCGGCACAGAACGGGAGTTTCATAAAAGAGTGATTTGTCCATTCTGAATGGCATTCAGTCAAGCGTCAGGCGAGGGCAGGGGAGTGCGCCAAGCGAGAACAGCGGTTATCAGCACCACAGGCACCAGCGCGTACAGCAGCGGGGCGTAGGAGCCGGTTTGTTCGTGGCAGGCGGCAAACAGCAGCGGCCCGATCGCGGAGGCGAAGACGGTGAGCCACTGGGCGGCGCCCTGGATGCGGCCAAGCTCCAGCGTGCCGAAGGCGCGGCCCCAGACGGCGTAAAACAGGACCATGATGAAACCGGCGGCCACGCCCATCATGGCGGCGATCAGCCACAACTGCCAGAGCGCCGCGAGCAGCGGCAACATGCCGAGCGATGCGGCATACAGGATCATGGCAACCGCCAGCAGGGAGGGCATGGTTTTTTTCAAAGCCAGCCAGCCGCAGAGCAACTGGCCAGCCAGAGCAAACAAGGTGGTGACGGCGAGGAAGGTGTGAAAAGTCTGCCGGTCGAAGCCGGCCTCGGCGAGCACGGCTTCGTTGAACAAGCCGAGGCCGGAAGAAACCAAACCGAACAAGGCGGTGGCGGCGCCGAACACCCAAAATACCCGTGTGCGCAACGCCTGACGAAACGGTGTGCCGGTGACCGGCCCAGTCTCCGTCGCGGCGGCGGGGCGTTCGGGTTCGCGCAGAAAAAGCAAGGTCAGAGGTGTGACGACCACGGCCAGAAACAGGGCGATCCAGCCCCAGGCCGCGCGCCAGCCCTGGTCGCTGACGATCTTGCCGATCACCACGAACGCCACGGCAAAGAAGATGCTCAGCAGCGCGGAGTAAACGCCCATCGCCAGGGCGGAGCGCGGGCCGCCGGTTTTGCCGACGGCCGTGATGCTGGCCACCGATAGCGCGCTCTGGCCGAGGGCGCGGGTGAGCAGCACCCAGACAAACAGCACAACCGCGCCACCCGCGACGACGCTCATCTGCCATACGGCGAGCGCAAGCGCGATCAAGATGACAGCAGTGACCGGACGCAGTCCCAGGCGATCCAGCAACCAGCCGGCGGGCAGGCAAAGCGCGGAGCCGAGGAGCGTGGCCCAGAGATTAATGGTGGCGTAACTGACGCGGCCAATGCCAAGATCTTCGAGCAGCGGTTCGGTGATGAGAGCCAAGCCCTGAGTGCGGCCCGGCAGGGTGGATGCCATCAGCAACGCGGCGAGAACCACATTGGTCCACGGGATGCGTTGGGTGGCGGGCATAGTCAGGGCAAAATAGGCTGCCTCAGCGAGCCGCCGTCAAGGAAGACCTCCCAGCCGGGGGCGGGTTTCAAAACAGGCTGCTATGGACCCCCCAATGCGCCTGCTCGTCAACCCGCCCTCCGGTGGCAGGAATGTTCAGACGGCTGCTGCGCGTGTCCGGCGGCATGCCGTGGCGGCCACGCGCCGCAAAAGCGCCGCAGCCATCCGGAGAATTGCTGAAATATGCCAACATACGCATATAAAACACATGAATCGGCGAGTTTTGGCAAGTTTTTTCTTTCCCTTGCCCGGGTTCTTCCACCGGTCCGGCCTCAGCGCGTCCCGGCGTCATGTCTCCGGCGCGAGTGAAATGGGGATTATGCCGCGGCAACCGCCGTGTTACCGCTCAGCCGAAAAAGGAAAATGAGAGCCTGCGGAATACGCGGAATAAACGGAAAGAAAAGCCGGGCCTGCTGAAAACGGCTCTCACCTTTTGGGTGAAGCCCCATTTGCGCCGCCATCCTTCAAATTTCGCGTATTCCGTGTGTTCCGTAGGCCACCATTTCGGTTTTTAGGTTCAGTGGATGGATGAACCGGGCGGAATGCCTGCATCACACCTCTCAGGCTGGAAGCCTGAGCTACCGTGCTTGCATCCAGAATCTCCCGGAGCCGTTCGCGTTGACGTAGCTGCCGGTCACCATGCCTTGCTTTTGCAGAAGCACGCCGCCGAAGTTTTGGTTTGCTCCTTGAGTGGGGTTTTTGTAGCTGCCTGTTACCAAGCCTGTTTTCACATTCACTTTCACCGTCAGTTTGTCCGGGCCGTAGTACATGATTTGGTTGGTTGCCGTCCAGGTCACCACGCGGTTCAGTTCCGGCAGCGCGACGGTGGCTGACAAGCTGGGGCCGGACCACCGGCTCCAGACGTTGTGCCAGCCGTCCGCCAACCCGGGCCAGGCGCGCGCGCCTTTGCCCGGCGGCGCATACTTCGCTCCCGTCACCTTGCGCGTCACGTCGAAACCGCTGGTGTAAACCGCGGGCTTGGTCACGGCGGTGTCATGCTTCACCCAGCGCCATGAGCCGTCCACGTCGCTGACTCCCGGCACGTCCCGGAAGGTCAGCTTGCCGCCCAGATAACCGCGCGCCGGATTGCCTCCGTACAAGGTCCGGTAAAAACTCCACTCGCCCGCCGCCGTCACATGGCCGGCGAAGGTGGTCTTGGTTCCCTCCGCCAGCACAAGCGCGCCGGCGCAGACACCCTTTTTGCTCACCTTCAGCGTGCCGTAGCCGTCGCCGCCGGGTTCGTCCGCAGGGTTTACGGTTTCCGGCGCCGGCAGCGCCACCGTGTAACTGCCTTCCTGCGGGGCGGATTGCGCGCCGCTGTAATTTGGCAATTGTTGCGCCGCCAGCGTGTAGGTTTGCTCTCCGTCCGCTACAATGCCGGTCAGTTGATAGCCCGATGCTGGCGCGTCCTCTTTTTTCAACACCAGCGTCACGGTCAGTCCTGCCACTTCGATCGTCGCCGTCGCCGGGGTGCTGATCCCGTCCAATTGACCGCGGATCGCGTGCTTCACTCCGTCAAGCCACAGCACGCCGCTGAACGCTCCGCTGACCGTGACTTTCACGTTCTCCAGCCCGCCGGCCACGCCGCCGGCATCGGCGAACACGCCGGTGTATGTCCCCACCGCGAACCACTCCATCCTTTGATCGATCAACTGCGGCGGTCCGGCCTCGTCCGCCGGGGCTTCCGCCAGGGCGGGACTCCCCGCGTCTTCGCTTCCCGGATAGGGGAAATGCGTGCCCGGCATGATGCGCAGCGCTCCGCTGAACGGTCCGTGCATGAAAACGCCCGCGGCCAGCCCTTGCTTTTGAAACACCATGCCGGCGAACTTCACCGTCATCCCCGTGGCTTTGTCCGCAAAGCTTCCTGTCACCTGTCCCGTGGTGTTGCTTGCCGTTCCGCTGAGCTTCTGCGGTCCGTAATGGGTCAGCTTGTTGTTAGCCAGCCAGTTTAGCACTCGCTCCACCCTTTGCCCGGTGGAGTAGCCTTCCGGCGCCAGCCCGATCAAACTGGCCACCGCGTTCGGCTCCGCGTCTTCCAGTTCGTTCAGCAGCCGCTGGCCCTTCGCTTTTGGCTCGAACCGGCTGCCCAGCAGCGTCACCTCCACGTCGAACCCGTCCGCATACTGTTTCTCTCGCGTGTCTTCGAGCTTCACCCATTGCATGCGCCCCGCAAAATCGCTGATGCCGGGTTCATCACGAAACACCACCCGGCCTCCGATCCGTCCCTTCTCCGGCTTGGTCTTGTACAACTCCCGGTGGAAACAAACCTCATCCTCGCCTGATAGATAGCCCGTCTCCGTCACCGCCGTGCCATCGCCCAGCCTGCCGGCGAGCTTTGCCACTCCTGCCTTGTCCACCGACACCATCCCCCAGCCGTCGCCGCCCGGCTCAGTCGTGCCCCAGCCGTATTCGCTCGGCAGCAGCACCGTGAACCTGCCCTGATTTTCCGCCGGTGCGTTCACCGCGTTCGAATAGGCCGCGCGCGGCGCATAGACCGAGGCCACCAGTTCGCCGCCATTCCAATCCACCGTGCCGGTCATCACCTCATGGCCGCCCGGCGTCGTGCGTTGCAGTTTCAAGTCAATCACCACGGTTCCCCCCAGTCCCGGCAGAGTTGCCGTCTGCGTGAACTCTCCCGCTGCGGAGAAACTGCCGCGCAGCTTGAGGGCTTGGCCTTTGATCCGCAGCGTGCCG
Organism: uncultured Verrucomicrobiaceae bacterium; assembly: GCA_964573315.1. Lineage (GTDB taxonomy): Bacteria > Verrucomicrobiota > Verrucomicrobiia > Verrucomicrobiales > Verrucomicrobiaceae > JAGRPD01. The sequence continues at coordinate 52,640 of CAZNKC010000002.1, read as the reverse complement.
CTCACCGCCGCGCCCGGCGCTCCGCCCTTCAGCGCGCTGAGTTTGACCGCCTCCAGCGCGCCCGCGAGTTTGTCATCCGCGTCATGCAACAGTCCGTCATACATCCCAAGCAAACCCGCGTCCCACGCCGTCACGTCTTCGGTCGCGGGAAGGGGAGCATCCATCTCCGGCACCGCCACCTCGCGGTCCGCCCGATGATCCAGCACGAGCGTGCCGCTGGCGGTTCCCTGATAATGCGCATCTTGAATCGTGGCCACCACCGCATAGCTGCCGGGAGCGCTTGGTGGAGTGGGGCTGCCGTCGTAAGTCACGGTCACGTTTAGTCCCGGTGGCGTGGTGGTCACGGTCGCGGGTTTGGGTGTGCCATCCGGAATTTGGCGCAAATCGGACAGGATCATACCGGCAATGGGGCCGTCGGGGTTCGACCAATCGGGCGCATACCAAGCGTCGCCGCCGGCGGTTTCCTGGCTGAGGAGATAGTAGCGGGACTGTGGAGAAAGCGTGATGGAACCCGGCAGCGGTGCGTAGGCGAACTGGCCCGGGTCCGTTCCAACGGTGGCGACGTTGACGCTGCCCAAGGTGGCGCCAGTGAGGGCCTCGACGAGTTTGACGGGGTGGACCTCGCTGTTCCCCGGCGCCACCCAGCGTCCGAGCCGGGTGACGATCAGGGATGAGGCGCCGGTGGTGATCTCCATGCCGAACCAGCCGCTGCGGTCGTTGCGCAGCGCGTTCATGCCGTGACCGTTGATGAGCGGCCGCTCGATGGAGGTGTGCTTGAAGTCCAACGGGATGTAGGTGTTGCCCGGGCCATTATCGAGGCTGTAAACCGTGCCGTTGGAAGAAAACACGGCTTGGTCCACGCGGGCGATGACCGGGTTGTGGATGACGACGTTGTTGCCCGGATACCAAGTGTCGCCGCCGCTGAATTCCTGGCAGACGATCCAATAGACGGTGTTGGCGGTTAATGTCACGGGGCTGGCCAGTTTGACATACTTGAAGCCCACGGGTTCTCCGGCGGTGTTGACGACGACGGAGCCGCCGGGTACGTCCTCGCCGCCTTGGTCGGAGATCTTGCGGACGATCTTCACGGTGTGCGGGCCGGTGTTGCCGCTGAGCACCCAGCGCGCGAGTTCGTGTACGACGAGGGGCTGCTCGCCCACGGTGATCTGCATGCCGCGCCAAGTGTTGGCGTTGTTGCGGGGGGCGGTGGTGGTGAGAGTGACGGAGCTGGCAAAGGAAACCAGCTCGGAGTAGTGCATGAGTCCTGGAGGCACATAGGCATTGCCTCCAGGCAGATCGGTCAAGTCAAAGACGCTGCCGCCGGGGGAGGAGACGGCATGGGTGACGGACGCGGAGGTGGTGGAGACGATGCTGGCGAGGGTGGCCCAACTGGAGGAGCCGGAGGCGTTGACGGCGCGGATGCGGTATTCGTAAATGACTCCGGGCTGGGCGTCCGTATCCGTGAAGGAAGCGGCATCCGGGCCGGTGGTGGCGATGAGAATCCACTCTCCGCCGGGGGCGCGGCGCTCGATTTGGAAGCCGGTTTCGTTTGGCGTGGCATCGAGCCAGGAGAGGATCGGCTCACCGTCGCCGGGCGTGACGGTGAGGAAACCGGGGCGGCGGAGCGCCGCCGACTCCATGGTCACCTCCAGCGTGGGCGGGGGCAGGGTGGGATGCTCGCGCGCGGCCCAGACGATGCCGCCGGAATTGGCGGATACGGGCACCAGGGCGATGGTGAGGAGGTTGTTGGGACCGCGGCCATTGTTGAGCGTGGTGGTGTTGAGATCGAACGTGAAAATCGAATCGTCGCCGGGTGCTTCCTCGTCGTCTTTGCCGGGGAGCAGAACGTTGTCCCGGTAGGTGAAATCCACCAGGACGGGCGCCGTGCCGGTAGTGCCGGTGCTGGCGGTGTCATTCTGCGGGGCGTTTTCCCAGGTGATGGCGCTTTCGTCCCAGATGTCCGAGCTCTCCTGCAACAGACGGGCCTGCATCCGGTAGAGATTGATGCCGCTCAGGTTTTCCTCGCCTGCTTTGGCGAGCTTGAGTTGCGCGGTTTTGAGCGGGGGCAGATCGCCGAGGTCGAAGCGCAGCCAGGACTTCGCCACGGTGCTCATGCCGTTGAAGGGTTCGGTGCTGGTGACGGGGAGGGATTCCTCCGTGCCGAGCGAGGCGCCGGGGCTGTTGAAGCGGATGGCGGCGTCGGCGCCGCCGGGGGCGGCGGTGGTAATCGTGGCGGTGACGTCCGGCGGACCGGTCACGACTCGCACGGGAGCGCTCCAGTCACTGGCGCCGGTGCCGTTGTGAGCCTGGATGCGGTATTCGTAGGCGGTGTCGGCGCGGACGGTGGCGTCGTTGTAGGTGATGGTGGCTGGATTGATGATGGTGGCGATGATGTCCACGCTGCCGTCGTCCCCGCGGCGCTCGATGCGGTAGCCGGAGGCAAACTCGGGCTGAGTCCAGGAGAGGGAGACATTCGTGGAACTGACCGCGGTGACGTTGAAGCCGGCGGGCGTGGCCGGGAGGGGCAGGTCGGCGAAGCTGACGTTTTCAAAGCCGCACAAATGGAAGTTGCCATTGTAGTCGGTGGTGGAGGCGACGCCGGCGCCGATGGTGAAAAGGCCCCAGTAAGCGGTGTCCGGCATGGAGCTGAGCGTGGTCTGGCCGACGAGGGTCCAGGTGTTGCCGTCGGTGGAGTGCTCGGCTTTGAAACTGAGGCCGGTGCGCGTCAGCCTGACCCAGCAGGGGGTGGCGAACTGGTTGCTGGCGCTCGGGGTTTCGGCAAGGGTGGTGGTGGTGCGATAGACCAGCTTCGTCCCGTAACCTGCGGGGGTGGCTTGGGAGCTGGCGGCCACGCCGGCCATCCTCGCGTTGGCGGCCAGGGATTCCCGGATCATCAGCGCCATGCGCGCGGAGCCGGTGTTGGGCGAGGGGGTGCGGATGAAGGCGGTCATGGAGCCGTCGCCGGTCCGCTGTTGGTGGATGAATCTTCCGTTGTCGCTGCTGCCGCCGCTGGCCAAGCTGCCGCCCATGACGGTGGAGCCGATGATGCCTTCCGCGCTCACCGCGGGGCTGGCGTGTTCCGCCGTGCCATAGGGATAGCTGGGCGCGGAGCCGAGGAAGGCCTGCTGCCAGGGCGGGGCGAGCGCGGCGGCGGGATCCTCGATGAGGACGGAGGTACGGGTAAACACGCCGAGCCGCGCGCCGTTGGTCGGGCTGGTCAGGGTGACGTAAAACTGCCGCGCCTGCCACGGAGTGGCGTTGTTGACGATGGGCACGTTGATCGTTTTCTCACCGCTCTCGCCGTCCGCCCAAGTGAGAACGCCGCTGGTGTTGGTGTAGTGGGTGCTGGCGAGGGCGGAGGAGTTCGAGGTGGCGAAGTTGACATTCACTCCGCCCGTAGAGCCGCCAAAACGCCGCACGGTGACCGCGATGGATCCCGCGCTTTTGGCGGCAATGAAAATGCGTTCGGTCAATTCGATGAACCCGGCGCTGGCTTCGAAGGAGACGACATTTGACGCGGGCGAGTCTCCCTCCGCGTTGAAGGCGACGACGCGATAGGCATACGTGCCCAGATGGCTGAATGATCCGGTGTCCGTGTAACTGGCGGCATTTGCTCCCAAGGTGGCGCGCGTGGTCCAGGGACCGGTGTTCACCTTGCGCTCGACGCGGTAGCCGGTCTCGTCCGTGGCGTTGTCTTGCCAGGAAATCTGCGCGCTGGTGGCGCTGGTTTGGGAGACAAGGAGCAGATCCGAAGGGCTGCGCGGCTGCGCGGTGGGCGGGGCGGAGGCGGTGATCGAGACTGTGGAGCCGACGCTCAGATTATAATACGAGCCGCCGGGCACAGTGTCCAGTTTCAGGGTGCGCACCAAGTAGGTGTAGCTGTTCTCCGGGGTGACGCCGGTGTCCGTGTAGGTGGTCCCGGCCTGCGGGGATGAGGTCAGCTTGGCAAATGGGCCTTCCGGCGCATTGGCGCGATAGACATGATAGCCCTGCAATCCCGTCTCGGTGGAGGCGGCCCAGTTTAACTCCACCTGCCCGGACAGGCTGCGCGCCGCCAGACGGCGCGGCGGCTCCACTTGATGGAGGCGCAGCGCGGGATCTCCCATCAGCCCGATGTGGACGCCGCGAAACGACGAGCCGCCCGGCACATAACCACCGCCACCGGGCTGCGCGGCGTTCATGGACACCCGTGTCATGTAGCCCAGCGTCTCGCCCATGCCCAGGTGATGCGCGAACCAATGCGGCCGGCCCGACCAGAAGCAGGACAGCCCCAGCGAGTCGCCATCCGGATTTCCCGCCAGCATGGCGCGCATGATGTTGTTGTTCGAGTCCCAGTCCCCGTGATAGGAGCCGAAGACGTTGCCGAACACCACGCGGCTGGGTTTGCGCCCCAGATCGGTCGAGGTGCCGAAGCCGCTGGCGGATTCATAACTGCCGCCGCCGCAGGCATAGCCCCAAAGGTAATTCTGCCCGCCGGCATAGGCGGGCGCAAACCATTGCCAAGCCGGAGCCGCGTCGATGGGCGAAGAGGGAGGGTGCCCCACGGAACTGTACGCGACCGCCCAGCCGAGGACGGCGAAAGGCTCGGAGCTGAACGCGTGGTTGAAGCTGTCGCGAATCAAGGTGCGGCGCGGGATGGCCGCGTAACGCTGCTTTTTATGGCGAAACTCGTGCGCTTTTTGCAGATAGCGGCGCAGCAGCGAGACCTCCATCTCCGGCGTGGCGGCGGAGGGCGCGCGCCCCAGCCCGTGCATGTCCACGCGTCCTACTCCAAGCTCCACCAAGCTGAGGAATTGCGATTGATCGAACTTGCCGTCGCCGGGAACATTGTGATTCTCCACGCGAGCGGCCGAGGTGTTGTTCACGGACGTGTCCGTCCAGGTTCCATCCATCTCCCCGTAGTAACCGTCCGCCGACCAGGCGCCGACATGGTTCGAGTGGCCGTCGGGAGCCATGCTTCCCGAATACGGCACCGGCACATGGCCCAGCACATAGACCAACTTCACATTGGCGGGGTCGGCATTGTAAGCGGCGGCAATGAGCGCCTTGGTGCTGATGGCGGTGCCGGTGCGCGGCGCGTTGATCTGCTGGACGCGCCAGCCGTCGGCGGCCAAGTCGGCCTTGAGTTGAGCGATTTCCGTCGCCAGCGGGGTGAGCATCGTGTTGTCCACGACGAGCAGCAGCACGCCCCGGTCATGGACTTCAGGCACCTTCACCCCGGCGCTGAGGTAGCCCACGGCCACATTGGGGGACAGGCCGGCGAATCTCCGCTCCATCCAGTATTCGTATTCGACGCCCGCCAGCGCCGTGTTGTCCGTGTAGGTGGTTTGGTTGTTGGAGAGAGCGGCCAGCTCCACCCACGCGGTTTCCCCCTTCAGCCGGCGATGAATTTTTTGCGAGGCGATGCTGCCCTGCTCACGCTGGCTCCAGCTCAGAACGATGCGCGGCACGGTGTCGGACACGGTGGCGCGGAGATCCACGGCGAAATCCTGCGGCACCGCCGCGGGTAACGCGCGGAGGGCGCAGATCAGGATGAGCAGCGAGAGGAGCGGGACGCGCATGGTTGGGAAAAGAGCATTTTACCGTTTTAGCGACTCCAAGGGCAAGCCTATTCGACAGTCTATTCAGCCTTGCGCGATTGTAACGGCATTTACCAAAATCCGAATCCTATGGGAGACGGCGGCATCCCGGTGCTGGGCGGAGCTGGCCGGCCGGCCCGGAGGGTGGGATTGTATTCCCGCCCATTCTTCCGCGGGCGGAGGCGGTGCGGAGCTTGGTGGGTGCGTTAGAGTTCGAGGAGAAGGCTCCGCGCCACCCGCCGCCTCCGCCCCCCGCGAACAAATGGGCGGGAACAGAGTCCCGCCCTCCGTTTCTGAGCGGCTTTTGCCAACACCCGTGGTCATCGCGCTGGACGAGCGCGGTGGATGTCGTTATCATCGGCGAATGAATCTCAAGCTCGTCAACCGTGAAATCCTGCTCTCCTTTTGGAAGGTGCATGTGCTGCATCACGCGGCGGAGGGGGAGGTCATCGGCCAGTGGATGCTCAAGGAGCTTCACCATCACGGGTATGAAGTGAGCCCGGGCACGCTTTACCCGATGTTGAAGCGCATGGAAGCCAACGGCTGGCTGTCCTCCAAAGCCGATCCGGCGCGCGGCCCCAAAGCCCCCCGCGCCTACAAAATCACCGCCGAGGGGCGCAAGGTGCTCAAGCTGGTGCGCAGGCAGTTGCGGGAACTCGGCGTCGAGGTGGGGAGGTGATCTTAAAACCGAGTTGAGAGTTGAGAGTTGAGAGTTGAGAGTTGATGGTTGAGAGTTGATGGTTGATGGTTGATGGTTGAGAGGCTGGAAATGAGCGGCGACTTGTGTCGCCAGGGGGACTCATCATTCGGGTGCGGGGAGCTTTCGGCGTAAGCCGCTGATTTTGAACTCTCAACCATCAACTCGGCTTTTAGGGGGGGATTGGCTCCGGCCTTTCGCGGGTGGATCGATTTTTTGAACGATTACGATCACCGTAATCGTTCACCGTTATATCTCCCGAATGTCTTTAGCCCGTTTCGCCCTCCGCCATCCCTGGACTGTGATTGTCGCCGTCGTGGCGGTGGTTTTGGGCGCATGGCTGGCGCTGCAACGGATGACGCGGGACATTTTTCCGCCGCTGGGCGTTCCGACGATCTATGTGGCGCAGCCGTACGGCGGCATGGACCCGCTGCAAATGGAGGGCTACCTGACTTACCGTTACGAGTATCATTTCCTCTACATCGCCAACATCGCGCATGTGGAGTCGAAGTCGATCCAGGGCGCCTCGATCATGAAGCTGCAGTTCCATCCGGGCACGGACATGAGCCAGGCGATGTCCGAGACGGTGGCGCAGGTGAACCGCTCGCGCGCTTTCATGCCGCCGGGCACGGTGGCGCCGTTCATCATGCGGTTCGATGCGGGCAGCGTGGCGGTGGGGCATCTGGTGTTTTCCACGGACGATCCGAACATCACGCTCAACCAGATGCAGGATCAGGCACTGAACCGGGTGCGGCCGGCGTTTGCCACGCTACCCGGCGTGTCCGCGCCGCCGCCCTTCGGCGGCAGCTCGCGCGCCATCGTGGTCAATGTGAACCCGGACCGCATGAAGTCCTACGGTTTGTCGCCGGACGACATCGTACAGGCCATCGCCAAAGGCAACCCGATCAGCCCCTCCGGCAACATGAACCTGGACGGCAAGTATCCCATCGTGCCGACCAACGCGATCGTGTCGAACGTGAAAGACCTGGAGACGGTGCCGCTGCGCTTGACGGAGCGGGGCGCGGTGTTTATTCGCGACGTGGCGAGCGTTTCGGATTCGGCGGACGTGGCCACTTCCCACGCGCTGGCGAACGGCAAGCGCACGGTTTATCTGCCGGTGACCAAGCGCGCCGAGGCTTCGACCCTGGCGGTGGTGAAAAGGGTGCGCGCGAGCATCCCGGAATTTCAGAAGTTGCTGCCGGACGGCATCAAGGTGAGTTTCGAGTTCGACCAGACGCCGGTGGTCAATCGCAGTATCAGTGATTTGGTGAAAGAGGGCGCGCTGGGCGCGGTGCTGACGGGCTTGATGGTGCTGCTGTTTCTGCGCGACCTGCGCACGGCCTTGATCGTGGTGGTCAACATCCCGCTGTCCCTGCTGGCGGCGTCTTTCGCGTTGTGGGTGACGGGGCAGAACATCCATCTGATGACCCTGGGCGGCATGGCGTTGGCGGTGGGCATCCTGGTGGATGAGGCCACGGTGACGGTGGAGAACATTCACACGCATCTGGCGCGCGGCAGTTCGCCGGCGCGCGCGGCGCTGGAGGGCGCGGATGAGACGACGCTGCCGCGCCTGCTGGCGATGCTCTGCATCCTGGCGGTTTTCATTCCGGCGTTTTTCATGGAGGGCGCGGCGCGTGCGTTGTTCGTGCCGCTGGCGTTGGCGGTGGGTTTTGCCATGGCGGCGTCGTTTGTGCTGTCGAGCACGCTGGTGCCGGTGCTGTCGGTTTGGCTGTCGCCGAAAAAAGCAGGGCATCGGGAAGCCGGGCTTGGTTTGTTAGGACGCGCGTATCGCGGCATCGCGGAGGCGGCGGTGGCGGCGCGTTGGCTGCTGGCGCCGGTTTATCTGGCGGGGTCGGTTTGGATGGTGGTGGTGTTAGGTCCGTCGCTTGGCGCGGAGATTTTTCCGAGGACGGACAGCGGGCAGTTCGCGGTGCGGTTCCGCGCGCCAAGCGGCACGCAGGTGGGCATCACGGAGGAGATTGCGAGGAAGATTTTGGACGTGGTGGCGCGCGAGGCGGGCGGCGAGGACAAGATCGAGATGTCCATCGGCATGGTGGGCGTGCATAACTCCAGTTTCCCGGTGAATCTGGTTCACCTGTGGAACGGCGGGCCGGAGGAGGGCTGGCTGGCGGTGCAGATGCGGCCGGGATCGGGCGTGAAAATCGCGCCTTTTCAGGAGCGGCTGCGGAAGGTGCTGGGCGAAGAATTGCCGCAGGTGCGGCTGTCGTTCGAGCCGCAGGATATTGTGAGCCGGGTGATGAGCTTCGGCTCGCCGACGCCGCTGGAGATCGTGGTGAGCGGTCCTTCGCTGGCGGGCTGCAGGGAGCACGCGGAGAAATTGCAGGCCGGGCTGGAGGCGCTGCCGTTCCTGCGGGACGTGCAGATCGCGCAAACGCTGGACGCGCCGGCGGTGAACGTGCGGATCGATCGCGAACGCGCCGGTTTGCTGGGGGTGCGGGTCGAGGACGTGACGCGGTCGCTGGTGGCGGCGACGACTTCCAGCCGTTTCACCACGCCGGTGTTTTGGGGCGATCCCGGAACGGGCATCAGTTTCAACGTGCAGGTGCAGATTCCCGAGGAGCGCACGCAGTCGCTGGAGGATCTCGGCAACGTGCCGGTGGCCTCGGCCAGTGGCGCGCCGGTGCTGCTGCGCAATTTGGCAGAGATCGAGCCGGGCACGACGGTGGGAACCTATGAACGCTATAACATGGTGCGGGTGGTGAGTTTGACGGCCAACATCGAGGGAACGGATTTCGGGTCGGCGCTGAAGGCGGTGCGTCAAGCCATCGCCGGCGCGGGGCCGGCGCCGGACGGCAAGACCAAGGTGGACATCCGCGGCCAAGTGGAGCCGTTCGAGCAGCTTTACGCGGGCTTCAGCGCGGGGCTGGCGGTTGCCATCGTGGTGATCTTCCTGCTGCTGTGCGCGAACTTCCAAAGCCTGCGGCTGGCGCTGGTGGTGATCTCGACGATGCCGGCGGTGATCGCGGGCGTGGTGCTGGCGCTGTTTCTCACCGGAACCACGCTCAATATCCAGTCGGCGATGGGCGCGATCATGGCGGTGGGCGTGGCGGTGGCGAACGCGATCCTGCTGGTGACCTTTGCCGACCGCGAGCGTCTGCGCAGCGGCGGCGACCGGCGCGCGGCGGCGGTCACCGGCGCGGTGAGCCGGTTGCGGCCGATTCTGATGACCAGCTTCGCCATGATCGCGGGCATGACGCCGCTGGCGCTCGGCCTCGGCGAGGGCGGCGACCAAACCGCGCCGCTGGGCCGCGCGGTGGTGGGTGGCTTGGTACTGGCCACGCTGGCGACGCTGGGCGTGCTGCCGGCGATGTTCGCGCTGCTGGCCAGCAAGAAAGGCTCCACGGCTTCGCTCGATCCCGATGACGAGCAAAGCGCGTTTTTCGAGACTGCTTGATTTCTCTGAACCGATGTTTTCAAAAAAGGTGTTTATGCAGACAGTCCACAGTCATCCCATAGGAAGAGAGCCTCAGGCCAGAGGGCATGGTTTTTGCGGGAGTTGCGGAGTCTTGGGAGTGGTTTGCGGGCAATGGTGGTTGCAGGTTTGGGGATGGGGAAGAGAGCCAAGGGGGAAATCGGCGGGCCGGAGCCAACCCGGAGGGTTGCCAGCCATTAGCCGGTGGTGGCGCGCAGCGACACCACCGGAGCCTGGACGAACCCGGACAAATCTCCCCGCAACCCGGAGGGTTGCCAGCCAAGCCGCAACGGGTTCCTGCTGGCATCCCTGCCGGGATGCGGCATCGGCATGGCGGGGCCTTGCAACGTGTAACCGGTGGTGTCGCTCGTTCCTCGCCCCACCACCGGCTAATGGCTGCGATGCCTGCGGCATCGTGTCCGCTTCTCCGGCGGCGCACGCATCCGCAGGCTCAACCGCCGGCTTTGTCCCACTCCCTCCATTCACATGGGATGGCTGTGCAAACGGTCATTCACTGGGACGCCCTGCTTTTCTGCGTTCACGATACGCGCGAATCAATTCGGGAAGATTGTCCCATTTGTCCTCCGCTTGTTCGCGCTCGGCGTCGGCGGACATTTCATCCAGGAGTCTTACCGTCTCGACATCCAGCCATGCCTCGTGGAAGAGAGGCAAATACTTGTCGGGAAGTGTTTGCACCTTTTTCATCAACTGCACGCGCAAATCTTTCGGAATGGGTGGTGCCGCTGTCATGGCTTCGAGTTTATGCGTCTTTTGGGCATTTTCCAATCCCTTTTATTGCCCCCTCGCCCGATGATTTCCATGAAACTGTTTCTCTTCCTCGCCGTCCTCACTTCCTCCGCCTTTGCCTTGGAGTTGCCTGCTGTCAAACTGCGGAAGGGTGTCATTCATCGCTGGATCACGCTGCCGGCCAGTCTGGCGCCGTGGCAGGAGGTGGAGTTGAAGGCGCGGGTCACGGGTTATGTCAAAAAGGTGGCGGTGGACAAGGGCGATGCGGTGAAGGCGGGCGACACGTTGATCGAGATCGAGGTGCCGGAGTTGGAGGCGGATTTGATCCGGCATCGCGCCGAGGTGACGGCGGCGGAGGTGGCGGTGAAGCGGCTGCATGAGGCCAGATCGAAATCGCCCGATTTGGTGCTGCCGCAGAATGTGGACGATGCCGAGGCGCGGCTGGCGATTGCCAAGGCGGGGCTGGAGCGCGCCGCCACGCTGCTGGCTTTCGCACAAATCAAGGCGCCTTTCGACGGCATCATCACGGAGCGCCGGGCCGATCCAGGCGCGTTTGCCGGCGCGGGCGGCGATGTCTTGCTGCGCTTGACGGACACGCGCACGCTACGCTTGCAAGTGCCGGTGGTCGAGATGGAGACCGGGCACTTGCGGGCGGGGCAGATGGCGGAGGCCAAGGTGGACGCGCTCGGCGGCGAGGTGGTGAAGGGTGTCATTTCCCGTTTGTCCGGCGCTTTGGATCCGGCCACGCGCACGATGCTGGCCGAGGTGGATGTCGGCAACGCGGACGGCCGCCTGCGCCCCGGCTTGTTTGCCACGGCGCGGCTGGCGGTGGAGCGGCGCGACGAGGCCACGCTCATCCCCGTTGCCGGCTTGGTGAAGGAGAAGGTGAACAGCTATGTGTTCAAGCACGCAGGCGGCAAGGCCGTGCGCGTGCAGGTGCAGCCGGGTTTCAACGACGGTGTGAACGTGGAGGTTCCCGATCTCAAACCCGATGATGTGATCCTGCTGCCGGGCACCACGGTGCTCGTGGACGGGCAGGAAGTGGGGGTGAAATGAGGAATTATGAATTAGGAATTAGGAAGAATATGCCACTTTTGGCATCAGCAACCCAACGTCCAATCCACCGAGTTATGTTTCATTTCATTCGACATTCGTCATCCGGCATTCGTCATTTACCGGCGTTGTTAGTTTTGACTGTTTCCAGCGCTAGCCATGCCGCCGATCCTAACTACGTCGATCTGCGCACGGTGTTGCGGCTGGCGGGGGCGAACAATGACGAGATCGAACTGGCGCGGGTTCGTCATGCGCAGGCCATCGCGGAATCGAAGCAGGCTTGGCAGCGTTTTTGGCCCTCGCTCAGCGTGGGCGCGGCCTATCGCGGTCATGAAGGACGCTTGCAGGACATCGTGGGCGATGTTTTCGACGCGCGCAAACAGCAGTACACGGTGGGCGGGGTCGTGATCGTGGACTGGTCGCCGGGCGAACTTTATTATCAGGCGCTGGTGGCCAAACAACGCGCGCTGGCGGCGGAGCGGCTGGCCGAGGCGGCGCGCCAGGACATCGTGCTGGAGGCGGCGGAGCGCTATTACGATTTGTTGGCGGCGGAGGCGGACGTGGCGGTGATCGAGGACGATCTGCGCGTGATGGGGGAATATGCCGGACAACTCGACGGCGCGGTGCAGGCGGGCACGGCGTTCAAGGCGGACCTGCTGCGCGTGCGGGCGCAAATCAGCCGGACGCGCCTGCTGGCGCGGCAGGGACTGGAGGCGCGGGATGTGCGCGCGGCGGCCCTGGCGGAGACGCTGCGGTTGGCGCCGGATGCGGCGCTGCGTCCGGCCAAGGCGGACTTGACGCCGGTGTCGTTGCTGCCCGGCGGCGGAAGCGATTCCACTTTGGTGGAAAAGGCGGTCATTCAGCGTGCCGAAGTGGCAGCGGCGGACGCCGCGGGCGCGGCGGCGGTTACGGAGGAAAAACGCAGCCGGGTGGCGCCGCTGACGCCGAGCGTGCAGGCGGGTTATCTGGGCGGCGGACTCGGCGGCGGTCGGGCCGGAGACTGGGGCAACTTCGGCGACCAGCAGAACTTTTACATCGGCCTGGGCTGGAAGATCGGGCCGGGCGGATTGTTCGACCGGCAGCGCCGCCGCATCGCGGAGGCGCAGGCGCAAAGCGCCGGGTTGCAGACGAGGCAGGTGCGCGCGGCAATCGGGCGCGAAGTGGTGGAGGCGCAGGCCAGAGTGCGGTCGGCCAAAGATCAAATCCGGCTCAGTGACGAGGCCGCCGGCATGGCAGAGGAAATGACCAAGCTGGCCAAGGAGCGTCAAGCCAGCCAGATCGGCGTGGTGCTGGAGTACCTGCTGGCGCGCGAGGAACTGACCCGAGCGCGCCGCGACCGGGTGGCGGCGGTGGCCGCGCACAACAAAGCCCAGCACGCGCTGCTGCGCGCTGTTGGCGGTATCGGCCAGAGTGGTAAATGAGCCGCTGGCTCGCCGGACACGCTGCGCCGGAGGGCGGGACTCTGTTCCCGCCCAATTTTTTTGCGGGCGGAGGTGGTGCGGAGCTTTGAGGGAGAATCGGAGCACTGAGAGGGCTCCGCGCCACCTACCGCCTTCGCCCCCCACGGACAAATGGGCGGGAACAGAGTCCCGCCCTCCGTTTGTGGGCGACCGGGCCGGTCGTGCCACGGTGAGACGGTGTTTGACTTTGCCTTGGGGGATGGGGCACTCTGCTTGTTCGCTTCAACAACCATGAACTCCCATCTTCCCACTCTGGCCGAAATCGAAGCCGCCGCCGCGTTGATCCGTCCGCATGTGCCGCCGACGCCTTGTTATGCCTGGCCGCTGCTCTCGGAGGCGGCGGGCGCGGAGGTGTGGGTGAAGCATGAGAACCACACGCCGGTGGGCGCGTTCAAGGTGCGCGGCGGCATCGTTTATCTGGACGAACTCAAACGCCGCCAGCCGGATGTGCCGGGAGTGATCGCCGCTTCCACGGGCAATCACGGCCAGTCCATCGCGTGGTCGGCACGGCGGCAGGGGCTGCGCGCGGTGATCGTGGTGCCGCGCGGCAACAACCCGGACAAAAACAACGCCATGCGCTCGCTCGGCGCGGAACTGGTGGAGCATGGGCGCGAGTTCCAGGAGGCGCTGGAGCATTCGCGCGAGTTGGCGCGGGCGGAGGGGCTGCATCCGGTGCCTTCGTTTCATCCCTGGCTGGTGCGTGGCGTAGCCACTTATGCGCTGGAGTTTTTCCGCGACGCGCCGCCGCTGGACGCGGTGTTTGTGCCCATCGGGCTGGGGTCGGGTTTGTGCGGCGTGGCGGCGGCGCGCGCGGCGCTGGGGTTGAAGACGCGGATCATCGGCGTGGTCAGCGCGCTGGCGCCGGCTTACGCGCTTTCGTTTCAGCAGAAGCGCTTCGTCACGCAGCCCAGCGGGACGCGGGTGGCGGAGGGCGTGGCGTGCAGCACGCCGAACGAGGGGGCTTTGGAGATCATCTGGCGACAAGCCGATGACGTGGTGACCGTGACCGATGAAGAGGCGCTGGCGGCGATGCGGGAGCTATTGCAGGCCACGCACAATCTCGCCGAGGGCGCCGCCGCGCTGTCCTGGGCGGCTTTGAAAAAAGGCCGGGAGCGCTGGCAGGGGCGGCGTGTTGGGTGTGTGCTCAGCGGCGGCAACGCGAGTTTGGAATTGATCGCGCGGGCTTTGGCAGGGGAGGAGCGCGAGTGCCTACACTCGCACCCAACAACAAGGAGAGGCGGTTTGTAACCGCCTCTCTCTGAGGGCGGGACTCTGTTCCATCTCATTTGTTCGCGGGCGGAAGGGCATCCCTCCCACCCATGCAGGCAAGATGCCTGCATGACTCGTCACAGGCTGAAAGCCCATGCTACACACTCAACCCTGCGCCTGCCGCGCATCGACATGGCCGAGCATCTGCGTGCTGTGGACCAGGGCGACACCCGCGCTCATGACGGCGGCGACGTGGACGGCTTCGATCATCTCTGCTTCACCCACGCCCTGGTCTTGCAGACTGTTGGACACCGAGTCGATGCAATACGGGCATTTCAGCGCATGAGCGACGGCGAGGGCGATGAGGCCTTTTTCGCGCTTGGTCAGCTTGCCGTCGGCCATCGTTTTACCGTAGTAGTCGAAGAAGGCGTTGGCGAGTTCCGGATTGGAGCGTCCGATTTCGCCGAAGCGGCCAAGGTCGGAGGACTGGAAGTAGCAGGTCTTGGAGCAGACGTTGGCGGCGGTGTCGCAGCAGTCGGCGACGGTTTCACAGTCGCTGCGGGCATTGTCGCAGCAGGGGGCGGATTCATTGGGATTGGGTGAGCTCATAAGGTGGAAAGATATATGCGTAAACGGACAAATGACATCCGGTATTTCAGTGGGGCAAGCTTCCAGTTTGCCCGTGTCCTCGTTCTCCTGCTCGAGCTTGTCGAGAACGAGAACGAGGACGAGAACGAGGACGAGGACGAGGACGA
>CAZNKC010000002.1:0-37607 GCA_964573315.1 uncultured Verrucomicrobiaceae bacterium | reverse complement strand
TCGAGCTTGTCGAGAACGAGAACGAGGACGAGAACGAGGACGAGGACGAGGACGAAAGGAGTTTTCGTCACCGCCGGGTGCGCGTCCATCTCATTACGCGCCACGCGCTCCAGAGCAGCAGCACGGTGGCGGCGAGACCGACACCGGAGGCGGCGGCGACCAGGGGACTGAGGGTGTAGCGCAGGTTCGGCCAGATGACCTTGGGCAGGGTGTCGATGACGGGCGTGCAGAGGAACAGCGCCATGACGAGTTCGTTGAGGGAAATGATAAAAGCTATCAACGCGCCGACGGCGACGGACGGGGCGATCAGCGGCAGCGTGACCAGCCGGAAGGTCTGCGCGGCGCTGGCGCCCAGGCCGCGCGCGGCGAGTTCCATGTTGGCGTCCGCATCCTCCAGGGCGGAGCGCACGGCGATGAGCACCAGCGGCAGCCCCCACAGGCTGTGGGCGGCGGCCACGGAAATTTGCGTGCCCCAGAGTCCCAGCGCGCGCATCACCGGCAGCAGGGCCAGCCCCAGCACCAGTGCGGGAATAAACAACGGCAGCAGCACCGCACCCTGCAACAAGCGGCGGCCGCGAAACCGATGACGGACGACGGCGATGGCGGCGGAGGTTCCGGCCACAGTGGAGATGGCGGCGGCGAGGATGCCGGTGACGAGGCTGTTTTGCAAACCCTCCATCCAGCGTGGCGAAGTAAAAAATTCGCGATACCAACGCAGCGACCACTCGCCCGTGGGCGGTTGCAGCATTTCGCCGGGCGTGAACGACAACCAAAAAGCGTACACAAGCGGCCACATCAGCGCCGCGAGCACCAGCAGGCAGATAAAGCCGAGCATGACATGAAGCAGGCGGGCGATCATGCGGCGGGCGCGGGGAGGTTGGTTTTTTTAACGAGCAGGCGCTCCCCGCCCGCGTGCAACGCGGCGAATACGAGGAGGGTGAGCAGCATGGCGACGCCCTCGGCGGCGGCGCGGGGCCAGTGCAGGTTTTCGAACATCTGGCGCTGTACATCGACGGAGAGGGTGATCTCCTGCGGGCTGCCGAGCAGGTAGGGGCTGATGAAAGCACCAATACCCCATATTAGGCTAACCAAGGCGGCGCCGATGGCGGCAGGCAGCGACAGCGGCAGGGTGACGCGCGTGAAAACCGTCCACGGCCCGGCTCCCAGCCCGCGCGCGGCGGCCAGCAAGGAGCGATCCACGCGCTCCAATCCGGCCCAGATGAGAAGGATAGTGTAAGGCAGCACGAGCAGGGTTTTGCCGATGACGACACCGGCGAGGTTGTGTTGAAGCATGATGGGTTCGTGCGTGAGGCCGGTCCATTGCAGGAATTGATTGATCGGGCCGTGATCGCCGAGAATGAGTTTCAAGCCGTAGATGGTGACGAGCAGGCTGGACAGCTTGGGCACGATCACCGCGGCCAGGGCGGCGATCTTCCATTTGCCGCGCAGCCGCCAGATAAAATGCGCCACCGGATAACCTAACAACAGGCACAACGCCGTGACCAAACAGCCGAGGCGCACGGTGAAGCCGAGCACTTCCCAAAAGTAATCATCGTCTTTCAGCGTCTGATAAACGCCCAGCGTCCAAGTGCCGGGCGTGTAAAAGCTGCTGCCGATGCCGAAGCCGCTTTGCCCGCCGCCGCCTTCGCAGAAGCTGAGGCGGAGCAAGTGCAGCACGGGCCACGCCAGCAGCAGGAGCAGCAGCAGCGCGGACGGAGCCGCCCACCGCCAGGGTGTCCAGGAAGCGCGGCGCGTGCTCATGCGGCGGGCGAGGGGATGATGGAGACGGCCTCCGGTGGGATTTCGATGCCAACGCAAGATTTGGCGGAAGGTGATGCGTGAAGCCCGTCCACCACGCGCGCCTCAAGACTCGTGCCGTCCGTCAGCGTCAAGGTGAGCAGCCGGTGGGAACCGGCAAAGCGTGACTTCTCCACCGTGGCGGGCAGATGCGTTGTTCCCGGCGCGGCATGGATGCGGATGCGTTCCGCGTGGATGAGGGCATGATCGCCGGGCCGGGCGCCGGATGCGGGCAGGGGGAGACGGATGCCGCCGTCCAGGATCACCTGCCCGTTTTCGATTGCGCGAATGGGAAACAGATTGGCGTGGCCGAGAAAGTCCGCCACGCGCACGCTGGCCGGTTTCGCGTGCAGTTCCTCCGGCGTGCCGATCTGCAAAATACTGCCCTGGTGCATGACCGCCATGCGGTCGGCCAGGGCAAAGGCTTCCTCGCGGTCGTGCGTGACGAGGATGGTGGTGATGGCGGCGCGGCGTTGCACGCTTTTCAATTCCTCCCGCAGGCGCTCGCGCAGCAGGCGGTCGAGGTTGGCGAAGGGTTCGTCGAGCATCAGTAGGTGGGGATCGAAGGCCAGCGCGCGGGCCAGCGCCACGCGCTGCTGCTGGCCGCCGGAAAGCTGCGCGGGCCGCCGTTTGCGCTCGTCCAAGCTCAAGCCGACCCAGTCCAACATCTCGTTCGCCTTGGCCTCGCGCGCGGCTTTCGGCGTGCCTTTGACACGCAGGCCGAAGGCCACGTTGTCGAGCGCGTTGAGATGGGGGAAGAGCGCGTAGTTTTGGAACACCATGCCGGTGCGGCGGCGCTCGGGCGGCTCGTGGGTGACGTCGCGGCCATTGACGATGACGCGGCCCGTGTCCGGCCGTAGATAACCGCCGATGAGCCGCAACAGCGTCGATTTGCCGCATCCCGAAGGCCCCAGCAGGCAGAAAAACTCGCCGGCGGCCAGGGTGAACGAAACATCGCCCACCGCGCGCACGCCGCCGGTGAAGCCGCAACCTAACCTGGAGACTTCGACCGCCGCCATTATGCGGATTTGCGCAAGATTTCGCGGTCCCATACCTGGACCAGATCATCCCAATTTTTCATGTAGGTGTCATAGGGGTAATAGCTGACCGCCGCAAGGCCGGCTTCGGTGCTGGGATAAATTTGCCCCCAGAACGCGTCCTCCTGGGCGATCTTGGCGGCGACCGAGGGGATGGCGGTGGCGCCGCCGGCGCGCGCGAAGGCGGCTTGGATGTCCTCGCTGAGCAGGAGGTTGATGGCCTCATGGGCGAGGTCGGGGACTTTGGTGCCGGCGGCCACCACCCACATGAGCAGCACGAAGGCGCGATCTTCGTCCGGCACCGTCGCGCCGAGTTCGTCGCTGTTTTTCAAGGCGGGGATCATGTCGGTGCCGTGCATGTTGCCGAGCGCGCAGTTTTTCTGCGTGAGGTTGAGCGCCATGTCGGTGGAGGTGGGCCACCACAGCTTGACGGCATCGCGATGGGCCTTGGCGTACTCGATCACGTCCTGCAATTTCTCGTCCACCAGCTTCGTCGCCGTGCCCGGCGCGCCTTCGGCGGCGGCTTTGGCGCAGGCGAAGGTGTAGAGGGACATGTAGAAGGAGTTGTATAGGCCGAGCTTGCCGGCGTACTCCGGCTTCACCAGATCGGCCCAGCTTGTGGGCGGCGTGGAGATCTGCGTCTTGTTGTAGCCGAGGGTGTGGACGGAATCCGGGAAGGTGATGCCGTAGCTGTCCTTCACCACCCAGTTGTCCAGCGCGGAGGCGGCGAACAGGCTTTTGTTGGGGATTTTGTTGAGATCGATGTTTTGGAACAGCCCTTCCTTGATTGCGGGATAACCTTGCGTGGCGTCGGTGAGCACGAGGTCAAACGCGGGCTGTCCCGGAGGCGAGGCCTTGAGCTTGGGAATGGAATCCCACCAGCCGGGATCGACGACGACTTTGGCGCCGGTCTGCTCTTCGAACTTGGGCACGAAGTGCTTGCGGAAGCCGTTTTCCCACGCGCCGGAATAAACGAACACGCGCAGGGTTTGACCGGCGAAGGGCTTGCCGCCGGCGTCACCGGAGAATGAGGGTTTTCGCCCGCAACTGTTGAGTCCGAGCAGGCCCGCGCCGGCGCCGAGCGTGGTGCGGATGATGAATTGGCGGCGGGTGTTGTGAGATGGCGGGTTCATGACTTGGGTACGGGTTAGGTGTGGAGCGTGGGTTAAAGAACGGTGGCGAGAACGGAATCGGGTTCCGGTTTGGGAGAGTGGCGATAGCGCGCGCCGGGGTGATCATCGGCCAATCGGCGGTGTCCGGGGCCGTAGAGTTTTTCGCGAAAGACGCCAGGCGGGTAGGTGGTGCGATACACGCCGCGACGTTGCAGCTCCGGTACAACGAGGTCCACGAAGTCTTCCAGGTCCCCGGGGCTCACGGCGTAAACGATGTTGAAGCCGTCCAGGTCGGACTCCGTCATCCAACGCTGTAACTCAGTGGCAACGGTTTCTGGCGAGCCGGTGATGATGGGGGCGAATCCGCCGACGCCCAAGAATTCGGCGATCTGCCGCAGTGTCCAGACGCGCTCCGGGTCCATGATGGAGAAACCTTCCACAAAGGTTTGAATGGCATTGCTTTCCACATAACCGACCGGCGTGTCCAGGTCGTAGCCGGAGAAGTCGATGCCTGAGTAGCCGCCATACAGCGTGAGCGTGCCCTCAACGCTGACGTAGCTTTTGTATTCGTCCAGCTTGGCCCGCGCCTCCTCGTCGGTGGCCGCCACGATGACCGTCATGGCGGTGTAAATGATCACGCTGGCGGGATCGCGGCCGTGCATGGCGGCTTTTGCGCGGATGTCCGAGACGAGGGTTGCGGCCATCTTGGATGTCAGTCCGGAGATGAAGACGCATTCCGCATGACGCGCCGCGAAGTTGCGCCCCGCGGTGGAGGCGCCTGCCTGGAAGAGCACCGGCGTGCGCTGCGGCGAGGGTTCGCAGAGATGGTAGGCCTCCACGTTGAAGTGCTTCCCGGCGTGCTTGATTTTGTGGACTTTGGTTGGATCGGCGAAGATGCGGTTCACCTTGTCGCGCTTCACGGCGTCGTCCTCCCAACCGGACTCCCATAGTTTGTAAACGACCTCCATGTACTCCTCCGCCATTTGATAGCGGTCATCGTGGGCCATTTGCGCGGGTTTGCCGAATGCCTTGGCGGCGCTGTCCAAGTAGCCGGTGACGATGTTCCAGGCAAAGCGCCCCTCTGTTAGGTGATCCAAGGTGGACACGCGGCGCGCGAATGAAAATGGAGGCTCGTAGGAAAGCGTGCCTGTGATGCCGAAGCATAGGTTTTTGGTCACGGCTGCCAGGGCGGACACCAGCAGGAGGGGATCGCACACGGGAAACTCCACCGCGTTGCGGATGGCGGAGTCAGCGCTGCCCTGATACACATCGTACACGCCGTAGATGTCGGCGATGAACAACGAGTCGAACAAGCCGCGCTCCAGGATGCCCGCCACCTTGATCCAATAAGGCAGCGTGGTGTAGCCTGCGGTTTCATCACGCGGATGCAGCCAGAGGCCCGGGCAGGCTCCCATGCAGTCCATGTCCAGGGCGTTGAGGCGGATCTGTTTTTTCATTGGGAGGAAACCAACGCGCGGCTTGGCGGGGATTCGTTCAATAAGACCAGACGAGGGCGATTTGGAAGCCGTCGCCCCAGACGGCTTTGTCGCCGCGGAAATTGGTCAAGTCCCAGCGGACGTACTCGGTGTAGAGCGTGATGTTTTTGGTGAGCTGGAAGGTGATGCCGGGCTGGAAAACGAATTGCTCGCCGGACGGGTTGTGATCCCAGCCCTTCGAGTAGTTGACGTGCGCGGAGACCGGACCCCATTTGTAATTGATGCCGGTGCTGAGGCTGTTCTGGCGGTCGCTGGGGCCGTTGGACACGTAGCGGGCGGGGGTGATGACGCCGTGGGAGTCGATGTACTGTCCCCACACGCTGAAGTTTTTCCAGGTCAAGGTTAGATCCGTTTCCCAGGCTACTTGGCGCTCGTCCACGCCGAAGCCGGCGTAGTCCTTGATGCTGCGCGTCAGGCCGGAGATACCCCAGGCGAGGGTCACGTCCTCGCTCAGCTTCCAGGTGGGAACGGCGCGCAGGATGAAGGAGTGATGCTCTTCGAGTCCCAGGGTGGTGGCGGCCGAGGAGTTCGCCATGGCGCCGCTGACGCGGTCGCTTTTCCAGAAGTATTGCAGGGCGGTGGGGATGCTGAGGGTGTCTGAGGCTTTCCAGGTGTTTTCCCAGGTGGCGCCCCAGGAGGGGTTGAAGCGGTACTCGTCGAAATAGGAGACGCCTTCCCACCAACTATTGTCCCAGGCGATGGCGAATTGCTCGACGATCTGCCCGACCTTGAAGGTGCCGAGATCGGTCTTGGCGTAGGCGTAGGCTTCGTAGGTCCAGTAGTTGTCGTTGTAGAAGCTGCGCAGCTTGTCCTTGTCGTCACGGATGCGGCCCTGGAGATGGAGGCCGATCTCGTTGATGAAATGGTCACCCTGAATGGTGAGGCTGGGGTCCACGTTCAGCCAGTAGAAATAGGTGCCGCGCAGTCCGGGCACGCCGTAACCGTCGCCATAGACGAATTGGTCGCGGTCCACGTTCCACCAGTGATGCGCGCCCATGCTGATGGGAAGGTGGTTGCGCTTTTTCCATTCCATCCAGGCGTCGGAAGTCGAGTCCACCCAGTTGTCCTTGCCGAAGAAGTACTCGGAGAGGGAACCGGATTCAGCGAAGGAGGACGGGCCGGACTGAGGCGCGTTGGGGGCGGGGCTGAGCGAGTCAGAGGGAATCCCGGCAAACGCTGGGAGGGCGGCGGCGAGGGCCGGGAGGATGAATCGGGTTTTCATTCAAGAGATGCGCATTTGCGCTGATTAGCAATTAATTGTCAATGAGATTTCCCAGGGATTCGATTGCCAATCGAATCTACTTGGCGCAGCATTGAGCCTCCACGGGGGTGCCGGACGCATGCGTCACCGGTTTGCTGGGGCGCAGGTCGCAGCCGGCTTTGATGCCGTTGGTTTTGAGCGGGCCGAGCGCGAACTCCAGCGGCACGCCGCTGCCTGCGGGCGCGTCGGGCGGATAGACCCAGTGCTTGGCGCCCACCTCGATGTGGCAGCAATACACAGGGCGGCCTTTGCCGCCCTGTGGGATGTGCCCCCAACCGCGGCTGGCGGCGTTTTGCGGGACTTCGCTGAAGGCTGCATTGACCACATCAGTCTCCTGCCGAAGGTCGATGCCCAAGTGATCGACATAAGGCCGGGGCCGCCGGTTGTCCTCGGTTTCAGCCAGATTATCCTGCGCCACCGGGATGTGGGAGAAAATCATGTTCAGGCCATCCGGGAATCGGTACTTCACGTAACCGGGCTGGCCGTTGTCCAAGGAGCCGCCTTGTTTTTGGAAGGCGATGTGCGGCAGCTTCTCCGTGTCGTCCACGCGGATGTGGACGTGGATGGAGTCCGCCATCTCCAGCGCGCGGGCGAACTCGAAACAAGGCTCGAACAGGCTTTCCACGAGGGCTTTTTCCTGCGCGGAGAGGATCGCTTGATCTTGAAACCAAGCCAAGGCGCGGGTGACGGCGGGGGTGTTGCGCATGGGGAGAGGCTTTCCGAATTTTGGTGTTGCGTGACAGATGGACGCTTTCTAAACGTATGCGCAGCGATGCATGTGTCACCTGATTTTGATAAACCGACGACGGCGCGCGCCTGTTGCCTGCCCGCCGCCGGGGAGCCGAAGGAGATCGCCCGCTACGCGGCGCCGGACGCGCGCAAGCTGGCCGTGATGGGCGGCTCCTACGGCAACGTGCCTTCCCTGACCGCGTGCCTCGAACACGCGAAGCGGTCGGGCTGCGATGCCTTTGCCTTTCTCGGCGACGCCACTGGCTGCTGCGGGCACAGCGACGAGACGCTGGCGCTCATCCGCGCGCATTTCCCCTTTCTGGTGGCCGGCAATTACGAGCAAAAAGCGGCGGCGCGCGATGAAGACTGCGGCTGCAATTACTCCAACGACGAGGACAACCACTACGGCGGCATCGCGCATCAATGGGCCATGCAGTCCTTGAGCGACGCGAACCGCGACTGGCTGGGCATCTGGCCGGACTTGGCCCATCTGGAAACCCCGGTGGGCCGCATTCTGCTCTGCCACGGCAGCCCGGCGCAGACCAACGAGTTCCTCTACGAGTCCACGCTGGACGATGAGCGCTTGCTGGCTTGGCTGGACAAGCACGAGGCCGTCGGGCTGATCTGCACCCATTCCGGTTTTCCCTGGATGCGCGATCTCGGCGGCGGACGCTTCGCCGCCAACTGCGGCGTGTGCGGCAAGCCGGATCACGACCATGATGCCGCGGTGCATTATTTGACCGTTGATTGGTCATCGGGCGTGCCGCTGCCCAACATCGAGCGAGTGGAGTACGATCACCTCGCCTGGGCGGACCAGCTCGACGCGGAGGGAGTCGATGACGTGTTCACCATTCCGTTGCGCAACGGCGTGTGGACCTGCGGGCTGCTCTCCATGCCCGCCACCGAGCGCGTGCTGCGTCCGCGCCCGAACGGGTGGTTGCGGGCGCTTTCTTCCTGACAATCTCCGTTTTTCTTTATGTCCAAAACCATCGCCATCATCGGAGCCGGCCCTATCGGGCTTGAAGCGGGGCTTGCCGCCAAACAACGCGGTCATGCCGTGGTTATTTATGAAGCCGGGCAGATCGCCGATTCGGTGCGGCAGTGGGGGCGGGTGCGCATGTTTTCTCCTTTCGAGATGAACGTCTCGGAGGCGGGGCTGGCCGTGTTGTCTGATCTGGGACTGGAGGCGCCGGCGCCGGACGCGTTGCTCACTGGGGAAGAATACGCGGCGCGTTATCTGGAGCCGCTGGGACGGCATCAGGCGGTGCAAACCGGCAGCCGGGTGCTGGGCATCGCGCGCGATGGCGCGGGCAAGCGCGACTTCATCGGCGAGCCGGAAC
Organism: uncultured Verrucomicrobiaceae bacterium; assembly: GCA_964573315.1. Lineage (GTDB taxonomy): Bacteria > Verrucomicrobiota > Verrucomicrobiia > Verrucomicrobiales > Verrucomicrobiaceae > JAGRPD01. Next base: position 28,835 of record CAZNKC010000002.1, on the reverse strand, counting down.
GGGCGGGCACGCGGTTTCGTTTGCTGATCGAAACCGCCGCCGGGCAGCGGCATGAGTTTGCCGACATCGTGTTCGATTGCAGTGGCACTTTCCAAAATCCGAATCCTCTGGGAGACGGTGGCATTCCGGCGTTGGGCGAGCCGGCGGCGCGCGAGGTGATCCGTTACGGCTTGGGCGGATGCGCGGACTGGGATGCCTTTGCCGGGAAACGGGTGCTGGTGGCCGGTGGCGGCCACTCCGCGGTGACGGCGGTGGCGTCGCTGGGCCGCGTCAAACGGACGGCTCCGGACACGCGCATCGTGTGGCTGTCAAAACGTCCGGGAGATACACCGTGCGAGCGCGTGCCGGACGATCCTCTGCCGGAACGCGACCGGCTTTGCGCCGAGGCCAATGACTTGGTGGCGGCGGGCGAGGTCGAATTTCACGCGGGCGATTCGGTATTGGCCGTGAGCCAAGCGGCGGACGGTTTCCACGTCAAGACACGGCGAGGACTTGATCATGAAGCCGATGCGATCATCGCCGCCACCGGCTATCGTCCCGATCTCAGCTTGGCGCGCGAGCTGCATGTGCAGACCTGCTGGGCCACGGAAGGCACTTGCAAACTGGCCGCCGCCCTGCTCGGAGAGACGGCGGGCGACTGCCTGCAAGTGGCCGCGTTCGGCGCGGAAACGCTCGCTCATCCCGAGCCGGGTTACTTCGCGCTGGGCATGAAGAGCTATGGGCGCACCCCGGATTTTTTGATCCGCACCGGACGGGAGCAGATCGAGTCCGTGCTGGACTCGCTGGGATAATTGCGGGGCGAGTCGCTGGCTCGCCGAACCGGAGGGCGGAACTTTGTTTCCGCCCATTTGCTCACGGGGGGCGGAGGCGGTGGGAGGCGCGGAGCATTCTCAGTGTTCCGATTCTCCCGCAATGCTCCGCGCCTCCTCCGCCCGCAGAAAAATGGGCGGGAACAGAGTCCCGCCCTCCGTCAGTCGTTCGCGGCGGGTCCGGTTTCGTCGCCGGTTTGGGGGGCGAGTCTTTTGAAGTGGAGCTGGAGGATGCGGCGGTTGTCGGCCTTGGTGACGGTGACGCGGAAGCCTTCGATTTCGACGGTCTCGCCCTGCCGGGGCAGGTGGCCGAGCAAATGGGTGACGTAGCCGCCGATGGTGGTGACTTCGTCGTTCTCCAGCTTGATGTCGGCCAGTTCCTCCAGTTCGTAGAGGTTGAAGGTGCCGGCGGTGGTGAATTCCTCGCGGTCTTTGATGAGTTCGAACTCGGCTTTCTCGGCTTCGTCGAATTCGTCCTGGATGTCGCCGACGATTTCCTCCATGACGTTGTCAAAGGTGACGATGCCGACGGCGCCGCCGTATTCATCGACGGCGAGCGCGAGGTGGGCGCGGGTTTCACGGAAGCGGTGCAGGAGCTTGTCGATGGGCAGCATCTCCGGGACCATGAGGAGGTCGCGTTTGACTTGGCGGAGGTCGGCGTCCGGTTTGTCGATGAGGGGCAGGAGGTCTTTGATGTGAATGAGGCCGAGCGTCTCGTCGAGGTGGCCTTTGACGAGGGGGAAGCGGGTGTGCTTGGATTCGATGGCGCGTTTCAGGCTGGTCTGGAAGTCGTCTTCGAGATCGAGGGAGACGACGAGGTTGCGCGGTGTCATGATGTCGCGCACGCAGCGGTCGTTGAGGGCGAGGACGTTGAGCAGGATGTCTTTTTCGGTGGCGGTGACCTCGGCGGATTTTTCGCTTTCGGCGACGATGTGGCGCAGTTCCTCTTCGGAGTGGGCCAGTTCCGACTCGGAGACGGCCTCGATTTTGAGCAGGTGCTTGAGCAGCCAGTTGGCGTTGCCGTTGAGCAGCCAGATGGCGGGCTTGAAGACGACGTAGAAGACGTGCAGCGGCGTGCTGATGGCAAGGGTGGTGCCGAGGGCCTTGCGGATGGCGAGGGACTTGGGCATCAGCTCGCCGAGCACGACGTGGAGGTAGGTGACGACGCTGTAGGCGAGGATGTAGGAGACGGTGGTGATGATGGCCTCGTTCTGGATGCCGAGCTTGAAAAAGGCGGGCTGGATGAGGCGGTTGACGAAAGGCTCCCCGATGCTGCCGAGGGCGATGCTGGCCAGGGTGATGCCGAGTTGGGTGGCGGACAGGTAGCCGTCCAGATGCTGGACCTGATGGCGGGCGCGCTCGGCGCTCTTGCTGCCTTCGGTGATGGCGGCCTCAAGCTGGGAGCTGCGGACTTTGACGATGGCGAACTCGGCGGCGACGAAGAAGGCGTTGAGGAGGACGAAGAAGAGGACGGCGAGCGAGCGCCAAGCCAGTTCGCCGCCGGTGATGTTCCACTCCGTGACGAGTTCCCCATGGCCGGTGAGGGCCAGGAGGAGGCTGCTGGTGGCGAAGAAGGCGGTGGTCATGGCGGGGGCGGGACATCATCGGGAGGGCCGGAGGCCGGATGCCCGCGGGCGGCGGCGGGGAAGGGGGGTCAAAGCCGCTCGTAGGAGCCGTCGGAGCGTTTTTCAAGGATGGTGAACCCGGCGGATTTGGCGTCGCTGACGGACACGGGTTTGGTGAGTTTGGGGGTGTTGAAGGCGGTGACCCGTTTGATGACGGGCCGCTTGCACAGAGGGCAATGGGTGAGCGGCGGCCGGCTCAGTGGCCGGCGCAGGTCAAAGCCTCTGCGGCAGGAGGGGCAGCCTTCCTCTGGATTCTCGGCGATGTAGGAATAGATGGGCATGGGAACGATGTGACGGCCTTGCCCTCGCGCGAGCGGGTCTGGACGGAAATCCCGCCGTCCAGTCCGGGCTGGCGGGCGGTCACCAACTGGATTTGGTCACGCCCGGGATGAGACCCTGGGAGGCCAGCTCACGGAAGGTGATGCGGGACATTTGGAAGCGGCGCAGGTAGGCGCGGCGGCGGCCAGAGACGCGGCAGCGATTCGTCAGCCGGGTGGGGCTGGAATCGCGGGGCAGCATGGACAGACCGATATGATCTCCCGCCGCCTTCAACTCCGCGCGGAGCTGGGCGTATTTTTGAACTGTTTTGCGTTTGCGCTTATCGCGCTCCAACCAAGCTTTCTTTGCCATAGGGGTGACTAAGGTGCAGAAAGAAAACAAAAGCGCAACTGAAATTTTTTTCCGCTGGCGCGGGAGGTGTTCCGGGGTATGGAAGCGGGCCTATGGTCGCTGGAATGCTTATCGCTGTCGTTTTCCTTCTGCTCGGAGTCGTCGTGTTCGGATACCTCAAGAACGGTTGAGGGGGGCATGGCCGTGCGCCGGTTTCACGCCCGCCGGATTGCGGGAATCAATAAATCATGCTCTGATCCGGCGCGGTGGTTTCTTCGATGGTTTTGACTTCGAGGATGGGGACGGTCTGGCCGCCTTCGTCTTTGTAGCTCATGGTGCCGGTGACTTTGACCCAGGCCATCTCTTTGAATTCAGGGGCGGCTTTGCCGAAATCGACGGGGATGGAGTAGGGGCGGGCGTCGGCGGCGCAGCATTGCACCATCATGCGGAAGATGCGCAGGCGGTGGCCGTCGTCGTTGTTGACTTTCTCGGGCAGGATTTGGGCGATGGTCTCGATCGACTGGCCCTTGAGCACGTTTTGCACTTCGATGTCGCCGCCAGTGTAATAGATCTCGGGCACGTCGAGGATGAAGTTGCCGGCTTCGCTTTTGGGCACTTGAGCTTCGAGATCGGCCAGGGTGAAGCTGCCGTAGCTCTGCGGGGTGCTCTCCGTGTCACTGCCGCCAGCGCCAGCGGTGGTGGCGGGCGGGGCGTCGCTGCCGGCGGGGGAGGTGGCGGCGGGGCTGTCCTGCGGTGCGGGCGGGGTGTCGGCTGTGGTGACTGCGGCGAGATCGGCAGCGGTGGGCTGGGGTGTGGGAAGGCCGGGGGCCAGGGCGTCGGCTTTTTTCAAGGAGAACTGGTCGGCGCGCGAAGTGTCGCTGTAGTTGGGGTTGTAAAGCCCTTTGTTGGCGATGGCGGCGGGGCTAAATTGGTCCGGGGTGTTGAGCGCGGCGAGGGTGAGTGGGATGGCGAGGATGGCGATGGCGACGAGGCGTCCGGTCAGGCTGCTTTCCTCCAACATGCCGTGGGCGTGGGTGTGGTCTTCGTGGGTGTGGTCGTGGTGATGATGCTCGTGGGAATGGTCGTGGGAATGGTCGTGCTCGTGATGGTGGTCGCAGCAGGTGTGGGAGTGGGCAGGCTCTTCGTGGTGGTGATGGTGTTCGTGGGCGTGCTCGTGATGATGGCCGCAGCAGGCTTGAGTCCCCTTGGCCCCATGAGACTCATGTTCATGCGCGTGCCCATGCTCATGACCGCAGCAGCCGGTTTTGGCGTGGCTGTGGTCATGGCCGTCATCATCGTCATGCCCGTGACCGTGCCCATGATCGTGGCAGCAGTCGTGCTCCGCGTTGCGCAGGGTGAGGAGGTTGAACAACCCCAGGACGACGAGGCCGATTCCGGCGATGAGGACCATCGGCTGGAAGATGCCGTCCGGCGGCAGGTAGTGGATGATGCGGCCGGAGGCGTAAAAGTAGAGCATGACGCCGCCCCACAGCAGGAGCAGGGCGACGCTGATGAGATGGGTGAAAGTGCGGACGCCGTTCATAATGTTTGATTGAGATTACGTCAGTTGAGGGAGGCGAGTTTTTCCAAAAGCATGATGAAGGGGCCGCTGAGCAGGCCGATGAGGAGGAACAGCCCGATGGAGAGGGCGATGACCACGCGCCGCCGGAACACGCCGGCGTACATGAAGACGAGTTTCACGTCCATCATCGGGCCGAAGACGAGGAAGGCCAGTTTCGAGGCGGAGGAGAAAGCGGCCATCGGCGCGGCGATGAAGGCGTCCGAGGTGCTGCATAGGGACAGGATGAAGGCGAGGGACATCATCGAGGGCACGGCCAGCAACTCGCTGGAGGCGAAGGCGTCCACCTTGGACTGGTCCACCTGGGTGTTGAAGACGGAGGTGATGATGACGCCGATGGTGAAGTACATGCCGGTGTCCAAAAAGTCGCGCATGGCGGTGCGCAGGGCGTGGACGAGGCGGTCGTTGAAGGGCACGACCGGCTCCGCCGCCTCGCTGGCGCGGGCTTGCGCGGCGCTGGTGACGGCGGTGGCGACGCTGGAGCGCAGGATGTCGGTGACTTTGAAGCGCAGCATGAGCAGGCCGACGAGCACGGCCACGACGTAACCGAGGGAGAGCCGCCCCAGCGTCATGGTGGCGTCCAGCACGGCGGGCACGGAGGTGATGCCCTGAAATTCCTTGAACGCGGTGAGGGTGCTGACGGCGACGATGGGATTGATGATGGGCGCGGACAGCAGGTAGGTCATGGCGCAGGACAGAGGCAGGCCCTTCTGCACCAGTCGGCGGACGACGGGCACCACGGCGCATTCGCACACCGGGAAGACGAGGCCGAGAAAACCGGCGATGAAGGTGGCCAGGACTTTGTTTTTCGGCAGCACGCGGTCGAGCAGTTTGGCGGGCAGGAAGGCGTCGATGAAACCGGAGAGCACGGTGCCGACGAGGATGTAGGGCGCGCCTTCGAAGAGGATGCTCAAAAAGGCCATCAGGACATCCCCGGTGCGGCTGGGGTCGGGCAGGGTGGAGGCGGCGGCGAGGAAAGTCATGAACGGTGGATAAAAGTAGAACGGGGACAAGGCGCGGGTTCAAGCGTCAATCTTGCAAGGCGCGCAGGCGCAGCACCTCGCGGGTGGCGGTGAAAAACTGGCCGGGGAAAGTATGCACGGGCTCGAAAAGCGCCGGATCGTTGATGAGCGCGAAGATTTCCGGTTGCGCTTTTTCCAGCAGGGGGCGGTAGCCGAAGTTCAGGAACAGCGGTTTGTTTTCCCGGTGGGTACGCTCGATGAGGGCGCGCAGTTCGCCGGCGCTGTTGAAACGGATGCCGGCGGGGTCGTAGGCTTCGGTATTCATGCCGGGGCTGGCGGTGAGGGTGTCCTGGCCGTAACCGGTGTGGCGCGGATTGGTGACGGCGCGGGTGAGGGCGGCGGATTCCCGGCAGGCTTCGATGGGGAAACGGGTCAGCAGCCGGGCCGTGGGCAGGGCGAGAATGTGGACACCGGCGAGCGCCGCCAGGACAAGCGCCGAAGATGGCGAAAAGCGCCGCACCGCGCCTGCCGCTTGTCCCCAGGCGGCGGCCCAGAGCAGGAACAGGTTTGGCAGGAAGACGATCAGATACCACTGGTAGGGCCGCGTGCCGCCAATGAGCAAATGCGTCAGCAGCAGCAGCGGGCCGCCGAGCAGAAAGACCAGGAGCGGGCGGCGCTCGGCGTCCCGCCAGAGCCGCCAAGCTCCGAGCGCGGCAGCCAGCCCGCCGAGCGCGATCCAGCCCGCCGCCAGCGCAGCGGGCATAGGGCTGCGGACGGCAAGGCTGGCGCAGAGGGGATTGGCGCTGTCCCAGGGATGCCAGAGCGCGCCGCAAAACAAGGCTGCGGCAGCATCGCGGAACCAGGAGGGATCAAGCGTTCCATGAAGCTGGTTGTTTTTGAGAAAGGCCAGGAACGGCGGCAGGCAGGGCGCCATGAGGCCGATGACGAGCACGGCGGTGAGCAGCGAGGCCGCCAGCCAGCGGGCGGCCTGCGGCATCCGGTTTTCCGGCGCTTGTCTCCAGAGCAGCCAGAGGGCTAGGGCATTCGTCGCGGCCAGCAGGTGGATGACTCCGGGGTAGGTCCAAAACAAATAAAACTGGGTGAAGCCAAACCCCAGCCACCAGCGCCAGAGGCCGGTCTGCGCGGCGCGGCGCAACGTGCCGAGCAGCACCGGGATCAGCATCACGATCAAGCCGTAACCGCGCGCATCGCAGCCGAATCGCACCAGCCAGGCATGACCGGCATAACCGAGCGCGATCCAGGCGACGCCCCGGCGCAGCCCCCAGACCCGGCAGCACCAGACCAAGGTCAGGATGGCCGCCAGCCCGGCGAGAAAAGACGGCAGCCGCATGAGCGTCTCCGAGAACCAAGGGTCCGCCGGCCCGTCTCCAGGCGTGAAAAAGGCATCGTGACACAGCCGGGCGAGCACCGTGAAGCCGATGTGGTTGGTCGGGCGCTGGTAATCCCAGACCGTGGTGGACCAAGGCCGCGGTTCCAAAGACCAAGCGCCGTTGTCCTGCTGCACGGTTTTCGGCGCGATGTACGCCTTCATGGCGTACTCCTCGTCGCCCCACAACGAATGCCCGAGCCGCGGCGCGGTGCTGGCGGCGAGCAGAACGACGGCGGCGGCGAGCAGCATTTTTTCCCGGCGAGTCAGCGGCGAGTCTTCCGGCAGGGCAGGGGAGGCGGCGGGACGCACGGCGCGCGCTGCCAGCGGCGTGAGCGCCACGAGCAGCGCCGCCAGCCCCGCATTCACCGCCAGCCCGCGCCAAAGCCAGACCGGGATCAGCCAGTGCGTGGGCGCGTCCTTGCCCAGCGTCTGCTGGCGCTCGGCGATGCGTTTTTCCATCTTCACCGGCCGCTCCACCACCAGCAGCGCCGCCAGCAGCACGAGCAACAGCGCGGCGGACAGGCGGAAGTAGTTGGAGGCAAAGGGGAAGCGCGCCATGATGGAAAAATCGTCCGCGTTCTCGAAAATCCGAAGCCCGAAATCCGAATGGCGAGGACGGGAACAGCAGGTTCAAGCGAACGACACTATTCCAAGACTGGACGGGGTTGCCCGTCTTGGAAAATGAAAAAAGCCGGAAGGATGGGGGATGGGAAGCTTACCGGCTGCAAGCCAGGACATCCTCCCGCGAGAGAGTGGGATACGCCTCCAAAACGTCTTCGATGCTGTCGCCCGCGGCCAAAAACTCAAGGATCGTCCGCATGGTGATGCGTGTGCCGCGCACTACCGGCTGTCCGTTGCAGATATCGGGATCTATGACGATGCGGTCCATGAGGAGGGAAAAATATAGCGAGGACGGGAGCAAATGGCAATCCCAGGAATGAGGGAAGGTCGCGGCGAGGCGGCAGGGCTTCGCGCATGGAGCGCACGCGTTCCGCGTGCGCTCCGGGTCTCACGCTTCCGCGTGTCAACTCCGCCCCAGGAGCGTGCGATTCACGCTGATGATTGAACAACGCTCGTCTCTCCGCAGCCACGAACGCCGGAATTTGGAATCCCCATCCATACTTGCTTATTCCATGCGTATGTCCTGGCGAGCCGGGGTACTTTGAAAAACTTCCCTTTGCCAGACCGTCATCACCGCTTATATTCCGTTTCAATGCCAACCGCAGCCGCCATCGTCATCATCCGAATTAGGTCCGGGTTCCTCCGTGCCTGACGCTGCCTTGGAACCCGTTCGTTGAGCCGCCGGCTTCTTCTTTTTGGAAGACAAACCCAATCTTTTTTGGCGGCGCGCGTCCACCCCGGTCAGGTGAGCACCGGCCTTGCATCTTCATTCGTCTTCAACCATATCCTTTTCCCTCCATTTCATTTCCATGTCTTCAGTCACCCTTTACGACACTACCCTGCGCGACGGCACCCAGGGCACCGGCATCTCGTTCAGCACCCTCGACAAAATCCGCGTGGCCGAACGGCTCGACGACTTCGGCGTCCATTACATCGAGGGCGGCTGGCCCGGCTCGAATCCGAAGGACGCCGCCTTTTTCCAGGAGGCCGCCAAGCGGCCCTGGAAAAACGCGAAAATCACCGCCTTCGGCATGACCCGGCGCGGCCGCATGAAGGTGGAGGACGACGCTCAAGTGCAGATGCTGCTGGACGCGCAAACGCCGGTGGTGACCATCGTCGGCAAAACCTGGCCGCTGCATGTGACGGAGGTTTTCCAGGTCAGCCTGGAGGAAAATCTGGCGATGATCGCCGACACGGTGGCCTATTTGAAAAGCCATGGCCGCGAGGTGTTCTATGACGCGGAGCATTTCTTCGACAGCTTCCGCGAAGATCCGGAGTATTCGCTCAAAACCGTGAAAGCCGCGGCGGATGCGGGCGCCGATCTCGTGGTGCTCTGCGAGACGAACGGCGGCGCGCTGCCGGAGTGGGTGGAAGATGTCACGAAAAAAGTGATCGCGCATCTGGGCCGGCACGTCGGCATCCATACGCACAACGACGGCGGCGTGGGCGTGGCGAACGCGCTGGCGGCGGTGCGCGCCGGCGCCTGCCAGGTGCAGGGCACGATCAACGGCTACGGCGAGCGCGTGGGGAATTGCAACCTCGTCACCGTGATGCCGAACCTGCAACTGAAGATGGGCATCGACCTCGGCGTCGATCTGACCCGGCTGCGCGACTTGTCCTTTTTCGTCGATGAACTGGCCAACGTGCCGCACGACATCCGCGCGCCCTACGTGGGCTTGGCGGCGTTCACGCACAAGGGCGGCCTGCACGTCCACGCCGTGCAAAAACTGGCGCGCACCTATGAGCACGTCGATCCCGCGCTGGTGGGCAACGAGCGCGTCATCACCATCTCCGACATGTCCGGCCAGACGAACGTGCTGATGAAGGCGGAGGCGCTGGGGCTGCCGTTGAAAAAAGGCTCGCCGGAGGTGCAAAAAATCCTGGCGGAAGTGAAGCGGCTGGAGAGCGAGGGCTACGAGTTCGAGGCGGCGGAGGCGTCGTTCGAGTTGCTGATCCGCCGCCAGCTTGGCCAGGCTACTTCTTGCTTTGAACTGCTGGAGTTTCACACCACGCACCGCTGCCGCGCCGGGCAGTCCGTGGAGACGAACGAGGCCACGGTGAAGCTGCGGGTCAAAGGCGAGCCGGAGTACACCGTGGACGAGGGCGACGGCCCGGTGAACGCGCTCGACAACGCCCTGCGCAAGGCCCTGCTGCCGCATTTCCCGGACATCTCGAAAGTACGGCTGGCGGATTACAAAGTGCGCATCATCGACAGCGGCACGGGCACGGCGGCGAAGACGCGCGTGCTCATCGTCAGCAGCGACGGCGTCCGCACCTGGGGCACCGTCGGCGTTTCCACCAACATCATCGATGCAAGCTGGCAGGCGCTGGTGGACAGCTTGGAGTTTTTCTTGCTGGATAAAAAGGCTGCGGACGGTGCTGGCTGATGGGGGTGGTTTCCTGCTCTTCTGCTTGGTTTCGGGGCGTCGGGAAGGCCGGGCGGGCTGCTGTAAGTAGCGGAAGTCGTGAGACTTCCCGCTCAGTGCGGCCCCAAGCTCCGCTGCCACCCAGCCAAACTCTGACGAGTTCGGCTACAGCCAAACGTTGACGAGTTCGGTTTTTGGGTGGGACGCTCTCTTTAGCGGAGGCTTGGCGTGCTGAGTTGTTGCAGCAAGGCGCGCACGGCTTCGGGATGGAAGCGTGGCATGCGCACGGCGGCGGGGGATGCGGGCGGAGCGGGCTGGGTCAGGCGGTGGTGGAGGTCGTTTGGACTGAGACGCTTGGCGATGCCGTCGAGGGTGGGCGGGAGGTGCTCCAGGTCGTCGTTGATCCGCTGGCGGGGGACGGTGGTGAAGTAGGTGGCGCGGGCGAACTCCGGGCCGCCTTTGCCGTCGCGGTCGTGACAGGCGTAGCAGTTGAGGCGGGCGAGTTGATGGTCGAGGCGCGCGGGTGGGTCGAGCACAGGCGGGGGTTGGTTTTGCACATCGGCGAGCGCGAGGCGCAGGGCGCGGACTTGCGCGGGGCTGAGGTCATAGCGGGGGATGCCGGTGCGGATTTCACCGGAGAGACAGCCGGTGGTGGCGGCGGGCGCAAGCTGGACGAGGGACTTTGCCGGCGGCGGGGGCGGATGTTTTTCGCCGGTCTCATGGCAGGCGGCGCAACGATGCCGGGCGAAGGCGGCGCGGCCTTCATCGGGTGTGCGCGGCGCGAGGCTGAGGATTTTTCGCTCCTGAAACGCGGCGGGCTGGCGTCCGGTGTGGAGATAGGCAGCGATGTCGGCGGCTTCGGCGGGAGTCAGATGTTGCGCGGGCATCCGGCTGGCGGGCCGGGAGGCGAGCGGGTCCAGCAGGAAGGCGGCGAGCGCGGCTTCGTTGTAGTCGTCGGCCAAGGCGATGGGCGATGACGGCAGGCCGGGCGCTTCGGGATCGAAACCGGGCGGCAGGCTCGGCGGGCGGTAATCGGTGGCAGGCTCGTGGCAGGCGACGCAGCCGGTTTGATGGTAAAGCTCGCGGCCTCGCTCCGCGTCGTCGGCGGGCAGGAGCGGCGGCTCGGCGGCGGTGAGCGAATGAAGGTAAGCGGCCAGAGCCTCAATGGTGTCGGGATCGGAGGCATCATTCCCGGCGAAGAGACCGGGCATCTGGGTGCCAGGCTTGCGGTGTTGCGGGCTGCGAATCCAGCGCCAGAGGGAATCCATGTCCAGCCGGGAGCCGGCGTGACGGAGGTCGGGGCCGGGTTTGGGGCCGATGAGATCCCGCCAAGCTCCGGGGGACGGATGGCAGGCGGCGCAGTTGAGTTCGGCGAGCAGCAGCAGCCCGCCCTGGGCGAGGAAGGCATCGTCATCCTCCGGCAGATAAAACTGTTCAAAGGCGTGGACGTGAGGGCGGTCGAGCGGCGCGGCCTGGAGCGGATGGGCGCGCGCAGCCTGCGGCGCGCCGGCAGCGGCGAGCGCAAAAAAAATGAAGCTGGCTCCGGCGCGCGCTTGCATGAGGGGTGGATTTGGGTCCAGCATGAGGACGGCATGAATCAAATCAACCTGCAAAATAAAAAGGCGGTGGTGACGGGCGGCGCGCGCGGCATCGGACGGGCCATCGTGGAACGGCTGCTGGCCTCAGGCGCGGCGGTGGCGATCTGGGATCTGGACGCGACGGTGGCGGAGGAAGCGGCGGGCGAACTGGCCGGCCAGGGCACGGTGATCGCGGTGGCGGTGGACGTGACCGATCTGGACTCGGTGCGCGCGGCGGTGGCGGCCACGGCAGACAAGCTGGGCGGCATCGACATCCTGGTGAACAACGCGGGCATCGCCGGCGCGAACGCGACGGTCTGGCAGATGGACCCGGCGGAGTGGCGGCGGGTGGTGGACATCAATTTGCACGGGACTTTCCACTGCTGCCACGCGGTGGCGCCGGAGATGTTGAAAGGCGGTTACGGACGGATCGTGAACATCGCCTCCATCGCCGGCAAGGAGGGCAATCCGAACGCGTCGCATTACAGCGCGTCGAAAGCGGCGGTGATCGCGCTGACGAAATCCCTGGGCAAGGAGCTGGCGCAAAAAGGTGTCATCGTGAACTGCGTGACCCCGGCGGTGATCGAGACGGACATCTTGAAGCAGATGGAGCAATATCACATCGACTATATGCTCTCCAAAATCCCGATGGGCCGTTTCGGGCAGAAAACGGAGGCGGCGGCGCTGGTGGCTTGGTTGTGCTCGGAGGATTGCTCGTTCACGACCGGGGCGGTCTTCGATCTGTCCGGGGGGCGGGCGGCGTATTGAGCACCATCAAAGCATGGGGAACAGGCTTCCCGGCCTGTTCGTCCAGGCAAGATGCCTGGACCCCATGCCGGGCGACGTATTGAGCGCTGCTCAAAACAAGTCCGAATGGCTGCCTGTGCGGCCAAGGATGAGTTCGCCGGGACTGCTTTTGTAAATCAGAAGCCAGTCAGGCTCGATGTGGCAGTCACGCCAGCCGGACCAGTCTCCAATCAGGGCATGGTCGCGATTTTTGGCGGGCAAGGGAGCGCCTGAGAGCAACCGGGTGACAACGGCTTTGAGCTTGCCGAGATCCTTGCCGCGCTTTTGCAGGCGCTTCACGTCCTTTTTGAACTGTGTGGTTTGGGACAGCGTCATGGCTTCTCCCAAGAATCAAAGAGCTCTTCCGCGCTGGCAAAGCGTTCCACGTCAATGCCCTTGCCGGCCTTCTTCAAGGTGGCTGCGGTGAGTTTGTTGGGAACTTTTAATTCGAGCGGGAATTCGCCTCGCAACGCGATCTGACGGTAAAGGAGGCGGACTGCCTCGGTGGGGGTCAACCCAAGTGTGGAAAGCACTTTTTCAGTGGCTTTCTTGGTGGGGGCATCGATACGGGCATGAATAACGGCGGTTTGCGGCATGATGGAGTGTATCATGTTTGCAACACAGCGCAAGAGCGGAGCGCGAGGTGCGCCAAGCATGGGGAACAGGCTTCCTAGCCTGTTCGTCCAGGCAAGATGCCTGAACCCCATGCTTGGTGGCCAGTCCTGCCAGCGCAAGCCGCTTGCGCCCGGTGGCTTCCGTGCTACGGGAAAGGTTCCCCGCCAAACCCATGCCCGACACCCGTTCCTTTGAAATCTCCGGCCTTTTTGACAAGGAAAGCGACTGCCACAAGCTGCTCTACGCGCCGGTTAGCCATCCGTGGACTTATCGCGAGACGGTGGTCTATAACGTGACCTTCGAGGGCGATGCGGCGGCTTTGGAGGCGTTTGCGCGGCGTGTGCTGCTGGACCCGGTCTCGCAGGAAATGCACGACGGCGCGCAGTCCGCTTTTCCCCAGGCGGCGTTCGTGCTGGAGTACGGCATGAAGGGCGGTGCGTTGGATTTGGAGAAGGAGACGATCCTCAATTACTACCGCTCCCTGCCGGAGCCGGGTTTTCAAATCCACAAACTGGTACTGCGCCGCCGGATTTATGTGTTTGGCGAGGGCGCCGATCCCGCGCCGTTCGTGAAGGACGTTTGCAATCCCGCCATCCACACCTGGGAGGTGCGCCCGCGGCAGGCGGCCTGATCGAAGACTCAAGACGCCAGAATCAAAGACTCAAGACTTTCCTCAATGTCCGATACTCCCCAAGCCGTTTTTCGCCACATCCCGATCCGCGACCTGACCGCCGCGCAACTCCTGGCGTTGAGCCAGCAGATGAAGCTTTCCCTTTCCAAAGCGGACATGCTGGCGGTGCAGAAGATGTACCAAGAGGAGGAGCGCGAGCCGACCGACGTGGAACTGGAAGTCATCGCGCAGACCTGGAGCGAGCACTGCAAGCACCGCATCTTCAACGCCAAGATTCAGCACACGCTCAACGGCGAGCCGGAGGTGGTGGACAGTTTGTTCAAAACCTATGTGCGCGCCGTCACGGAAAAAATCTGGAAGGACAAGCCGGACTTTATTCTGGGCGCGTTCGTCGATAATGCGGGCTTCGTGAAGCTGGACGACGAGCGCGCGGTGTGCCTGAAAGTGGAGACGCACAACCACCCCAGCGCCATCGAGCCTTACGCGGGCGCGAACACCGGCCTCGGCGGCGTGATTCGCGACATCCTCGGCGCGGGCAAGGGCGCGAAACCCATCGGCTCGCTGGACGTATTTTGTTTCGGCCCGCCGGACATCGCGGAGGAGGACTTGAAGGCCAAGGATGTGATCCATCCGCTCGGCATCATGCGCGGCGTGGTGCGCGGCGTGCGCGATTACGGCAACCGCATGGGCATCCCCACGGTGAACGGCGCCATCCAGTTCGACGACGCCTACATTTACAATCCGCTGGTGTTCTGCGGCACGGCGGGCGTGATCCCGATCAAGGACATCGCCAAGGAAGTGAAGCCGGGCCATTGGCTCATCGCCGCGGGCGGACGCACCGGGCGGGACGGCTTGAAGGGCGCGACGTTTTCCTCCGCCTCGCTCACCACGGACAGCCATGAGGAGGATCAAACGGCGGTGCAGATCGGCAATCCGATCGAGGAGAAAAAAGCGGCGGATTTCGTGCTGGCGGCCCGGGAGAAGGGGTTGATCCAATTCGTCACCGACTGCGGCGCGGGCGGTTTCAGCAGCGCGGCGGGCGAGATGCTGAGCGAGGTGGGCGGCGAGGTGTGGCTGGAAAACGCGCCGCTCAAGGAACCGGGCCTGGAAAGCTGGCAGGTGTTCATTTCGGAGTCGCAGGAGCGCATGGTGCTGGCGGTCGAAGAAACAGACATCCCGGAACTGGAGCGCTTGGCGGCGACGTTCGAGACCGAGCTGTGCCGTCTGGCCCGAGCCGACGGCAACAAGCGGTTGAAGGTGTGGCATTACGGCAGCCTCGTCTGCGATCTGGCGGTAGATAAACTGCACGAAGCGCCGCGCCGGGAGATGCGGGCGCGCTGGCGGGATCGTCCGGTGAAGGAGCCGAAGGTGGCGCTGAAACCGGCCTCGTGGACCGGCACGCTGAAGACGTTGCTGGGCGACTTCGCCATCGTCTCGCGCGAACCGGTCATCCGCGAGTACGATCACGAAGTGCAGGGCAACACCGTTTTGAAACCGCTGGCTGGCGCCGCCGGAGATGCGCCGCAGGATGGCGCGGTGATCCGCGTGGACGGCAGTCCGCATCTGATGGCGATGGCCTGCGCGCTGCTGCCGGAGCTTGGCAAGACCGATCCGCGCGCGATGGGTCGCGCCGTGGTGGACGAGTGCGTGCGCCAGCTTGTGGCCGTGGGCGCGGACCCTGACCGGCTGGCGATCCTTGACAACTTCTGCGTCGGCAACCCGGACGACGAGGGCGAACTGGGCGCGCTGGTGGAATGCACCAAGGGCATGGCGCACAGCGCGCTGGCTTACGCTGCGCCGTTCGTGTCCGGCAAGGACTCGTTTTACAACTACTTCGTCACCGATGAAGGGCCGGTCTCGATCCCCGTGACCCTGCTGGTCAGCGGCATCGGCATCGTCGAGGACGCGGCGCATGTGGTGGGCGCGTCCCTGCGGCGGACGGGCAGCAAAATCTGCGTTTTTGGCCAGACGCGGCGCGGCCTGCGCGGTAGCGTGCTGGGCAAATACGTCAGCAACTGCGGCCTCGACGCGGCCCCGGATTTCGACGAAGACGAAGCGCTGGAGCGCTACCGGAAATACCACGCGCTCGTGGAGCAAGGCGCGATTCTCAGCGCGCATGACATCGGCGAGGGCGGTCTTGGCGTGGCGCTGGCGGAGATGGCCTTTTCCGGCAAGGCCGGCATCCGCGCCGATCTCGAACGCCTCCCCGCCGAGTCCGGCTGCACCCCGGCGGAGCTGCTTTTCGGCGAGACCCCCGCCCGCCTCCTGGTGGAAGTGGCGTCCGAGCACATGGAAGCCGCGCGGCAAGCCGGGCTGGTCGCCATCGGCGAGAGCACCCGCGAGAAATGGCTGCACCTCACCCACGCGGGCAGCACGCTCATCGATTCCTCGGTGGCCGAGTTGAAGGCCATCTGGAAGGCGGGTTTGACGCCGTATTATTAATCCGGGAAGAGCGCGCAGCCGCCATCCCGCCTTGCATCAGGCTCGTTTTGCGGCAGAATCGAATCATGACATCGAACTACACAGCGATCACAAAAAAGACCGGGGATTGGTGGGTCGGTTGGATTGAGGAGGTTCCGGGCGTCAACGCGCAAGAGCGAACCAAGGACGAGTTGCTCGCTTCCCTGAAAGAGGTTCTCGGCGAAGCCTTGGAGTTCAATCGCCGGGAAGCGCGGCTGGCGGCTGAAAGCGGCTACACCGAAGAACGGGTCACCATGTGAAACGGAAAGCGTTCATCCGGCATCTTCAGGCGCACGGTTGCATTTTGATCCGTGAGGGCGGCAATCACTCCTGGTGGGGCAACCCCGCGAACAATCGCCGCAGCTCCGTCCCCAGGCACTCCGAAGTGGATGACCTCCTCGCTCGCAAAATCTGCAAGGACCTCGACATTCCCAAACCCTCAAAAACCTGATCCGCAAAAGACGGGGGAAGAACTGGAACCTGATGGACAAACGAATTGACGAGATGCGCTGGGAAGCCATTCGTGGAGAATCCCCAGTTTCCCCCTGACCATGCCCCACGCCCTCCTCATCAAATTCCCCGGAACCAACTGCGATGCCGAAACCGCCCGCGCCCTGGAGGCGGCGGGATTCACGGCGGAGGTGCTGCCGGTGGCGCTGCTGGATGAATCCGCCCTGGATCGCGCCCGGCTGGTCGTCTTCTCCGGCGGGTTCAGTTACGGCGACTACGTCATGTCCGGCCGCATCGCGCAATTGATCACCAAGAACAAGCTGGGCGACCGCCTGCGCCGGTTCGTGGACGAGGGCGGCTACGCGCTCGGCATCTGCAACGGTTTCCAAATCCTGACCCAGCTCGACCTGCTGCCGAAGGCCAGCCTGATCCACAACACCAGCGGGCGCTTCCTCTGCCGCTGGGCTCCGTTGCGGAAAAACGGCGGCAAGGAAAGCCCGTTTTTGAAAGCGCTGCCGGAGCAGTTTGAACTGCCGGTAGCGCACGCCGAGGGGCGTGTGGTGGCTGTTGGCGGCGACGCCGCGGCCTACGTGAAAAACGGCTTGGCGCCGCTGCTTTACGGCGAGGACGTGAACGGCTCCAGCGAGCGCATCGCCGGTTTGCAGGACGAGACGGGCCGCGTGTTCGGCCTCATGCCGCACCCGGAGCGCTTCCTCTTCAAAGCCCACCACTACGACCCCGACTGGAACGGCGCGGAGCAGGGCTGGGGGTATTATTTCTTCAAGGGCGCGCATGAGACGATGACGGCTTGACCGGGCGCCCCGGAGCTTTCCTTTGCGTCTTTGCGCCTTTGCGTGAAACTCATCCCCCAATCATGGCCAAGCATACTTACAAGCAATCAGGCGTGGACATCCACGAGGCGGCGGCGTTTGTCGATGACATCGGCGCGCTGGTGAAACGCACGCAGAAAAAGCGCAAGCTCGCCAACGCCTTTGGCTTGTTCGCCGCGGGGTATGACCTGAGCAAGTACCAGGAGCCGGTCATCTTCACCGGCTGCGACGGCGTGGGCACGAAGCTGGAATTGCTGCTCAAATACGACCTGCTGGAAAACGCGGGCAAGGATTTGGTGGCGATGAACGTGAACGACGTGCTCACCACCGGCGCGGATCCCATCCTGTTCCTGGACTACGTGGGCGTGAACCGCATCGACAAAAAGCAGCTCACCCGCATCATCGCCGGCATGTCGGAATATCTGGAGTCCTGCCACTGCATCCTGGCCGGCGGCGAGACCGCGGAGATGCCGGGCGCGGTGCTGGACGGCATGGTGGAGCTTTCGGGATTCGCCATCGGCGCGGCTGAGAAAAAAGACGTGCTGAACCCGGCGGAGATCAAAGCGGGCGACGTGCTCATCGGCTGGCCGAGCGCCGGATTCCACGCCAACGGCTTCAGCCTCGTGCGCCGGGTGATCGCGCGGGAGAACATCAAGCTGACGAAGAAAGAGGCGGCGCAACTGCTGGCGCCGACGTTGCTTTATCATGACGTGACGTGGGGGCTGAAAAAAGCCAAAATCAAACCGGCGGCGATGGCCCACATCACCGGCGGCGGTCTGTGGGAAAATCTGGGCCGTATCTTCGTGAAACGCGGCTTCGGCTGCCATCTGAAGGTGCCGGTCTGGGAAAACCCGGTGGCGCAAAAAATCCTGCGCCACGTCGATGAAAGGGACGCCTGGAAGACCTTCAACATGGGCATCGGCTGGGTGGCCATCGTCGATGCGAAACACGCCAAAAAAGCGCTCAAAGCCGGAACCGGCGCGGTGGTGCTGGGAGAGATGGACAAGAGCGGCGCGGTGACTTGCGAGCTGCGGGCGGAGTAGCGAGACGTATTTGAAAGATTTACACTGCATCAAATGGTCAAGCGGTTCGACACATGTCATGTGTATTTTCACGTCATCTTGCTCGGTGTGTTGAGTTTTGCCTCAGGTTGCTACAAGCACTCAACCAAGCGTATCAGATGTTCATTCTCAGCAGACGGCATTGCCAAGATTGTTATTCGCGCAGCGGAGATCGAGTCAGCGGTCATTGCGAATGATTCCAAGAGCATTGTAGAGATTTCCGGTCTTCCGGTTGGCGGCACCCGAGGTTATCACCCTTCTGATCCGAATTGGCGGGAGACGCCTCCCGAGCGGTGGGGTTTTGGTTTTGCCGCGAAGCAGTATGGCAATATTTTGGTGATTTCTTCCAAAAACGAGATTAGTTATATTCACCACCATTACGTGCTGACTGAGTTGCGTGTTCGAGTGCCTCCTGGTATTGAGGTTATTCGGCAGCAGAAGCAACTCAACGACAGTGGATATCCAGATTTGAGAGAACCCTAAGCTAGGCGTTTCCCCGTTTTTCATGAAATCGAAGCGAACCCTCATCGTTCTTGGCACGGTCGCTTTGCTCGCCGTCGTCGCCTTTGCAGGGTTGCGTTGGTTCTCGTTTCGTTTCTGGGAGGCCACGCTGATGGGACCGTTTACCGGCGCGGTTTTCACCGGTGCGCTTTCGTCGCAGCCGACATCTACTCTGCCGCTTTCCGGCGCTGCCCGCCTGGAGTTTTACGAGGTTCCCGAAGCATCGGTTCCAGTGCTCGTTCTCAGGCGTGGCAGCGCCGTTCAGTGGTCGCGGCTGCTGCTTCCACAACGCCAGGAGGAGGACGGCTCCATCTCCACGGCCGCGATTCGCGACGCACGATTTCGGCGCTGCATCTTCGCCACCTCCGGTGTCCGTGTCTTTTTTACTTGTGACTGGGATTGGGGCGGACACGAAGGCGGCTTGATTCATCTCTCCAGCGACCTGGTATTCGATCATTTTGGCATCAGTTGGTAGTTTGATGCCGCCCGCATGGCGAGCCAGCGGCTCGCTCCACAGGCCTGCCATTCGACAAAGTGTGACGATGGTGGCTGACTTGGGGCTGTCTTGCGTCTAGTGTCTTGCCGCCTCGAATCTTTTTCCCCATGTCTTCCCTCATCATTCAACCACGTTCGCGTCTTTTCCACGGTCATGTCTGGGCCTATGCCACGGAGATCAAGGCACGGCAGGGGGAGCCGAAGCCGGGGGATGTGGTGACGCTGAAGGATGTGCGGGGGAAGCCGCTGGGCAGCGCCATTTACAATCCGCAGTCTCAAATCTCGGCGCGGCTGTTCTCCTACCGGCGGCAGGATTTGGACGCGGATTTTTTTCTGCGGCGGGTGCGGCGCGCGTTGCGCTTGCGCGAGGAGGCGGGCATCGACACGCGGCTGGCGCGGGTGGTGTGGAGCGAGTCTGACGGACTGCCGGGGGTGGTGGTGGATCGTTACGGAGATCATTTGGTCCTGCAAACGCTGACACTGGCGATGGATCTGCGCCTGAATCTGATCGTGGAGGCGCTGCGGGAGGTGTTTCAGCCGGTGTCGATCGTGGAGCGCAACGAGGCGTCGGTGCGGCGGGCTGAGGGCATGGAACTGCGCAAGGGGGCGGTGTTTGGCGAGGCTCCGCCGCCTTTCGAGGTGCGGTCGGGAAATCTGGTGTTTACGGTGGATTTGCTGGAGGGGCAGAAGACGGGGTTGTACTTGGACCAGCTCGACAGCTATCCGGTGGTGGCGCGGCTGGCGGCGGGACGGCGGGTGCTGGATTGCTTCACGAACCAGGGTGGTTTCGCGCAGGCTTGCGCGCTGGCGGGCGCGGCGGCGGTGCGGGCGGTGGATGTGAGCGCGCCGGCGCTGGAGATGGCGCGGAGCAACGCGCGGGCGGCGGGCGCGGAGGGGATCGACTTCGTGGAGGCCAATGCGTTCGATTTCCTCAAGCAGTCGGAGGCGCGGGGGGATCGCTACGATTTGATTGTGCTGGATCCGCCGTCCTTCACTCGGACGAAGGGCAGTGTGAAGGATGCGATGCGCGGCTACAAGGAAATCCATTTGCGGGCGATGAAGATGCTGGACCCCGGCGGGGTGCTGGCGACTTTTTCCTGTTCGCATCATGTGAGCACGGGAGATTTCCGCCAAGTGATTGTGGATGCGGCGGTGGATGCGCGCAAGACGCTGCGGCAGGTGGCTGCTTACGGCCAGCGGGCGGATCATCCGGTCATCGCGACGCTGCCGGAGACGGAGTACTTGCGGGGGTATGCGTTTGAGGTGGAGGCGGCTTGGTGAGTGTAGGACAGGTTTTCAACCTGTCAGGTGTGGGACAGGTTTTTAACCTGTCGGGTGTCCGGCGGGCATTCTGCCCGCCGGACCGGGCCGAATGCCCGGTCCACACCTCTCAGGCGAGACGCCCGAGCTACATCTGCTTGTGAAACGTCGGGGGCGTGCTTTGAATGGGCGCATGATGGGTGAGCGTGTTTTGATTTTGCTGGCGGTGCTGGCCGGATGGCTGGCGTTGCCGGCGGCGGGTCCGCTTGGGGCCGCGCCGCCGAAGCGGGCTTATGGATCGAAGCCGAACGTGCTGTTCATCATCGCCGATGATCTGCGCGATTACGCGGGCTGGATGGGCGGGCATCCGCAGTCGCTGACGCCGCACATGGATGCGCTGGCGCGGCGGGGGATGCGTTTCACGAATGCGCATTGCAATTACCCGCTGTGCAATCCGTCGCGCGCATCTCTGCTGACCGGGATGCTGCCGGCCAGCAGCGGGGTCTTTGGCAATGAGCAGGACTGGCGGCGCAGCGTGGCGGTGGCGGGCAAGCCAACGTTGCCGCGTTTTTTTCTCGATGAGGGCTGGCTGACGGCGGCGGGCGGCAAGATTTTCCACGCCAACCACGGCGGGCCGGAGGGACGGCTGAGCGGCTGGCACGGCGGGCGGCGCGGGTTCGATGACGACGCGGCTTGGACGCTGCGTTTCCCCAAGGCGGGCGTGCAGATCCCGCGGCTGCCAGTGCAGACGGGGCAGAATTTCAACGGGCTGGACATCTGGCACTGGGACTGGGGCGCGATCCCGGTGGAGGACGCGGACACGGACGACGGGCGGGTGGTGGAATGGGCGTCGGCTTTTTTGCGGCAAAAACAGGACAAGCCGTTTTTCCTGGCGGTGGGGTTGTATCGCCCGCATTCGCCCTGGTATGTGCCGCAGAAGTACTTCGACGCGCTGCCGCCGGAGGTGGACATCCTGCTGCCGGAGGTGCGCGAGGATGATTTGGACGATCTGCCGCGCATGGGACGGATGCACGCGGCGAGGAAGGACTCCCATCATGCGCTGATCCAGGAGCGCGGGCTGTGGCGCAATGCGGTGCGCGCCTATCTGGCCAGCGTGCGTTTTTGCGATGCGATGCTGGGCCGGGTGATCGAGGCGCTGGACGCCGGGCCGCATGGGGACAACACCATCGTGGTTTTCACTTCCGATCACGGCTGGCTCTTGGGAGAAAAGCAGGCTTGGCACAAGGGCAAGCTTTGGGAGGAAACGACGCGGGTGCCGCTGACCGTGACCGCGCCGGGCGTGACGCGGGCGGACTCGGTGAGTGCGGAGCCGGTGGCGCTGGTCGATCTTTATCCGGCATTGTGCGATCTGGCGGGCGTGAAGCCGCCGCCGCATCTCGATGGCGAGAGCTTGGCTCCGTTGCTGAAAAATCCGGACGCCGCGCGCAAGCGTCCGGCGGTGACCTGCCTGGGCGGCGGTGACAAAACATCCTACGCGGCGCGGGACAGGCGTTACCGTTATATTCGTTATGCTGGCGGCGGGGAGGAATTGTACGATCACGAGGCGGACCCGAAGGAGTGGACGAATCTAGCGGACGATCCGGCGATGAAAGTGGTGAAGAAGCGGCTGGCGGCGGCTTTTCCGAAGACGTGGACGCGGGCTTCGCGGGCGGCGGCGGAGGTGATCGGTCCGCAACGGCTGGGGGGTGGGTTGGATTTGGAATTGCAAATCGGCGATGAATTGGCTGCGGACGAGCTGCCGGATGTGGCTGGCTGCGGGTTGTTGATCGAGACGCGGTTCGATCTCGATCCGGAGGTGGACGGTGACAGTTCGCTGCTGAGTCACGGCAGCGTGGAGCTGGGTTACGCGCTGCATCTGGCGGCGGGCCGGGCGACGCTGACGGTGTTTGCGGACGGCAAAGCGGCGTCGGTGTCCACTCATGCGCTGGAGCGCGGCTGGCATCATGTGCGGGCGTTGATCGATGGCGACGGCGTGCTTTCCATCGCGGCGCCGGGACAGAGCGAGATGCTGGGGGAAGCGCCTTTCGAGGGCGGCTTTCCCGCCGCGCCGAAGGGTGCCCTGACGGCGGGGCGGGCGTTTGGGGTGCTGGACGCGAAGACTTGGCCGCACTCGACGCCGTTCGATGGCGAGGTGCAACGGCTGCGGCTGACTTTCATTCCCAGCCCGAAAGAACCGGCGGCAACCTCGCCGCTGCCGGAGGAAAAAACGGAGGGCAAACCGTGAGTGGCGCGGGGAACATGGAGGGGCGTTTCTTGAGCGTGGGCTGGCAGGTGCTGCTGCTCGTGCTGGGCTGGGGGCTGCTTTACCTGCCGGCGCTGGGCACGCGCGAGTTGCAGGGCGAGGAGGCGCGGCGGGTGCTGCCGGGGCGGACGATGCTGCAAACGGGGGATTGGGTGGTGCCGCGTTCCGCCGGGAAAATCTACAATCGCAAACCGCCGCTTATCAACTGGACCAGCGCGCTGGCGATCCGGCTCACGGGTGTCATGAACGAGTGGACGGTGCGGTTGCCGTCGGCGCTGGCGATGCTGGCGCTGGCGTTGACGGTGTTGCTGGCGGGCCGGGTGTGGCTGGAGGGGCCGGGCGCGTTTCTGGCGGCTTGCGCCTGCCTGACGAACATCGGTTTTCTGGAGAAGGGACGGCTGGCGGAGATTGAGGCGCTGTACAGTGTGTTTTTCGGCATGGCTCTGGTGGTGTGGCTGGCGGCGTGGTGGCGGGAACGGCGCTGGCTGGCGTGGCTGGGCGGGATGCTGCTGCTGGGCGTGGGTTTTTTGGCGAAGGGACCGCCGCATGTGTGGTACTTTTACGCGCTGGTCATCGGGGTGCTGTGGGCGGAGGGGCGGTTACGGGAACTGCTGAGCCTGCGGCACGCGGCGGGGCTGGCGTTGTTCGCGGCGGTGTGGCTGCCGTGGGCGCTGGCTAACAGCGGCGGCAATCCGCAAGGGGACTCCGGCCAAGTTTGGATGGAACAGGTGACGCACCGGCTGGGGTTGGCGGAGTTTGATCTGATGAACTGGCTGCTGCAAGTGCCGCAGAGTTTGGTGAACTTCCTGCCGTGGGCGCTGCTGCTGCCGCTGGCCTGGAGCCGCGCGGTGACGGCGCAATGGCCGGAGCTGGGCAGGCGCGGGCAGTGGCTGCGCGGGTTGCGCGCGGGGCTGGTGGTGGGGTTTTTGGTGATCGCGCTGCTGCCGTCCTCGCGTCCACGCTTCATGCTGCCGCTAAATGCGGCGGCGGCGCTGCTGGTGGCGGATTGCTTTTTGCTGTTGCCGGTGGCGGCGCGGTGGAAGTGGGTGCGCCGCTGGCTGGTGGTGTTGGTTGGCTTGGCGGCGCTGGCGGGAGTGGTGGCGCTGGCGGCGGTGTGGCATGGAAAGGGGGGCGTGGAATTGCAAAGCGGATGGATCGTGCTGGCGCTGGCGGGATTGGCGGCGGCGTGTTGGTGGGGGCTGCGATTGCGGCGCGGCGCTGGCGGCTTGGGCGCGGCAGAGTCTTTGGGCTTGGCGCATCTGGCGCTGATGGGTGCGGCGGTGGCGGCGCTGGCGGTGACGGCGGCGCCGGTGAGCACGCTGCGGGATGATTTGCGGCCTTTCGCGCGGGAGATTTTGGAGCACACCGGAGAAAAACCGGATTTGATTCTCTACAAGATCGAGGAGCGCATGTGGCCGTTTTATCTCGGCATGACTTGCCGGGAGGTGGCGGACTTGGACGATCTGCCGGAGACGGCGCGCTGGGTGATGGTGCGGGAGCGGGACATCGCATTGCGCCGCCAGGAGATGAGCCGGCGCTACGGTCCCATCCTCCAGGAATTGGAAATCCGGGAGCCGGTCACGGGCAATGCGGGGGGCAAGGGGGAGCGGTACCGGCTGCTGGAGTTTGGCGTTGTTGGAGATCAGTAGTAAGGCGGACGTATCGTCCGCTCCGTCAAGCGGGCTTGCAGCCCGCTGCCCCCACGGATTTGACTTCGCATAATGGCCCCTGCCAATTGTTGCTCCGCTGAGAGAGGCGGGCTGGGAAGCCCGCCGGACAGGGCGGACGACACGTCCGCCTTACCTATTCGTGTCCATTCGCGGTTCATAAAATCAGGCGAGCACGCGGACTTGCCCGTCCTGCCAGTGCAAGGCGCGGCGCTTCAGGCCGTTGCGGGTTTGTTTGGAGATGTGGACGAGCGCGCCGCCGATTTTGAAGCGGTCGGCGAGGGGGACGGCGGTGGCGGCGATCCAGGAGATTTGGTACCAGGACTCGCCGGCGTGCGGGCCGCTGGCGCAGCGGACGTAATCCAGCGCGAGCAGCTCGCCAACGTGGGCCGTTTCCTCGCGCCGCTGGCGTTCGTCGAGGTAATCCGCGAAAGCCTGGGAGTAGATGATCCCGCAAGGATGGCGATGGAGGATCATGAGGCTTGGCGGGGCGGCGGGTGATGGGTCAGAGGTCGAAGGCTTGCAGGCGGACCGGGAGATGCACGCGGGAGGCGGGCGAGCGGCGGGTGATCGCGTCTTCCAAAGCCTTGCTGCGGTCCGGCTCGCCGTGGACGAGGAAGATGTGTTTTTTTGGTCCGGCGATTTGGTCGTAGTAGTTGAGCAGCTCATCGTGATCGGCGTGGCCGGAAAAGGAGTCGAGCGTTTCGATCTGGGCTTTCACGGGAAATTCATCGCCGAGGATGGAGACTCTGGGGTGACCGCTGCGCAGTTTCCAGCCGAGGGTGTTTTCGGCGCAGAAACCGACGAAGAGGATGACGTTGCGTTTATTGGTGATGTTGTTGCGCAGGTGATGAAGGATGCGGCCGGACTCGGCCATGCCGGAGGCGGAGATGATGATGGCGGGGCCTTTGAGCAGGTTGAGGGATTTGGATTCCTCGACGCTGCGGACGAGGCGCAGGCCTTCGAAGCCGAAGGGGTCGTTGCGCATGAAAATGGAGTTGCGCACGTCCTCGCGCAGATCCTCCAGGTGGAGGCGGAAAATCTCGGTGGCGCGTACGGCCAGAGGGCTGTCCACGTAGGTGGGTACGGGTTCGATGCAGCCTTCGGCGACGAGTTGATCGAGCTTGAATAGCAATTGCTGGGTGCGCTCGACGGCGAAGGCGGGAATGATGAGGCGGGAGCCGTTGCGGCGGACGCGGTTGATGATGTGGCAGATGTGGTCGGAGGTGTGGGCGGCGTCCTCGTGTTTGCGGCCGCCGTAGGTGCTCTCCATGATGAGGTAATCGACGTCCGCGCAAGGTTCCGCGGGATCGAGCAGGTCGTTGCCGGGCCGTCCGACGTCGCCGGAGAAAAGCAGGCGCAATGTTTTTTTGTTTTCCTGGTCTTCGATGTCCAGCACGACCTGGGCGGAGCCGAGGATGTGGCCGGCATCGATGAAGGTGAGGGTGACGCCTTTGGCGATGGGCAGGGGCCGGTGGTAGCTGACGGTGACGAACTGGCGCAGCACCTTTTCGGCGTCGAGAAAGGTGTAACCGGGCGTGAGCAGGGGCTGGTCGTTGCGCTTGCGGTGTTTGTTCAGCCACTTGATGTCCATCTCGTGGATGTGCGCGGCATCCGGCAGCATGATGCTGCAGAGGTCGCGCGTGGCGGGGGTGGCATAAATGTTGCCGTTGAAGCCGTTGCGATGAAGCTGCGGCAGGTTGCCGCTGTGGTCGATGTGGGCGTGCGAGAGGACGACGCAGTCGATGGTCTCCGGGTCGAAGGGGAAGCGGCTGTTGCGCTCGATGGCCTCGGCGCGGCGGCCTTGATACAGCCCGCAATCGAGCAGGATGCGCTGGCCATTGATTTCAAGGAGGTGTTGGGAGCCGGTGGTGGTCCCGGCCGCGCCGCAAAAACGAATTTTCATCGGCGCGAGAATAGAAAGAACAAGCCAGGATGGAAAGGGGAAGTTGCAAAAGGGGGGTGAGCTTCCAGTTTGCCAGCGCCAACAAAAAGTGCGGCTGCGCCGGGGTTGGAGGGGTTTTCGGCGGGGGACGCTGAAAACGACGGGCGGGCACCCGTGCTCCTATGTTGACAGGCGGCTGGACCGGCCACGGCCATGAGGTTTTTCCCACAGTTTCGCGGGCGGCCTATTCGATGGCTTGCGGCTTGTCCGCGGGGCGCAGGAGCTTGCGGAGTTGCTTCCAGGATTTGAGCGTTGCCTTCTCACTCTCGGCGATCATGGCGGCGTAAATCGCGACCACTTGCGCGCCGGCTTCGGTGAGGGTGGCGCCGCCTTTGTTTTTGCCGCCGCGGGTGGTGGTGACGAGCGGCTGGCGGAAGCTTTCGTTCATCGTGCGGAGCAGGGTCCAGGCGTGATTGTAGGAGATGTCCATGCGCTGCGCGGCCTCGGCGATGGAGCCGGTTTCCTGGAGATGCCGCAGCAGCATGATTTTGCCCCAGCCGAGAACAAGCCGCCGGCCCGCAAACACGCGCAGCCGTGGTTGGAGGCTGTGGCCTGTGGTGATTTCCCGGGGTGCTTGCATCGGCGACAATAACGGCGGTCATCCGCCGTGACAACGATTTGCGCTGCGTTTCAGCCGCGCGCACGGGTGAGATGGTCGAGGACGCCGTTCATCACTTCGTTGATGCGGGCATACGCGGCGGGAGGCGCGGCGCGGATCGTGGCCTCGGATTGCACAAACTCGCCCTTCGCCAATTCGTCCCGGCAGTGGGTGATGATGGCGCAGGCGCTCTCGGGCGTAGTCTCCAGGTGAAACTGCAGGCCGATGACGTTCGCGCCGATCTGGAAAGCTTGGTTGGCGCACGCGGCGCTTTGGGCCAGCCGGATCGCGCCGGCGGGCAGGTCGAAGGTTTCGCCGTGCCAGTGGAAGACGGTCATCGCGTCCGGGAAACGAAACGTGTCCGCCGGTCCTGGGACGGCTGCGATGTCAAACCATCCGATCTCGCGCTGCGGCGCGCGGAAGACACGCGCGCCGAGGGCGCTGACGATGAGTTGCGCGCCGAGGCAGACGCCGAGCACGGCGACGCCTTGCCGGATGGCCGCGCGGATGAATTGTTTTTCGTGGTCGAGCCAGGGCAGTTCCGTTTCATCGTTGACGCTCATCGGTCCGCCCATGGCGATGAGGAGGTCCAGGCTTTCAATATCCGGCAAGCTCCAGTCTTTTTCAAAAAAACGCGTGCGCCCGATGACGGCGCCGTGCGACAAAAGCCACGGCTCGATGCTGCCGATGCCTTCAAAGGGCACATGCTGGAGGACGTGGACGTTCATGCGGTCTCAGGACACGAGGTTAGGGCAAGGCTGACCGGATTCGAAGTCGCTGAGATTGGACATCGTGGTGGTGGCGATGTTGGTCATGGCCTCTTTGGTGAAAAAGGCTTGGTGGCTGGTGACGAGGACGTTGGGGAAGCTCACGAGGCGCATCAACACGTCGTCCTGGATGAGCGACCGCATAGGGTGAATAGGCGGGAACGCGGGCCACTTTGATGTCAAGGCTGCGCGCGGTGTTGAGATCGACGTTGTTATAACCGGCGCAACGCATGACGATGAAGCGAGTCCCGGTCTCATGCAGCGCTTTCAGGACCGGAGCGTCGAGCACGTCGTTCACGAACGCGCACACCGCGGCGCAGCCCGCGGCCAGCCCGACGGTGTCCGTGCGCAGGCGGTTCTCCACAAACACCAGTTCGTGGCACGCATCGGGGTTCGCCGCGCTCAGGAATTCGCGGTCGTAGGATTTGGTGCTGAAGACGGCGGTTTTCATGCAGAGGCGTTACCAATACTTCGGATAACGCGCGGGGCGAGTCGCATTGTTATAAATCAAGGCGACAACCAGGACGATGAGCGATCCAAGCAAGGTCGGAAAGCCTATGCTGCACGCGATGGCTGCGGGGCTTTGGCGAGTCCCGCTCCATGTCCTCCTGCCCGCATTGAGGACGGGCAGGAGGGCGAGGACGAGAGGGCGAGGGCGAGGGCGAGGGCGAGGACGAGGACGAGGACGAGGACGAGGACGAGGACGAGTAGGAGGCGGTCCGCTGGCGGTCAGCCTTTTTTGAAGCGGGCGGCTTCTTCCGCGCCTTGGGTGGCGTTGCCTGCGCTGTAGGAATGAGCGCCGGTGCCTGCCAGCTTGCCGCCATCGACGATGAGGTATTCATCGCGGATGGGGCGGCCTTCGAACCAGCACTCCAGTATCTCGCGCGTGCCGGCTGCGTAACGGGTCTGCGCGGAGAGGCTGGAGCCGGAGATGTGCGGGGTCATGCCGTGATGCGGCATGGTGCGCC
>CAZNKC010000001.1:0-74664 GCA_964573315.1 uncultured Verrucomicrobiaceae bacterium | reverse complement strand
CATCAAGCGTCCTGATTCTCCCGGATGGCCTTCTCTATCTCTTCCGGATGCGCTTGCGCATAGGCCCGCGCGGCGGAGAGGTCTTCGGCATTGAGGCCCGGGTAGTCCCGCAGCAGTTCATCGTCGCTTGCTCCCAGCCGCCAGGCTTCCTCCAGCATCCAGACCGCGATTCGCGTCATGCCGATGCAGGCTTCCCCTCCGCAGACCCCCGGTGTTTTCCGGATGCGCTCCGCCACCTCGGCGCCGCGATGCCGCGCCTTCACAAACAGCACGAAGTCCAGCACCTCCGATTGCACGGGTTCGGGCGCGGATTCGATCTCGCTGACCAGACGGGTGATGACGCTCATGGCTCCAGTTTGCCACAATGGATCGGCAACCGCAACCGCGGGGAAATTGCCCTCAACTCCGATGCGGAGCGGCTTGTGGGGCGAGCCGCTGGCTCGCCGTATGGGGGAGCGACCGAGCCGGTCGCTCCACGGCCCACTACATCCGCCCACTCGCAAATCCGAGAAATCGAGGGAAAGTCGGGGATGCTCTTGTCAAGTCTCAAATCGAGGGCTATAATTTGTCCTTCTTATTGTCCCATAACCACATCTCCCAAAAATGATCACTGAAGGCACCAAATTTTGCTTTGCCCCTGTTCTTCAATGATTGACTCCGGCACCCTCATTGTATCGTTTTACCCTACCGACTGACAATGTTCAAAAAACGAACGAGATTCAACTACAAGCGTAAGATTGCCAGCATCGCGGACACTGAAGCCTTGAATCGCCTAGCCGGGGAAGTGCGCTATGGTGGGAACCCAGAACACAAGCGCAATCCCGGTGACTTTGGTCTAACACCACCAGCAGCTCCTCGAGCCGACAAGACGCTGTGTGATGGAGCGGGTATTTTTCGACGCGGTGAGGCTCTTGAGCTACTCCGGGAGGGCATACGTTGCGGCCTTGTGAGTTTTTGGGACGGAAGGGGTTACCCGTCAAATGTATGGTCTGTATCGGCTGAAGGCATTCCGCTAGAAGCTCAACTTGAGAACTCCGCAAACGGTACTTATCATGGATATCCAATGCCGGTTGAGGATGTCTTCCGAGAAAAAGTGATCGCCAGATGGGGGAATGCCCATGCTTGAACGAATGCAATTCGAATTCGACTGGTTGTCACGCGATACCGGCAACGAGATCGACCGTTCTTTTTATGCAGCTATCGGATTGCTCGTGGGCGATCAATACGCGACGAGGCTGGAAGATTTAAGCGCGAAAACGGTGCGCAACCACATGCGGGGATGCGCTTGGCACCTTGCGACGTGGTTTGCGGCAAATTGGTGGCGGCTACGTTGGGAACCGATGCCGGCCAAATGGACGGACATCGAATGGCGTTTGGCCCATAGCATGGCGTCTGTTGGAGGCGGCTATGTGTGGCCTAATGTGAGTTTTGCAAGTGATGGTGATTATGTGGAAGTGCAGGCAAGGACTTCTTTCAAGCCTGCACTTTACGAGCCGATTCGATATCTCAACGAGATCGTGTCAACCGTCACAGCCGAGGAGTTCGAGCAGCGTATAGACGAATTCATCGAATCCGTATTATCTCGACATGACGCACTCCATGTACAAGACAAAAGGCTGCCCGATTTGTGGGCCGAGGTCAGGGCGGAACGCCAGGATCCGGAATTGAGAGATTTGCGCAAGCTGGAAGCGTTGGCTGGTTATGATCCGGATGAAGCGCCGGAAGAATTGCTGCGGCAGTTTATCGAAAACCGGGATCAGTTGGGGAAATTTGCATTTGAAGAAGTCGTTGCAGAGGCTCGACATGCAACAATCGACTCTTTGAGACCAATACTCGAACTCGCCTCGGAGCGCGGCGAACCCAGGCATGGTGGCTATCGAGTAACCATCCCGGATTTAGACGCTCAGATTGGAGCGGAAGCCTTGGGAGGGTTCCCGTGGCAAAAAGGTACAAGGCTTGCAAAATTCGCCAGAGAACGTTGGGGGCTTGGCGGCGGGCCGCTCAACAATGAAAAACTGGCGGGACTGCTGGGAGCACCCAGGGAAATGCTCGCCGGGGAATCGATCGGTCCAACCAACATGCCCATCGGCTTGAGGACAAAAACAGATGGCGGATATGATATTTATTTTAGTAAACGATTCTCGACGAGTCGCCGGTTTGTGGTTAGTCGCTTGATCGGAGATCATCTTTATTATGCCAATAATGAAAGACTTCGTCCGGCCACCCGCACGAAAACTTCGCGGCAGAAATTTCAGCGTGCGTTTGCGCAAGAGCTCTTGTGTCCTTTTGACACGCTAATGGAAAAACTCGATACTCATGAACCCGATGAAGAAGATATCACCGAAGCGGCGCAATATTTCGATGTTGCTCCCCTGATGGTCCGAACCATACTTGTGAATAAAGGTGTCTTGGAACGGGAGTCGCTTTCTATTTGATCGACGTGAACCCGCCCGTTTTTCGTGAGCGCGGTGTGTCACACCGTCCCTCTCCGGCAAAACCGCCCTCAACTCCGTCCGGGAAATCGAGTCCACTATTGGCGCATTCCATCCAAGTTGACGGGCAGAGGCGAATGGCGGCGCGCCATGTGGTGCGACCGGCTCGGTCGCACTCTGCCTCCAACCGCACGGCGAGCCAGCGGCTCGCCCCACAGGCCACCTGCCATCATCCGCTTCCGGGAAATCGAGCCCACTAACGCGACGCGGGGAGTGTTCGGTCGAGGAAATCGAGAAACTTTTCCCAGTCGTAAGCGGTGATGTCATGCGCGCCGGTGCGGACGTGGTAGCCGATGCGGTCGCCGATTGCGGTGTCGGGCGGCGGCATTTCGTCCGTGCCGAGTCCTTCGTGACCGAAAAGGGAATATGCCGGTGCGGCATGTGCCGCGCTCAGGAACTCGCCACGCGGATCGGCGCCGAGGTCGAGCGTCGCGCTGGCCACGTAGAGGGGGCGCGGCGCGGCGAGCGCCAGCAGCATGTGTTGATCGACGGGACGCTCGGCGGCGCGGCCAACGAAGGTTCGGTAATGCTCGCAGTACCAGAAGATGTTCACACGCACGGAATCGGCGATGCGCTCGCCAAAATCCCGGCGGCCGAGCGAGGCGCCGCCCTCGCCGCTGTTGTTCGAGATCACGGCGGCGAAGCGCTCGTCCTGCGCGCCGGCCCAGAGCGCGGTCTTGCCGTGGCGTGAGTGGCCGAAGACAGTCACGCGTTGCGAATCGATTCCGGGATGCGTTTGAAGATAGTCGAGGGAGCGGCTCAACCCCCACGCCCACACGCCGATGGCTCCCCACTCGTGCGGGCCGCGGGCCTCGCGGCCTCCCCGCCGCAGCAGGTATCCGCGCAGCCCGTCGCGCCAGCCTTCGGGATGATCGCTCTCCAGGTCGCCGTAGTAATAGGTCGCCACCGCGTAACCGCGGCGCAGGGCCAAATCGAGCGGCCAGCGGGAAGCGTGTATGCCGCGCGTCGCCTCGGTCGCCCGGTTGTTCACGATGCCCATATCCGCGGTGGGCCGCATCCATTGTTCGGTCAACGGCAGCGAAGGATCAGGCTCCACGCTGGCCAGGCCATAATAGTTGAGCCCCAGCAACACCGGCGCCGGTCCGCGCGCCGCATTCGGCACATACAGCATGAGCGTGAGCTTCGGTGCTGACGGTTCATCAAAAAAATGCAGTTCGACCAGGGTGCGCGTGGCGAGGCCGCCGACGGCATCGGGTTTTGACGCGATGACCTCCGCCCGCAGCCGCACCGGGATATCCGGGGTATGGCCGTAGGTGCTGAAAGCGAAATCCTCCAGCAGCTCGCCGCGGCGGACGCTTTGCCAAAGCGCTGTGTCCGTGACGCGCCGGCCGTCTTTCGTGACGAGGATTTCCGGCAGGGTATAGGCGCCCACCTTGCTTTCGTCGGTGTTGCGGGCATCAGGGGTCGCGGCCCGCAGCCCCGCGGTGGCGAGGGCAAGCAGTGCGAGGCAAGAGGATAGTCGGGAGATCATATTTGCCGGAGGGTGTTATGAACTTTGCTTTGAAAAGGGATCACGACCATCTCATGGAAAGCGCGTGAAGAGAAGCGTGTCTGGATTTTACCTGGCTTTCAAGGGTTTTCTGTCACCTTTCCGGCTGTGCCCGCCACTGATGCGATGATATGATGACAGCCAAAGCCATGACTCTCTCCGCATGTGACGACGCCGGTCTGGTCGCCGAAAGCCTGTCGGGCAACAGCGATGCCTTCGGCCAGATCGTGGCGCGTTACCAATCGCTCGTTTGCTCGCTGGCTTACAGCGCCACGGGCAGCTTGAGCCACAGCGAAGATCTCGCGCAGGAAACCTTCGTCACGGCGTGGCAACAACTGCGGCAACTCCGCGAGCCGGGCAAACTGCGTTCGTGGCTCTGCGGCATTGCGCGCAACCTCATCCACAACTGGCTGCGGCGGCAGGGACGCGAACCCAGCCATGCGGCGGAGTCGCTCGACGGCATTGATGAATCGCCGGCGCGGGAACCGCTGCCACACGATGAAGTCATCGGCCGCGAGGAGCAGGCGATCCTCTGGCGCTCGCTGGAGAAGATTCCCGAAATTTACCGCGAACCGCTCGTTTTGTTTTATCGCGAGCACCAATCCATCGAAGCCGTCGCGCAAAATCTGGAATTGAGCGAGGACGCCGTGAAGCAGCGGCTTTCCCGCGGACGAAAACTGTTGCACGAGGAGGTTCTCGCGTTCGTCGAAAGCGCGTTGCAGCGGACTTCGCCCGGTACGACATTCACCCTGGCGGTGCTGGCGTCGCTGCCCGTGCTCACGGGTTCCGCCAAAGCCGCGACGCTGGGCGCGGCGGCGGCGCAAGGAAGCGCGGCGGCAAAAAGCGCGGCGGGAATGGGATTGCTGTACGCCATTCTCGGCCCCTTGCTGGGCATTTTCGGCGCGTGGATCGGCTATCGCATGAGTCTCGACAGCGCGCGAACGGAACGCGAGCGGGAGTTTGTGAAGTTTTTTGGCCGCTGGCTGTGTCTTTTGATCGTGGTGTTTTCCGTGTTGTTGGGAACGGTCGTTCTTTGGGGGGCAAAATCCGCCCGCCCTGCTTCGGGCATTTTCATTGGCGCGGTGATCGCCATCTGTGTGGCCTACCCCGCGATGATGCTGGCAATGTTTTTCTGGGCGAAGAAAAAACAGCGTGAGTTTTTGTCCGGGCACGTCACGGCGCGGCTGGCCGGCAACCAACCCATCCGGGAATATCGCAGCAAAACCGTCTGGCTCGGATGGCCGCTGGTTCATGTCCGGCTCGATGAGAGCGTCATGGACCAGGATCCGGTGAAAGCGTGGATCGCGGTCGGCAATCGCGCTTACGGTTTGCTGTTCGCCTTCGGTGGAATCGCCATCGCGCCGGTCAGCGTCGGCGCGATAGCGGTCGGTCTGATGCCGTGGGGCGGCTGCGCGCTCGGGCTGTTTGCGTGCGGCGGATTTGCCGCAGGCGTGTGGGCTTTCGGGGGGCTTGCGCTGGGCTGGCTGGCGTTTGGCGGCTGCGCGGTGGCCTGGAAAGCGGCGCTGGGCGGCGTGGCGCTCGCGCATGAATTTGCGCTCGGCGGTTTGGCTCAGGCGTCGGAGGTGAACAGCCCCGCCGCCACCGGGTTCATCAAAACGAACTGGTTTTTTTACCGTATGGAGTTCGCCGTGCGCCACATCATCTGGCTGAATTTACTCTGGCTGGGGCCGCTCATCGCGTGGTGGCGAACGGCGGCGAGGAAGGGTGCGAAATAGCAAGCCCGCTTTTCCAGCTTCAATCCCCCGCACCTCCTTTTCTGACACCTGGACCCCGCGCGGTTGACGGACGAGATGATCAACCGGCAGCTTCAGCAGATCGAAGCGAACGCGCAGGTCGTGCAGGAGCGCGCCGCCGAGTTTCTCAGCCCGGGCCAACTGGACATCCTGAAGACCTACCAAGGACAGGTCGCCAGCGTGGCAAAGGTCGGCATCGAAATGTCGAAAATGCTGTTGGAGGGGAAAAAGTGACACAAACCGGTCGGCAGTGTATTATGGACGAGATGGTATTGGTTGAACTTCAGCGACTCCTGCCGTTAGGCGGCAACAAACACATCACAAATTATGAAATCACAACAAACAACAGAAACACAATGCGGTTGCCCAGGGAAGGCTGTGAAATGGGGCAGAGCCGTGGGATGCGGCATTGCCATTGGCTCAGTTTTGGGAACAGTCGCCGGCGTTGCGATGAAGAACGCGGCGTTCATTTACATTGGCATGTTTTTAGGGGCGGCCATTGGCGCCATTTTCAATCGGAGCAGACCAAAATGAACCAACTGCCCGTCGTCATTCTTGCCGCATCCTGGCTCTTCAGCTTGCTCATCCATGAGACGCATGCTCAAGAAACCGAAGCCAAGAGCTATCCCGTTCTCTCCGGCGTTGGTCTTGCGTTAAATGCGAGAGGGGGCATCCTCTATGTTGGAAAGGTTGTCCCCAAGTCACCCGCTGACGAATCGGGCCTGATCCGCGAGGGCGCCCGGCTCGTTTCGGTCGAGATCAACGGTAAGGAAACGTTGCTCGATGAGAAGACCGTTGGCGAGGCCGCAAGCCTCATTCGCGGACCTGTGGGAACGAAACTCGTTCTTACGGTCATCCCGCCGGCCGATGAGGCCGCGATCAAAGTCGCTTTGATGCGGGCGCCGCTTGAGATTGGAGGCGTGTCCGATGCGACCTATGATGCCTTCATCGGAAAACCCATGCCCGGACTAAAGCTGACTTCGCTCGATGGCGCCCCATCGCGCCAGCTCGCGGATTATCGTGGCAAAGTCGTGGTGCTTGATTTTTGGGCATCGTGGTGTCCAACTTGCTATCCGGTCGTGAGCAAGCTGCAAACGATCCTGACGGACAATCCCCGGTGGAAAGGGGAGGTCGAATTGATTGCCGTCACTGTGGATTCAGATCGTTCCAAAGCTGTCGCTGTCATTGACAAGAAGAAGTGGGGCAATGCGCTGAATCGAGCGGTCAACCTCGAAGAGCTTGAAGCGGCCGGCGTCAGCGTTATTCCTCTTGTCATTGTCATCGCACGGGATGGGACCATCGCGGCTATGGCGGGCGCGCATGCGCTCGACATCGAGAAAGAGGTCGCCGCGCTCTTGGACAAATGAATGGCGCCACCCAAGCTCTATCGAAGAGAGATCCCCTGTTCTGACCCGGACCCTCAACATCTCAGCCCTTGACAGGCCATTCGGTAAAAAGATCGCAAGGCTATGACCGTGAAAAGTTCTGGAAATGGCGGCCGTTTGCTTGCATGATGCCTGCCACCATGAACACCCGCCGCACTTTCCTCCGCCAGTCCGTCCTTGCCGCCACGGCTTTGTCCGCTTCCCGTGTCTTGGGAGCCAATGAGAAAATCCGTGTCGGCTTCATCGGCCTGGGCGGACGCGGGATGCAGTCGGCGGCTTGGTTCTCCAAAATCCCGGACGTGGAGGTGGCAGCACTGTGCGACGTGGACAGCAAAGTGCTGGCGCGAGCGAAGGAGGTCTATCCGACGGCTTCCACGGCGGCGGACCCGCGCGGCGTGATCGAGGACAAAACCATCGACGCGGTGGTGATCTCCACCGGCAACCACTGGCATGTGCTGGCCTCCATCTGGGCCATCCAGGCGGGCAAGGATGTCTATGTGGAAAAACCGGTCTCCCACAACATCTGGGAAGGGCGCAAGCTGGTGGAGGCGGCGCGCAAGCATGGCCGCATCGTGCAGGGCGGCACGCAGCAGCGCAGCGATCCGCTGCAGGAGCAGATCAAGGCTTTCCTCGACAGTGGCGCGATCGGAAAAATGAAGTACGTGCGCTGCAACCGCTACGGACAGCGCCAGTCGATCGGCAAACGCGACACGCCGCTGCCGCCGCCGGACACGGTGGATTACAACCTCTGGCTGGGCCCGGCGCAGGACGAGCCGATGTTCCGCGAGGAGTTTCATTACGACTGGCATTGGGTCTGGAACACCGGCAACGGCGAGTTGGGCAACTGGGGACCGCACCTCCTCGACGACCTGCGCAACGTGGTCTTCCGCGACAAGGTGAAGCTGCCGAAGCGCGTGCTGGCGGGCGGCGGACGCTTCGGCTGGGACGATGCCGGCGAGACGCCGAACACCCACTTCACCTACATCGACACGGGAGACGTGCCGGTCATCGTGGACGTGCACAACCTGCCGCTGAAAAAAGGCGTGAAGGCGGACGACGTCTATATGCGCCGCAAGACCAAGGCGTTCCTGGTCATCGAGTGCGAAGGCGGTTACTACACCGGCGGCCGCGGCGGCGGCACGGCGTTCGACGCGGAGGGGAAAAAGCTGCAAGCGTTCTCCGGCGACGGCGGCAAGAGCCATGCGGAAAATTTCATCGAGGCGATGCGCAATCGCAAGACCGATACACTGAAAGGCGAGATCGAAGAGATCCACTACTCCAGCGCGTGGTGCCACTTGGGCAACATCTCCTGGCAGCTCGGGCAGACCAGCACCCGCGAGCAGACGGAAGCAGCCTTGCAAGGCTTCCAGCCGTGGAACGATGTGATCGCCGATTTCCACGATCACCTGCAAAACAACGAGCTGGACGCCGGCAAACTCGACATCAAGCTGGGCGCGCTGCTGGAGATCGACGCGGAGAAGGAAACCTTCATCGGCGACACGGCGACCCCGGAAGCGCTGGCGCTGCTGAAGCGCGAGTACCGCACCGGTTTCGAGGTGCCGGAGGCGGTGTGATCCAAAGTACCCCGCCTCTCCGAGGCGGGTGGGGGATGGAGGGTAAAAAATCCCCCCCTCTTATTTCGGGCTTCGGATTTCGGATTTTGAGTCCGCCTTGGAAAGGCGGGGCACTTTCCCATAACCGTGAAAGGCCGCTTTGCCGCCCGCCTTGGGCAGGTGGAAGTCGAACACGCTCACTCCGCGCCGCCGCTGCCCTTCGTAGCTGCGCCCGTCGCTCGCGCCGAATATGACCGGCTTGCCATCGCTTTGGCGGTAGCCGAGAAAAAGCATGACGTGGGTGATGGGCAGGCCGCGCTTGGCGGATTCGTAAGTGCCGGACCAAAAAAGCAAATCTCCCGGCGCGAGCACGCTGAAGGCTGCGTCCTTCAGCGAGGCTGCTTTCTCCGTGCGGTGATACGTCCCCTTTTCCATGACCCACCGGCAAATCTGGTCCGACTGCCGCGGCGTGTCCGTGAGGCCCCGGCTGTGCAACAGATGATAGATAGTCCCCGAGCAATCCATGCCGCCGCGTTTCGGATCGTGCGAGGTGAAGGTGTAGGTGAGGTTCATCCGCGTCAGCGCCAAGGCCGCACGGATCAACTCCCGCACCGGCTCCGGGTTTTTCTCGAAGTCCTTGAGTTCCGTCTCGGCCAGCGTGGAAACCTTCGCTTTCCCATCCTCCGCGACTACGGGGACAAGCAACGCAAACCACACGGCGAGAAGCGCCTTCATGCAAACAATACGTGTTGATGTGGGCGCCGGGATGTTTTTGGAAACGCTCCGCCTGCACGGCGCGCACGGTTTCCACCCGCGCGCGGATGGCGCCGGATGCCTCGCCGGATTTAGTGGCCAGAGTTGCCACCGCCAATCAAGTAGCTGTGAACCAGTTCCAGCGTTTGAGGCTGGTTCAAAATCTCGACATGCTCATGGAAGAGATGGCGGACCGAGGTGGTGGCGCGCTGCACGCGCAGGTCGGTCTCACTGGCGATGGTGACCACGCCGTCATTGGGTTCCTTCAACCAGAATGGACCCTTCTCAATCGAACCATAAATCAAATGATGCGTGGTCCCATGCGGCAGCGGGGTGGCGTAGAGCTTGGTGAGAAACGGGCTGTTCGGCGCTACGTCCAGCCAGGACGGCACCGGCTTCTTCAAATGCCGGATGCCTGACTCGGCCGCTTTGTGGCCGCCCCAGGGCGTCGAGATGCTGATGAGGCGCGGGATGAAATTCTCGCCCTCCCGGGCCACCGCCTCAGTCAGTGCCGGGCGCGCCACCAGGCCGCCCATGCTGTGCGCCACGAGATGGCATTCGCCAAAGCCATGGCGCTGCCGCAGCAGGCGCAAAGAACGGGACAGCGCGCCGGACACCCGGTCCAGCCTCATGCCGCTTGGATAGTGGAAGAACCACAGTTGGTGACGTGAGCGGTCAAAGTTTTCGATGAAATAACGCCAGTCCTGCGGGCTGCCGCCGATGCCATAGACGAGCACCAGCGGAATGCGCTTCGCGTCGTAGGGTTCGGTGAAGTAAAGGCCCAGGGTGTTGCCGGAAAGAAAATCGAGCGGACGCCAAAGTCCGCCGCTGCCCGCTTTTTCGGCGAAACGCGGTTCGTCGAGCGAGACAACGTCGCCCAATGCCAGGTTGAGTTTGCCGCCCAACTCACGGTTTTCCTTTGGCATTCGGATCACCGTGCCGGCGGCGAGTCCGTGATCGCGGGTCAATGTCAGGGTCAGTATGATCGGTTGCGCCGAGGGATCGGATAGGGAAACGGGCGCCACATCGCGCCGCATCGCAAAAGGCTCGCCCGCGTCGAAGGCGCCGTTGCCATTCTCATCGGTGAACGCGCCAACACGGTAGGTTTCGCCGAGCAACAAGGTGAACGCGGCGATGCCATCGGGACGCACCGTTTGAAAACCGGCTGAGTCTTTCGGCCTGCCGTCCTCGCCCCGCCACGCCAGCGCGTAAGTAGGGGCTTTGCCATCCGGCAGAGGGGAGATGCTGAGGGTGACTCCGCCGTGCCGCTCCAAAGCCGTCACCTCCCGGCGCAAACCGACCAATGAACAGGAAGAGAACCAACAAGCGCCCAGCACGGCCAGGGCGACAGGTAAAACGGCGACTCGTATTTTCATAAAGCTTCCAGATCAATCCTCCATACAAACCCTTCCTCGTTCGTCATCAAGGCTTTAGCCGGGCGGCAAAGAGCCGTGTGACCACGGCAAAAAAGAAGGCGCCCGAGAAGCCGCACATCAGGATGCCGGTCAGACCTTGGATCGGGCTGAAAATGCGCCACGGTGGCGGCAGCACGAGGTCGCCGTAACCAATGGTGGCATAGGTGACACCGGAGAAGTAGAAGGCCGACTCCGCATCTGGAAACAAGCCCCAGCGCAGATAGAAGAGGGCCCACAGGCTGACCGCGGCCACATGGAGCAGGAGCAGGATCCAGACGACGCGAACGAGCATCCAAGTGACAGGCAGGAGAGTTTGCGGCATCTCATGGGGCGACAACTGCAAGCGGCGCAACAAGACGGCCAGCCCCAAGGCATGAACGGCCACTGTGAGGGCGACCAGGACAAGGGCGGTGATGGTCAGGTTCAACATGGTGTCAGATGGATTTGCGAACGACTCGAGTCATATCTGGCTCTCGATGGGAAGCAAGCCCAGGAGCCAGGTCTTCAGGCGCAATCCCCTGGAGGCCTTGGGCTCCGATTCAAAGGTCACGGCTTGCCCGTTTTCCATGCCGGTCCAGACGATGCGGTTTCCTCGCAACTCAACGCGATACGATTGCCGCTCAATCACCTCAAGCAACCGGTGGGTCAGTTGTTCGGCGAGTCCGGGAGAGTCCACCAGAATGCCGGTCTCAGTGTTCCAGCGCACGGAGCGCGGGTCCAGGTTCATGGAGCCGACGAAGAAACCGCGCGCGTCGAAGCTGAACGTCTTCGCATGCAATCCCGCCGTGCTTGAACCCGGGAGCAAACCGCCTGCGACCGCGTGGGGAAGGCTGAATTTGAATTCGTGCAAGCGTACCCCGGCGCGCAGCAGGGGCTTGCGATAGCGCCGGTAGCCGGCATGCACCGCCGGCACGTCGTTGGAGGCCAGCGAGTTGGTAAGAACGATCACTTCCACGCCTTTGGCGGCGAGCTGAGCCAGCGTTTCCACCCCCGCTTTGCCGGGCACGAAATAGGGCGACACGAGAATGACGCGGTTCTCGCTTTGCAGCAGAACCGGCCGAATCTGACCGGCCATGTTGGTCCCGTCCGCGGCCCAGCCCTTCACTTTGTCCGGATCGTCGCCAACCACTTTGGCGGTGGCGGGGGTTAAATTCAGCCGCCCTTGACGGAGGTCAGCGGCCAGGGCTTGCTGAGCGCGCTGAACCCGGGCATTGACAGGTTCGTTTTCGACGCGCTCCTCGAACCGCCGGCGCAGGATGTCAAATGGTTCAGGTGAGGACGGGCTTCCCGCCATCTCGGCAATGCCGATGGAATAGGGGCTGTTCCAAAAGCGGTCGAAGGACTCCGAGATTTCCCCCACAACCGGCCCCGCCGCGAGCACGTCAAAATCGACGAAGTTCATCTCCTCATCCGAGCCAAAGTACTCGTCGCCAATGTTGCGTCCACCAACGATGGCAGCCTGGTTGTCCGCGATGAACGCCTTGTTGTGCATGCGATGATTGGTTCGGCCAAAATCCGCCAGCGCACTGAGGATTTTGGCGCTTCGGCTGGTGACGGGATTGAACAGCCGGACGTCGATATGGGGATGCTGGTTGATCAAAAGCAGACTCTCATCCGAAGCGGTGGACCCCAGGTCATCGAGCAACAGACGCACCCGTACGCCGCGATCGGCGGCGCGCAGAAGCTCGCGGGCAAGCCGGTGGCCCGACGCGTCATTGTGCCAGATGTAATACTGCGCGTCCAAAGCCCTGGACGCGCTGGCAGCCAGGACCAGTCGCGCCGCCAGCGCCTCCGGACCATTGCGGATCAAACGGATGCCTGATTGCCTGGTGTGTTTGGAGCTGAAGGAGCGGAGACTGTCCAGCTTGCCGCCGGAAGACGAGGCAGGCACGGCTCGAGTTTCCGGACGACCCTCGGTTGAGGGCAGCCCAGCGCAAGCCGCCAGCAGGGCTGCGGGCAAGGCGCAGCCGCAGCGGCTTATGAAAGATCGGAGATTTGTTGGCATGAATGACTGCTGCAATGGCCGGACATTAGACCCGCCAGCCCGCCCGCATCGGCAATGAAGGGGTCCACCACCGCCGTTAGCTCTGCAAAATCAGATTCCTCCAATCCAGTCTTCGGCCAAATGCGGAGAATTGCATTTTGAGTGTCGAGTTGGTGTGCGATCATGAATGTCTTGAGTTGCGGGAGAAATGCGGCAGCCAGAGCCACGGAACAGGCTCATCAAGAGACCGGATTTGATGGCGCCGAACCCTCATTCCTAAAGCGGGGGCGTGAGCCACGCGAGCAGAAAGTACTGTGAGGTTTGGTTTTCACGTTCAATGACAGATGTTCCATAGTTGGTCAATCGGCCGCGTTCAGGTCGAAGCGAAGCTGGCGCAGAATCTCGTCGGCGTCATCGACGCGAATGAGGCCAAGCCGGGGATACTCAAGATCCACAATGACATAAACGGTCACTGACAGAACCAGGGCGAAAGCGCCAGAATGCAGGAGGTTGAGCCGCTTGCGAAAGCCCATTTCGTAGCCAGTGAACAGGGAACAGGAGAGGGCGAACACGCTGAGCATGCCGAAGATCACAAGCGGGGGATGCATATTGACGCGCTCCAACCGGGTGGTCGCAATATCGAACATCGCATTCAAAGCGGGCAGAAGCAGCATTGGCGCATGAGCCGCGCCGGGTTGACGGGTGGCCTGCGTGGCCAGGGTCCAGATTTCTCCCTGGATGGCCTTGGCCTGACCGGACGCCAACATCGCCGCGCCAAAATCCGGCAACTTGCTGTAGGCCTCCAGCCGGGCGTCGAGATAGCGGCGGAATGCATCGCGCATGGCGGGCTGATCAGCGGGCGGGAGCAGGTCGATTCTCAGCCAGGCAGTGCCAATGTTGTTGGCCTCCTCGACAATCAGCGCCCTGCGGTCGTCGAACCGGGAGAGCGCGCCGGAGAAGAGGAAGGCCAGGACAAGACCCATGAGCCCGAAGACCGCGCCGACCACTGAGGCGACGCCCTTGGAGGCGGATTCACCCTCATTGGCAAACCGTCGGGATCCGATCCTACGCCCAATCTCGATAAGCAGGAGAATGCCGATGAACAGGAAGAGGGAGAACAGCAAGCCGGCAAGGGGGGCGCTCATGATCGTTTAAGGGGGTATCGCGCTGTTTCGAGTCTGAACCAGTTTGCTGGCCATGTCGGCACGAAGAATGCCATCCAAAGACGCCGCCAAGCGGCAGGCGGTAGCCAGATGGGCATTTTCGAGTTCCTGACCATGGGCAAGTTGATTCCGAAGTGTCTCAATGTCACGGCCAAAACGGTCCGCCTCCCGTTTCGAGGTCAGGCCCAGAAGCTTGATATGAGCGGCATCCTTCATTAGTACATCCACCTTGTCTTTGATTTGCAGGCAATCCACGAGCCGGCAGTTCGAGCCCCGGCGCCGGCGTTCGTCGCGCAAGGTCACGGCTTTTTGAAGCCGGCCTTCCGTGACCCGTCCAGTCCAGGCATCGTGCGGGTGGAGTTCCTCCACGGCCCAGGTGAGATTTGCCTCGAGCAGCGTCACCACGCCAAACAGCCACATGCGGACCGGGGCTTTTTGCAGATCGGTCCGGTGCACCACGCCTGCAACGTTGCCCAGCCAGCGGACAAAGACCTGATCCCGCCCGGTTATTCCCTCCAGGACCGCCTGGATGCCCTCGGAGTCTGCGAGCGTTTCATCGTCCTGAAACAGCTTGAGGTGATCGGCAAGAAGCCCTCCGGGTGGCAGGGTCGGGCGGGAAACCCATCCAGCGGCACGTCCAGAGCGGCGTACGCCGAGGACTTGCTCGCCAGACGACTCCATCAATTTGATCCCGGCCCGTGCGGATTGGCTCTCGTCCAGGGAAAGGAGTGGTCGCGCCAGATCCACCACTGTCAGGCTGCTCGTAAAAGTCCGCGTCAGACGTTCCACGCTCGCGGCGTCGCGCAAGGCGTCACCGGACGGGGTGGGGACTGTTTGTCGCGGGGGATTCATGAACGTGGAAGGGCCCTGCTCAGTTGAAGCGAACCGGTTGGCCGGTGGAGGAGAGCACGGCGCGCCAAAGTTCGCCGTCAACATCAAGGCGCTTGCCGCCCTGGGCAATCTCAGAGACCGGCACATGCACGAACTGGCCGTTGAGATAACTGATGACCAGGCCGGTGCGGCCCGCCATGGCAGCATGCACCGCATGACGCGCCATGCGGTCGCAGAGCAGCGCGTCCTCCGTGTTGGCCGGACAGCCGCGGATCTGATAACTTGGGTCGAAATAACGCAGGGTCATCTCAATGCCGCGCGCCTGGAAGTGGGCGTTGAAGCGGTCTTTCAAATGCACGCCGATATCCTGCAGTTTGAGATTGCCGGAGGCGTCGCGCTCACCGCCGGCCGCGAGCAGTTCCTGGCCCGCACCTTCCGCCACGACCACCACCGCGTGCCCCTTGCGCTCCAGCCGGCGCTCCAGCGCGGCCAGAAGACCACCCTCACCCTCCAGGGTGAAGGGCAGCTCGGGAACCAGGCAAAAATTCACCTCCTGACTGGCTACCGTGGCGGCGGCGGCGATGAAGCCGGCGTGACGCCCCATCAACTTCACCACAGCGACACCGTTGTCCACGCTGCGCGCCTCGGTATGCGCGCTTTGGATCACGCGCACCGCCTCCGACACCGCGGTGCCGTAGCCAAAGGTCCGTGTCACGTAGCGCACGTCATTATCGATCGTTTTGGGAATGCCGACCACCGCCAGCGCGTGACCGCGGCTGCTGGCCTCCTCAAACAGGGCGTTGCCTCCGCGCTGGGTGCCGTCGCCACCCACGGTGAAGAGAATGTTGACGCCCTGGCTGATCAGAAAATCGACGGCGATCTTCATGTCCACGGGGCCGCGCGAAGTGCCCAGCAGGGTGCCGCCGTCCTTGTGGATGTCCTCGACCAGATCGTCTGTCAGTTCGACCGGCGGCTTGCCGCGGCCCGGGTCGAGACCGCGATAGCCTCCGCGAATACCGATGACCGAATTCACTCCGTAGCCGCGCCTCAATTCGCGCGTCACCGAGCGGATCACATTGTTCAAGCCCGGACACAACCCGCCGCAGGTGACAAT
Organism: uncultured Verrucomicrobiaceae bacterium; assembly: GCA_964573315.1. Taxonomy (GTDB): domain Bacteria; phylum Verrucomicrobiota; class Verrucomicrobiia; order Verrucomicrobiales; family Verrucomicrobiaceae; genus JAGRPD01. The sequence continues at coordinate 58,710 of CAZNKC010000001.1, read as the reverse complement.
CGCCGCGCGGGTCCGGGCCGGGTCGAAGAACAGCCTGGGGCGGGGGCCGGCCTTCTCGAACAAAAGCATGCCGGACGGCGGCTCGCCGAGCGGCCACTGCGTCTCCGACGGTACCAGCACGTCATCCGACACGGAGACAGCCAGCGGCGATTGGATGGTGGGTTCGCCGAGGCGCCCGGGGAGCAGAGGTTTCATGAGAAGAGAACGATGACCAGAATTTGCGCGGACAGGATGCGCATGAGGGTGGTGAGGGGGTAAACCGTGGCGTAGGCCACATTGGGCGCGTCGGAGCCCGCAATGTTCGAGGCAAACGCCAGTGCGGGCGGATCGGTCATGCTGCCGGCGAGCAGACCGCTGAGGTCCATGAAGTTCATCTTCAAGACAAAGCGGGCGAAAAGGCCAGCCAGGATCAGCGGAACCATGGTCACGCAGACACCCGCCAGCAGCCACTGAACGCCGGTGGCACTGAACACCGTCGCAAAAAATTGAGCTCCCGCCTTCAAGCCGACCGCCGCAAAGAACAGGGCGATTCCGAACTCACGGAAGGCCAGATTGGTGCTGGTGGGCATGTGCCAAACTTGCCGGCCGATGCGCCCGACCCGGCCAAGGATCAAAGCCACGATCAACGGGCCGCCCGCCAGACCGAGGGTGATCGGCTGCGGGATGCCAGGAAAGGCGATGGGCATGGTGCCAAAGACGACGCCGAGACAGATGCCAATGAAGAACGGGATGAAGTGCATCTCCTTGATTTCTTTGAGCGAGTTGCCCACGGCGGCGGCGGCCTTGTCCAAGTCATCGGAACTGCCGACGATTTGCATCATGTCCCCGAATTGCAGCTTCAATCCCGGCACCGCCGACATCTCGATGTCAGCCCGCGTAATCCGGGTCACGGCGACGCTGAAGCGCCCGTCGAGATCGATCTCGCCCACGGTCTTGCCGAGGACTTTGCGGTCGGTGACGACGACGCGCCGGAAGGTGATGTCGTCCCCTTCCTCCTCAAGATCCTCGTCAACAGAGTCGCCAACGACGCGCTGGAATCGGTCAATGTCCGAACGGTTGCCGACGACGGCGAGGAGGTCGCCCGAGTGGATGACCGTGCCTTCGGTGGCCGGCAGCACCTGCTCCCCTTGTTTGACGCGGGCGACGCTGATTTTCGACTCCAACCGGCCCGGAATGTCGGCGATGCGCATTCCGTCCAGGTTGGCATTGCTAATCCGCAGGGTGCGCCGCTTGAGGGGATCGACCCTGCGTTTGTGTTTCGCGGCGAACGCCGCGGCCTCCGCAGCCGGATCAATTTTCAGGACGCGTTTGAGGATCAACAGCGTGCCAATGATGCCGACAATGGCCATGGGATAGGTGACCGCATAGGCCAGCGCAGGCAGAGCCAAGCGGTCCGCGGACACGCCGGCAGTGCTGGACAGAGCCTGCGTCGCCGCGCCCAGCGCCGGAGTGTTGGTGGAGGCGCCGGAGAAAATGCCGAGGACGGCCGCCGGATCAAACCCGACGAGCCAGCCGGCGAGTGGAGCGAGAATGGCCCCAAGGATCACGATGACTGCCGCCAGGGCGTTCAAGCGCAGCCCCTGCTCCCGCAGGGCCGCGAAAAAGCCGGGCCCAAGCTGCAATCCAATGCTGAACACGAAGATGATCAGGCCGAACTCCTTGACGAAGTCCAGGGTGTGATGATCCACCGGCTGCCCGAAGTGACCGACGAGGATGCCGGCGAAGAGCACGCCCGATGTGCCGAGACCGATGCCGCGCACCTTCAGGCTTCCAAAGGCCATGCCCAGCACGCAGACGAAGGCAAGCACACCAATGGCGTGAGCGATCGAATGCCCTTCGTAAAGATGAAACACCCAGTCAAACATGGTCGAGCAGAATGGGGGCAGAATTCATGCCATCACTCGCATGGCCACCATGTGAGCGATGGACGGCAGGAGTAAACATTCGTGAAACGGTCATGGTCAAGTTCAGTTCACCGGCGCCACAATCCACTTCCCGGCCTCAGCCGCTTCCGAGGAAGCGAAGTGACGGATCTCAGCGGACACAAAGTGCGATGCAAGCTTCTCGGCGAGCGTGCCCAGGACTGAGTCTGTCACGAGCGCCACCTTGCGGATGTGCCGGTGATGGTCTCGAACGAAGCGCAGGTGGGCTGCCAACGCTCCGAAGGACTCCCAGCCCGGAAACGAGGGTGCCTCGATGATAAGGCCCGCTAGAGCACCCGCGTCAGCAATGAAGGGGTCCACCACCGCCGCTAGCTCTGCAAAATCAGACTCCTCCAGTCCAGTCTTCGGCCAAATGCGGAGAATTGCATTTTGAGTGTCGAGTTGGTGTGCGATCATGAATGTCTTGAGTTGCGGGAGAAATGCGGCAGCCAGAGCCACGGAACAGGCTCATCAAGAGACCGGATTTGATGGCGCCGAACCCTCATTCCTAAAGCGGGGGCGTGAGCCACGCGAGCAGAAAGTACTGTGAGGTTTGGTTTTCACGTTCAATGACAGATGTTCCATAGTTGGTCAATCGGCCGCGTTCAGGTCGAAGCGAAGCTGGCGCAGAATCTCGTCGGCGTCATCGACGCGAATGAGGCCAAGCCGGGGATACTCAAGATCCACAATGACATAAACGGTCACTGACAGAACCAGGGCGAAAGCGCCAGAATGCAGGAGGTTGAGCCGCTTGCGAAAGCCCATTTCGTAGCCAGTGAACAGGGAACAGGAGAGGGCGAACACGCTGAGCATGCCGAAGATCACAAGCGGGGGATGCATATTGACGCGCTCCAACCGGGTGGTCGCAATATCGAACATCGCATTCAAAGCGGGCAGAAGCAGCATTGGCGCATGAGCCGCGCCGGGTTGACGGGTGGCCTGCGTGGCCAGGGTCCAGATTTCTCCCTGGATGGCCTTGGCCTGACCGGACGCCAACATCGCCGCGCCAAAATCCGGCAACTTGCTGTAGGCCTCCAGCCGGGCGTCGAGATAGCGGCGGAATGCATCGCGCATGGCGGGCTGATCAGCGGGCGGGAGCAGGTCGATTCTCAGCCAGGCAGTGCCAATGTTGTTGGCCTCCTCGACAATCAGCGCCCTGCGGTCGTCGAACCGGGAGAGCGCGCCGGAGAAGAGGAAGGCCAGGACAAGACCCATGAGCCCGAAGACCGCGCCGACCACTGAGGCGACGCCCTTGGAGGCGGATTCACCCTCATTGGCAAACCGTCGGGATCCGATCCTACGCCCAATCTCGATAAGCAGGAGAATGCCGATGAACAGGAAGAGGGAGAACAGCAAGCCGGCAAGGGGGGCGCTCATGATCGTTTAAGGGGGTATCGCGCTGTTTCGAGTCTGAACCAGTTTGCTGGCCATGTCGGCACGAAGAATGCCATCCAAAGACGCCGCCAAGCGGCAGGCGGTAGCCAGATGGGCATTTTCGAGTTCCTGACCATGGGCAAGTTGATTCCGAAGTGTCTCAATGTCACGGCCAAAACGGTCCGCCTCCCGTTTCGAGGTCAGGCCCAGAAGCTTGATATGAGCGGCATCCTTCATTAGTACATCCACCTTGTCTTTGATTTGCAGGCAATCCACGAGCCGGCAGTTCGAGCCCCGGCGCCGGCGTTCGTCGCGCAAGGTCACGGCTTTTTGAAGCCGGCCTTCCGTGACCCGTCCAGTCCAGGCATCGTGCGGGTGGAGTTCCTCCACGGCCCAGGTGAGATTTGCCTCGAGCAGCGTCACCACGCCAAACAGCCACATGCGGACCGGGGCTTTTTGCAGATCGGTCCGGTGCACCACGCCTGCAACGTTGCCCAGCCAGCGGACAAAGACCTGATCCCGCCCGGTTATTCCCTCCAGGACCGCCTGGATGCCCTCGGAGTCTGCGAGCGTTTCATCGTCCTGAAACAGCTTGAGGTGATCGGCAAGAAGCCCTCCGGGTGGCAGGGTCGGGCGGGAAACCCATCCAGCGGCACGTCCAGAGCGGCGTACGCCGAGGACTTGCTCGCCAGACGACTCCATCAATTTGATCCCGGCCCGTGCGGATTGGCTCTCGTCCAGGGAAAGGAGTGGTCGCGCCAGATCCACCACTGTCAGGCTGCTCGTAAAAGTCCGCGTCAGACGTTCCACGCTCGCGGCGTCGCGCAAGGCGTCACCGGACGGGGTGGGGACTGTTTGTCGCGGGGGATTCATGAACGTGGAAGGGCCCTGCTCAGTTGAAGCGAACCGGTTGGCCGGTGGAGGAGAGCACGGCGCGCCAAAGTTCGCCGTCAACATCAAGGCGCTTGCCGCCCTGGGCAATCTCAGAGACCGGCACATGCACGAACTGGCCGTTGAGATAACTGATGACCAGGCCGGTGCGGCCCGCCATGGCAGCATGCACCGCATGACGCGCCATGCGGTCGCAGAGCAGCGCGTCCTCCGTGTTGGCCGGACAGCCGCGGATCTGATAACTTGGGTCGAAATAACGCAGGGTCATCTCAATGCCGCGCGCCTGGAAGTGGGCGTTGAAGCGGTCTTTCAAATGCACGCCGATATCCTGCAGTTTGAGATTGCCGGAGGCGTCGCGCTCACCGCCGGCCGCGAGCAGTTCCTGGCCCGCACCTTCCGCCACGACCACCACCGCGTGCCCCTTGCGCTCCAGCCGGCGCTCCAGCGCGGCCAGAAGACCACCCTCACCCTCCAGGGTGAAGGGCAGCTCGGGAACCAGGCAAAAATTCACCTCCTGACTGGCTACCGTGGCGGCGGCGGCGATGAAGCCGGCGTGACGCCCCATCAACTTCACCACAGCGACACCGTTGTCCACGCTGCGCGCCTCGGTATGCGCGCTTTGGATCACGCGCACCGCCTCCGACACCGCGGTGCCGTAGCCAAAGGTCCGTGTCACGTAGCGCACGTCATTATCGATCGTTTTGGGAATGCCGACCACCGCCAGCGCGTGACCGCGGCTGCTGGCCTCCTCAAACAGGGCGTTGCCTCCGCGCTGGGTGCCGTCGCCACCCACGGTGAAGAGAATGTTGACGCCCTGGCTGATCAGAAAATCGACGGCGATCTTCATGTCCACGGGGCCGCGCGAAGTGCCCAGCAGGGTGCCGCCGTCCTTGTGGATGTCCTCGACCAGATCGTCTGTCAGTTCGACCGGCGGCTTGCCGCGGCCCGGGTCGAGACCGCGATAGCCTCCGCGAATACCGATGACCGAATTCACTCCGTAGCCGCGCCTCAATTCGCGCGTCACCGAGCGGATCACATTGTTCAAGCCCGGACACAACCCGCCGCAGGTGACAATCGCCGCGCGGGTCCGGGCCGGGTCGAAGAACAGCCTGGGGCGGGGGCCGGCCTTCTCGAACAAAAGCATGCCGGACGGCGGCTCGCCGAGCGGCCACTGCGTCTCCGACGGTACCAGCACGTCATCCGACACGGAGACAGCCAGCGGCGATTGGATGGTGGGTTCGCCGAGGCGCCCGGGGAGCAGAGGTTTCATGAGAAGAGAACGATGACCAGAATTTGCGCGGACAGGATGCGCATGAGGGTGGTGAGGGGGTAAACCGTGGCGTAGGCCACATTGGGCGCGTCGGAGCCCGCAATGTTCGAGGCAAACGCCAGTGCGGGCGGATCGGTCATGCTGCCGGCGAGCAGACCGCTGAGGTCCATGAAGTTCATCTTCAAGACAAAGCGGGCGAAAAGGCCAGCCAGGATCAGCGGAACCATGGTCACGCAGACACCCGCCAGCAGCCACTGAACGCCGGTGGCACTGAACACCGTCGCAAAAAATTGAGCTCCCGCCTTCAAGCCGACCGCCGCAAAGAACAGGGCGATTCCGAACTCACGGAAGGCCAGATTGGTGCTGGTGGGCATGTGCCAAACTTGCCGGCCGATGCGCCCGACCCGGCCAAGGATCAAAGCCACGATCAACGGGCCGCCCGCCAGACCGAGGGTGATCGGCTGCGGGATGCCAGGAAAGGCGATGGGCATGGTGCCAAAGACGACGCCGAGACAGATGCCAATGAAGAACGGGATGAAGTGCATCTCCTTGATTTCTTTGAGCGAGTTGCCCACGGCGGCGGCGGCCTTGTCCAAGTCATCGGAACTGCCGACGATTTGCATCATGTCCCCGAATTGCAGCTTCAATCCCGGCACCGCCGACATCTCGATGTCAGCCCGCGTAATCCGGGTCACGGCGACGCTGAAGCGCCCGTCGAGATCGATCTCGCCCACGGTCTTGCCGAGGACTTTGCGGTCGGTGACGACGACGCGCCGGAAGGTGATGTCGTCCCCTTCCTCCTCAAGATCCTCGTCAACAGAGTCGCCAACGACGCGCTGGAATCGGTCAATGTCCGAACGGTTGCCGACGACGGCGAGGAGGTCGCCCGAGTGGATGACCGTGCCTTCGGTGGCCGGCAGCACCTGCTCCCCTTGTTTGACGCGGGCGACGCTGATTTTCGACTCCAACCGGCCCGGAATGTCGGCGATGCGCATTCCGTCCAGGTTGGCATTGCTAATCCGCAGGGTGCGCCGCTTGAGGGGATCGACCCTGCGTTTGTGTTTCGCGGCGAACGCCGCGGCCTCCGCAGCCGGATCAATTTTCAGGACGCGTTTGAGGATCAACAGCGTGCCAATGATGCCGACAATGGCCATGGGATAGGTGACCGCATAGGCCAGCGCAGGCAGAGCCAAGCGGTCCGCGGACACGCCGGCAGTGCTGGACAGAGCCTGCGTCGCCGCGCCCAGCGCCGGAGTGTTGGTGGAGGCGCCGGAGAAAATGCCGAGGACGGCCGCCGGATCAAACCCGACGAGCCAGCCGGCGAGTGGAGCGAGAATGGCCCCAAGGATCACGATGACTGCCGCCAGGGCGTTCAAGCGCAGCCCCTGCTCCCGCAGGGCCGCGAAAAAGCCGGGCCCAAGCTGCAATCCAATGCTGAACACGAAGATGATCAGGCCGAACTCCTTGACGAAGTCCAGGGTGTGATGATCCACCGGCTGCCCGAAGTGACCGACGAGGATGCCGGCGAAGAGCACGCCCGATGTGCCGAGACCGATGCCGCGCACCTTCAGGCTTCCAAAGGCCATGCCCAGCACGCAGACGAAGGCAAGCACACCAATGGCGTGAGCGATCGAATGCCCTTCGTAAAGATGAAACACCCAGTCAAACATGGTCGAGCAGAATGGGGGCAGAATTCATGCCATCACTCGCATGGCCACCATGTGAGCGATGGACGGCAGGAGTAAACATTCGTGAAACGGTCATGGTCAAGTTCAGTTCACCGGCGCCACAATCCACTTCCCGGCCTCAGCCGCTTCCGAGGAAGCGAAGTGACGGATCTCAGCGGACACAAAGTGCGATGCAAGCTTCTCGGCGAGCGTGCCCAGGACTGAGTCTGTCACGAGCGCCACCTTGCGGATGTGCCGGTGATGGTCTCGAACGAAGCGCAGGTGGGCTGCCAACGCTCCGAAGGACTCCCAGCCCGGAAACGAGGGTGCCTCGATGATAAGGCCCGCTAGAGCACCCGCGTCAGCAATGAAGGGGTCCACCACCGCCGCTAGCTCTGCAAAATCAGACTCCTCCAGTCCAGTCTTCGGCCAAATGCGGAGAATTGCATTTTGAGTGTCAAGTTGGTGTTCGATCATGAATGTCTTGAGTTGACCGTGGCGGCAAACAAGGTGAATTGTGGCGGGATTGTTCTCACGGCTCTAGAATCAGTTTTAGAATCAGCGGAGTCCATTATACTTTGGTGTAAAGACACCGTGAGGCGCGTCACTGGGATGGGGTCCACCGGGTGAATCTGTGATCAAAGCAAGTTCAGTTTGCTTCTATGGGCCGCCTTCGGCACGTCTCGCTGAAAATGGGTGACGGGCGTGGCGCCCGAATAGCGGCCCTGTCATCGGCCTTGCCAGCGACAGGGCATCCCGTTGCATGCCGCATCAAAGCATCCACTCGATCGGCAGCCAGCTCAGCACCTGCACCTTGATGCGCTTTCGCAGGCTGGCCTCGGGCTCGGACGTGTGACGCACTTCCGTGTCGCCCTCGTGGGTCACCCACACGAGGCGGCGTCCATCGAGTTCCACGCGATACGCGGTGTGGGCGAGATCGCTCTCGTTTTCCTCGGGGAGTCGCTTGGCCAGGGGCGGGCATTCGAAGACCACGCCCATCTCGGTGTTCAAGCGGCTCGAGCGCGGATCGAGATTGTAGGAGCCGACGAAACCGATCCCGCGGTCGAAGGCGAACGCCTTGGCGTGCAGGCTCGAACCAGCGCCCACCACCCCGCCGGAGGCCATTGACCTGAACCAGCCGCCGCCCGACCGCCGGCGCCGGCTGCTCGCGGTCGGCTTGATTTCGTAAAGTTCGACACCTGCTTCGAGCAATGCCCTGCGGTAACGCCGGTAACCCGAATGAACCGACACGGAGTTCGTGGAGGCCAGTGAATTGGTGATCACGACCACACGCGCTCCGCGCTGGCGCGCACCGGCCAGCAAGGCCACGCCATTCTTCCCGGCAACGAAGTAAGGCGACACGAGGAACAGCTCGCCTTCCGTCGTGTCAACGAGTTCGCGCAGCTTGGGCGCAAGGTGCGTCTCGTCCTTCGTGGAACAGGTGAGCACCTTTTCGGGATGATCGTTGACGATCGTGGCCCGGCTCCAGAACCAGGTCACCGCGCGGTCCTGGTATTGCCGGGCGAACTCGCTGTCGCGCACCGTATCCGCAAACTCGGACTGCACCGCGGTGGTGTAATGCTCGATGAGTCCTGCACGCCTCATCGCGAACTCTTCGGACGTCGTCGTCTGTGGCGAAAGCTTGGAGATCGGCACCGCGGTCCGATGGGTCCAGTAAAGCTCGAAGGCGCTGGAAATTTCGCCGACCACCGGCCCGATGACCGCCAGATCGAGATCGGCGTGATTGTACGCGTTACTCGCCCCGAAATATTCGTTTCCGATATTGCGGCCGCCGACGATCGCGGCCTGCCCGTCCGCGATGAATGACTTGTTGTGCATCCGCCGGTTGGTGCGGCGGAAGTCGGCGACGATGCCGAGCATGCGGAGCGACCGGATCGCGATGGGATTGAACATCCGCACCTCGATGTTGGGATGACTGTCGATGGCGAGCAGCACGGCGTCGGAAGGAGCCGTGCCGTAATCGTCGAGCAGCATGCGCACCTTCACCCCGCGGTCGGCCGCGCGTAACAAGCGCTCGAGCAGGACCCTGCCCACCATGTCCTTGTTCCAGATGTAATACTGCACATCGAGGCTGTGCTCCGCCGCATCCGCGAGGACGAGCCGCGCGGCCAGGGCATCCCGCCCGTCCGGGAGCGCATGCAGACCCGACTGGCCCGGATGCGCCGCGACATGCGGCCCCACTGCCGCCGCCAAAGTGTTGCCACCAATATTGCTGGTTTGTTTCATGGACGTGGAAATGTATGCTCGCGGCAGCAAGCGTCAGGCATTCGGCGCGGCGGCCTTCACCTCGGCACTCGCACCGGGAGCGTAGGTTTCAAAGTTTTTGTTGAAGAGACCTGCGAGTTTCTTCGCCGTGGCATCGTAGGCGGCCTTGTCGGCCCAGGCGTTGCGCGGGATCAGGATCTCCGAGGGCACGTTGGGGCACTCGGCGACGACGTCGAAGCCAAACACCGGGTCGCGCTCCGTTTTCGAATTAGCCAACGATCCATCGTGGATGGCGTCGATGATAGCGCGGGTGTTTTTGAGGCTGATGCGCTTGCCGACGCCGGGACCGCCGCCGCCCCAGCCGGTGTTCACCAGCCAGACCCGGGCGTTGTGCTTCTTCATTTTCTCGGCAAGCAACTCGGCATATTTGTTCGGGTGCCAAACGAGGAAGGGGCCGCCGAAGCAGGGGGAGAAGGTGGTCTGCGGCTCGGTGACGCCCATCTCGGTGCCGGCAACCTTCGCGGTGTAGCCGCTGATGAAGTGATACATCGCGTGCGCGGGCGACAGCGAACTGACAGGCGGCAACACGCCGAAGGCGTCGCACGTGAGGAAGATCACATCGGTCGGGTGGCCGGCCATGCAGGGGATCTTCGCGTTGTGGATGAACTCGATCGGATAGGCTCCGCGGGTGTTGAGGGTGATGCTGGTGTCGGTGTAATCGACATCATGATCCTCGTCGAGCACCACGTTCTCCAGCACCGCGCCGAAGCGCAGCGCCTGGAAGATGTCCGGCTCGTTCTCGGGGGTCAGGTTGATCGCCTTGGCGTAGCAACCGCCCTCGATGTTGAAGATGCCGTGATCACTCCAGCAATGCTCGTCATCGCCGATGAGATGCCGTTTGGGATCGGCGGAAAGCGTGGTTTTTCCGGTGCCACTGAGGCCGAACAGCAGGGACGAGGCGCCCGTCTCCTTGTCCGCGGTGGCGGAGCAGTGCATGGAGAGCACGCCGCGCTTGGGCGCGAAGTAATTGGCGACGGTGAACACCCCCTTCTTCATTTCCCCGGCATACTCGGTGCCGAGGATGACCAACTCACGCCCCTCCAGGGTGAGGTCGATGCTGGTTGTGGACCCCATGCCAGTGGTCAACCGGTTGGCCGGGAAGGCGCCCGCGTTGAAGATGACGAAGTCGGGTTCGCCGAAGCTCGCCAGCTCCTCCTTAGTGGGACGAATCAGCATGGTGTGCATGAACAGGGCGTGGTAGGGACGGGAACAAATCACCCGCACCTTGATGCGGTAGGCGGGGTCCCAGCCGGCGAAACCGTCGAAGCAATAAAGCCGCTCGCGGGTGTTCAGGTAGTCGAGCGCGCGCTGGCGGTTGACCTCGTAGGTGTGCTCGTCGCACGGGATGTTGACCGGCCCCCACCAGATGTCGTTCTCGGAATCCGGATGCTTCACCACGCGCTTGTCCTTGGGTGAACGGCCAGTTTTGACGCCGGAGTAGGCCACCAGGGCGCCGTTCTCGGCGATGCTGGCGTCTTTCTCGAAGCGAATGGCGTGCTCGTAGAGGGCGCTGGGCGAAAGATTGTGATGGACTTCGGCAACGGTGATGCCGTGTTTGCTCAGATCGGTGGTTTTCATATTGAGGTTTGTTGGGAGTCAGGTTTGAATCAGCTTTGAGGGACGACGTTCCACACCAGACGACAGTAGTCGCGGATCGAGCGGTCCGAGGAGAACTTGGCCATGCGGGCGGTGTTCAAGATGGACATGCGGGTCCAGGTGGAGGGTTCCTGCCAGACCCGGCCAACGGCCGCCTGGCAGTCGCAGTATGACCGGAAGTCGGCCAGGACCAAGAAAGGATCATGATCGAGCAGGTTCTCCACCAGGGGGCGGAACAGCCCGGTATCGCCGCCGGCCAGCGCGCCGGAAGCGAGGTAGTCGATCACTTCTTTGAGCTGGCAGTCTGCCTCGTAGAAGGAGCGGGGGCGATAGCCTGAGGCTTTGAGGGCGCGCACTTCATCCACATTGAGGCCAAAGAGGAAAAAATTCCCGGCGCCCACCTCCTCACGGATTTCAACGTTGGCGCCATCCAGGGTGCCGATGGTGAGAGCGCCGTTGAAGGCAAACTTCATGTTGCCGGTTCCACTGGCCTCTTTGCCGGCGGTCGAAATCTGCTCACTGAGGTCGGCGGCCGGGAACATGTGCTGGGCGTTCTTGACGTTGTAGTCGGGAAAGAAGACCAGTTTGAGGCGTCCTTGGATGGCGTTGTCGTTGTTGATGACATCGGCAATGGAATGGAGCAGCTTGATGATGAGCTTGGCCATGACATAGCCGGGGGCGGCCTTGGCGCCAAAGAGGAAGGTGCGCGACGGAATATCCGCATGAGGATTGCGCTTCAGTTCAAGATAAGAACTCAGGATGTAGAGCGCGTTGAGATGCTGGCGCTTGTATTCGTGGAGGCGCTTGATCTGCACATCGAACAGGGAATTGACATCGACCTCGATACCGACCCGTTTGGCGATCAAAGCGGCGAGTTTCTGTTTGGCGGTGAGCTTGACCGCGCGCCATTCCTGTTGGAAGGCCGGGTCTTCGGCCAGCGGTTCCAGTTGGCGCAAGCGCTCCGGGTCACTCAACCAGCCGTCACCGACGCGGCTCGTGATGAGTTGGGTCAGCGGAGGATTGGAAAGACCGATGAAACGCCGCGGGGTCACGCCGTTGGTGACATTGCAGAATTTCTCCGGCCAAAGTTCCGCGAAGTCGCTGAGCACGGTTTGTTTGAGGAGATCGGAGTGTATCCGGGCCACGCCGTTGACATGGTGGCTGCCCACGGTCGCCAGGTTTGCCATGCGCACAAAGTGGTCACCGCTCTCATCGATGATCGACAAGCGGGACAGTCGCTCGTCCTCGCCGGGAAAACGGTCGCGGAGCTCCGCAAGAAACCGGCGGTTGATCTCAAGAATGATCTCCAGGTGACGGGGCAGCAGATCGCCGAGCAGTTTGACCGGCCATTTCTCAAGCGCCTCTGGCAGCAGTGTGTGGTTGGTATAAGAGAGGGTTTTGCAGGTCACATCCCAGGCCGCATCCCAGGTCATGCGATGCTCATCGACCAGCAGGCGCATCAACTCCGCCACGGCGATGGACGGGTGGGTGTCATTGAGCTGCACCGCCCATTTTTCGTGGAAGGTTTCCAGCGGACGACCCAAGTGCAGGTGGATGCGAATCATGTCCTGCAGGGAGCAGCTCACAAAGAACATCTGCTGCTGAAGGCGAAGCACTTTGCCCTTCGCGATCTCGTCATTGGGATAGAGCACCTTGGAGATGTTCTCCGACGACACCTTTGCCTCGACCGCTTCATAGTAGTCGCCCCGGTTGAACGCGGCGAAGTCGAATGACTCCACCGCCTCCGCCTTCCACAGGCGCATTGGATTGCAGGTGTTCACTCGATAACCCATGATCGGCGTGTCGTAGGCCATGCCCTTCACCACGGTGGCGGGGATCCAGCGCGCCCGGGACTGTCCGCCCTCGTCAGTCATCCCTTCGATGGAGCCTCCAAAGGGCACATCAAAGGCAATCTCCGGCCTGGCGATCTCCCAGGGATTGCCGAAGCGCAGCCACTTGTCGGTGACTTCAAATTGCCAGCCGTCGCGAATGGTTTGGTCGAAGATGCCGAACTCGTAGCGGATGCCGTAGCCGAGCGCGGACACACCGAGCGAGGCCATTGAATCGAGAAAGCAGGACGCCAGCCGTCCGAGACCGCCATTGCCAAGACCCGGCTCCTCCTCCTGTTCGATGATGTCATCAAGGTTCAGGCCGAGTTCATCGAGGGCTTGCCGGACCGAGTCAGTGATGCCGAGGTTGAGCAGGTTGTTGGCCAGATGCGGCCCTGGCAGGAACTCGGCGGACAGATACGCCACGGACCGGCTGTCCTGGCGAATAGCCGCCTCGAAGGTTTGTATGCTTTTTTGCAGCAGGCGGTCGCGCACGGTCAAAGCGAGGGCCGTGTAGTGGTCGTTGCGGGTGGCGGCCAAGGGGATCCGTCCGAGGCTGCACGTCAGATGGTCGCTAAAAGACTGTTTGATGTCGGCGACAGTCTGACCGGTTCGTGATGAAGACATAGGGCTGGTGTTCAAGATGGTGAGGGAAGAGGGGTGTAAAGGACGACGACCGAGCGGGCATCGGCCCGATAGCTGCAGCCGGAGAAAGCCTGCGCCTCCTGCCAGGGGGCAATGTCGTCCGGGGAGGGCCGCGCCGTGTCGATCCAGCGGCGCCAGTCATCGGGACAGTCGGGAAGCTCAAACTCGAGCGCTTCCCAGTAGGCGTTGAGGATCCAGTGCATGCGCATGTTCTCCCGTGGCATATCAACCGTGAAAGCGATGCTGTGGGAATGGTCCCGCCAGTCGGGTTGGTTGAGCCGCACGCCATGCCAGGCCTTGGTGGCGGCGGCGATCATTTCATTGAGCGTTGCGCGCCGCTCCTCGTGGTGAGTGGTGCGCCGCAACCGGCGCGCGGCCAACAAACGCACAAAGCGCAGCACATCGGAATGCTTCTCCGTGAGCGACCAGTCGAACCAACTGATCTCGTTGTCCTGGCAGTAGGCGTTGTTGTTGCCGCCCTGGGATTTGCGCACCTCGTCGCCCATCAAAATCATCGGCATACCCAGAGAGAGCAAGGTGACGGCGTGGAAGTTTTTTACCTGCCGGTTGCGAATGGCCTCGACCGCCGGGTCGTCGGTGGGACCTTCAACGCCGCAGTTCCAGCTCCGGTTGTCGTTCATACCGTCGCGGTTGCCCTCGCCGTTGGCCTCGTTGTGCTTGTCATTGTAGCTGACGAGATCGTTCAGTGTGAAACCGTCGTGGCAAGTCACAAAATTGACACTCTGCTCCGGCTCGCGCTCTTTGTGGCCATAAACCTGCGGGCTGCCGATGAGGCGGTCGGCCACCCGCCGCACCGCGCCCTGGCTGCCGCGGAAGAAGTCACGCACGTCATCGCGGAACCGTCCGTTCCACTCTTTCCAACTGTCACCGATGAAGCTGCCCACCTGGTACAACCCGGCGGCGTCCCAAGCCTCGGCGATGAGTTTGGCGCCGGCGAGCACGGGGTCGGACTCGATGTCCCAGAGCACCGGCGGGTTCGGCAGCACGTGGCCGGTGGAGTCCCGCGCCAGGATGGACGCCAAGTCAAAGCGGAAGCCGTCCACATGCATCTCGCACACCCAGTAACGGAGGCTGTCGAGGATCAGGCGGCGCACCATGGGATGGTCGGCGTTGAGAGTGTTGCCGGTGCCGCTGTAGTTGGCGTATTGGGAGCGGTCGTGATTTTCCAGAATGTAGTAGGCCTCGTTGTCGATGCCTTTGAAGCACTGCACCGGGCCGTTGGCGCCGCCTTCGGAGGTGTGATTGAAGACGACATCCAAAATGACTTCGATGCCGGCACGGTGCAGAGCTTTGACCATGTCGCGAAACTCATCCAGCACCATGAGCGCGCCAGGCTTTGAACTGTAGCCCGGGTGCGGGGCAAAGAAGGAACAGGGCGCGTAGCCCCAGTAATTCCGGCGCTCAGGCGGCGCGTCCTGCGGATCGTAGGCGAACACGGGCAGGAGTTCGACGGCGGAAACGCCGAGTTCCTGGAGGTAGGGGATTTTGTCGATCAATCCGGCATAGGTGCCGCGGCGCGCCTCCGGCACGCCGGAGTTGGGATGCCGGGTGAAGCCGCGCACGTGCATCTCGTAGATGATGGTGCGGGAGTCCGGACGGCTCAAGGGCTGATCACCCTCCCAGTCGTAGGCAGCCGGATCGACGACCACGTTTTTCATGGCAGTGGCGGCGTTGCCGCCTGGCAGTTCGGCAGCCCGGCGGCGGTAGCCATCAGGTACTGCCAGGGCGCGGCCATAGGGATCCAGCAAGGTCTTGTCCGGATCAAACCGCCGCCCGCGCGCGGGATCGTTTTCACCATGGACCCGGTAAGCGTAGATTTGTCCGGCCGCCAGGCCCGGCACAAACACATGCCAATAATGGTGCGTGCGGTTCGTGACCGGATCGAGCGGAATGGCGCATGCAGGGGCCTCGTCGCCGGGCTGGTCAAAGAGAAGCAGTTCGACTCCCTTGGCCGGCTTCGAGTACAGCACGAAGTTGACACCGCCATGCTCCACGGTGGCACCGAGGGGATGGGGGCGTCCTGCGGCAAGCTTCAACGGCGGGGGCATGGTCGTGGTCTGCGAGAAACTGGGATGCTGGTCAGCGTTTCCGGGTCCTGGATTTTTTGGCTTCCGCCTCCGTCGCGGGCTTCGCCTTGGGCGCGGGGCGGGACGCTTCGGGCAGCGCGGCCAGGATGAATTCAACCGCCTCTTTCGGCGAGTCGGTGACATGGCCGAACTGGACCTCCTCCTGGGTGAAGACACCGGCCTTCATCATTTTCTGACCCCACTCGCGCATGCCGAGCCAAAACTCCGAGCCCATCAAGATGACCGGGAACGGCCCGATCTTGCCGCACTGCACCAGGGTGGCGGCCTCGAACAACTCATCGAGCGTGCCGAGCCCGCCGGGCATCACAATGAAAGCGCAGGAGTATTTGACCAGACAGGTCTTGCGCGTGAAGAAGAACTCGAACTCGATGCTCTTGTCCACGTAAGGGTTGGCTGCTTGTTCATGAGGCAGAATGATGTTCAAGCCGAGGCTCGCGCCGCCCGCCTCGTGCGCGCCGCGGTTGGCCGCTTCCATGATGCCGGGACCGCCGCCGGTGAGTGTGGCGAAACCCGCCTTCGCCAGCTCCCTGCCGACCTCGCGTGCGAGCTTGTAGTAGGGATGGCTGGTCTTGAAGCGGGCCGACCCGAACACGGTCACCGCTGGCCCGGTTTCAAACAGGGCCTTGCTGGCGCGTTTGAATTCGTCGTTCACCCGCTTGATGCGCTGCAGCTCCTTCTTGGGCGTGCGTGTCTGCGTCAGAAACTCGCGATCCCGCGTCGCATTCGGCGGCAGCTCAAGCGTGACTGGGTTCTGTCTCCAATGCTCAATCCACTCCGCCTGGCAGCGGGGTTTTGCGGGGCTTTTCGGCTTGGCTGCTTTTTTCATGACGGAACGGATGTCGTAAACAGGCTTGCCTGCACTCAACGCCACATGCCGTATCGGCGATAAGGCCCGTAACCGTAGCCCACGGCGCCCCAGCCGCCCCACGCGCCCCAGTTCATGGCATTCATGGCGTTCATTTGGTTCATCTGCGCCGCCGCCAAATTGTCCTCCGCGATCTGCTTGTTGATGCGCAGTTGTTGATAGGCTTGGTACTCGGACGGCCCGCCGACATAGGCGCGATTGTTCGCAGCGTCGGGCAGGATGTAGAATGTTTTGCCTTCGTATTGGATCTCGGTAATTTGCTCCTCCGGCAGCTTTGGCAGCAGCTCCACATGCTCCGGTTTGGCCGGGGTGATGGCTTTGAATCCGGCGGCAACGGCGAGGTTTTTTTTGCTTTGGAACTCGGTGGCGCAGCCAATGGCGAATACTGTGAACGCGATCGCGGCGATGATTTGGGATGAGGTTTGGATGTGTTTCATGGCTCTACGCTTGTTTGTTTAGGTTGACTTTGATCGGACTTTTGAAATTCGCTGACGACATCTGCGACGGTGCTGAAACGGTTGATGCCGCCAAGGCGTTCATCGACACCCTCCAAGCTCAGGCGGTCCCGCACCGAGGAGCGCGCCTCGACCACGCGGACGGTTTTCCCTTGGCCGGTCAGATCCTCCGCCAACGCAGCGAGGTTGTGCGCTCCCTGGACATCGACATGGGCGGCGGCGGAAAGGTCGATCACGACCAACCTAACATCGAAGCCATACGCGGCGACCCGATTGCGGATGCTGTCACAGATGTGATCCACATTGAAATAAACCACGCTGGACTCGGGGCGGAAAATGGCGACACCGGGGACCGTCTCATTGTCAGAATGACGATCCATGTCAGTAAAGCGGGAGGGGCTGCCGGGTACGCGGCCCAGCAAGGCCACATGCGGCACCGAGGCGCGGCGGATCAGCAACACCAGCGAAATGACCGCGCCGATCATCACCCCGCGCAGCAAACCGGAGCCGAGCACACCCAGCATGGCGGCGATGGCGGCGATGAACTCCGTGCGGCTGCTTTTCCACAAGTGTTTCAAAGACGCGAACTTGAACAAACCGCTGACCGCCACCAGCACGATGGCCGCCAGCACGCACTGGGGCAGATCCTTGAGGAGCGCGGAAAAAAACAGCACCACGACGAGCAGGATCAAAGCCGCGAAGAAGCCGGAAAGCGGGGTGCGCGCGCCCCCGGACTCGTTGACCAGGGATTGCGACATGCCGCCGGCAATCGGATAACCCTGGCCGATGGCGGCGCCGAAATTGGCGCCCGCCAGCGCCAGCAACTCCTGGTTGGCCTCGAACCGGTTTCGGTGTTTGGCGCCAAACATGCGGCCAATGGCGGCCGACTCAACCGCGCCCAGCATGAAGCATGCAAAGGCCAGAGGCAGCAGCTCGTTGATATCGGCACGGCTGATCGGCGGCAGGCTTAGGCCAGGAAGCCCCTGCGGCACCTCGCCGAGCAGTTTCACGCCTCTGGCATCCAAGTCCAGCAACCCCGCCGCCACAATGCCGCCGATGACGACGAATAAGGCCACCGGTTTGTTTTTCATGAGCGTCTTGCCCGCAATCAGGATGGCGAGGGCAATCAACCCCATCGTCAAAGCGACCGTGTTGGTCTCGTGCAGATGAGAGAAAAAGTGCCCGGACCGCTCCCAGAAATCGCCATGGGAACCGCCAAACCCGAACAGCTTTGGCAGTTGCGTGCTGCCAAGGTAAAGGGCAACTCCGGTTTTCCAGCCGTCCAGCACGGATTCGGACACGAAGTTGACGATGGATCCGGCGCCGGCCAACCAGCCGATGAGGGCGATCACAGCAACCAGCAGCGCCGTCAACGAGGCTAGAGTGGCAAAGCGAGCGGGATCACCGCCAGCGATCGGTCCCAAAGAGGCGCCGATGAGCAGGGAGATTGCCGAAGTCACGGTGATGGCGGTGTGTTTCGAGCTGCAAAATAGCCAGAACACAAGCCCGCCGAAGAGGCAGGCATAAAGCCCCGCTTGCGGCGGCAGGTTGGCGAGCGAGGCGTCGCCGATGGCTGCCGGGAGCAAGTAGGCCGCGAGGATCACCGACGCCATCAAGTCCGCGCGCAGCCAAGCGGGCTGGTAGGTTTTCAGCCAAGTGAGCGCGGGAAACCAAGCGGCAAAGCCGGTTGCGACGTGGTTTGACGCGGGTTTGGGCATGGCCTGCGGGTGTCGCTACTCTTTTTCCAGAGCTTTCTGGGTCTCCGCCAACTCCTTGAGTTTGTCCGGCCCAACGTCGGGATATTTCAAATCGAGCGAGGCCAGGCCATCGATGATGGCTCCAGCCACGGCCAGACGGGTGAACCATTTGTTGTCCGCCGGCACCACATACCACGGCGCCTCCTTGGTGGCGGTGTGGCGGATCATGTCTTCGTAAGCCTTCGTGTAATCATCCCAGTGGCCGCGCTCGGCAGCGTCGGAGGCGGAGAACTTCCAGTTCTTGTCCGGATTGGTGATGCGCTCCATGAAGCGCTTTTTCTGCTCGTCCTTGGATACATGCAGGAAGAATTTCAGCACCAGGATGCCGTTTCGGCTCAAATAACGCTCAAAGCAGCGGATGTCCTCAAAACGCTCCTTCCAGATGTTCTTCGTCACCAGCCGTGCCGGCAGCTTCTGCTTGCGAAGCAGCGCCTCATGCACACGCACGACCAGGGTCTCCTCGTAATAACTGCGGTTAAAAATGCCGATGCGCCCGCGCTCAGGCAGGCACTTCATGCAGCGCCAGAGGAAATCGTGGTCGAGGTCCTCACTGCTTGGTGATTTGAAGGAATACACCTGGCAGCCCTGCGGATTGACCCCGGACATGACGTGCTTGATGGCGCCATCCTTGCCGGCGGCGTCCATCGCCTGGAAAACCAGCAGCACGCCCCATTTGTCTTGCGCATAGAGCATGCTCTGCAATTCCGCCAAAGCTTCGACGCCCACTTGGAGCCCTTCTTTGGCCCGCGGCTTGTCTTCGGAGCCGAGGTGCAGCGTGTCGCCCGGATCGATGTCCTTGAGGCGGAATTTGTCACCCTTGGTGACCTTGAACGGGTCGGAGAGGCGGCGGGCGACTTTAAGGACTTTTTTTGAGTTCATAACGGGATCGGATGGCTAGGGTTTCCGGTTGCGCAGACGCTCTGCGTACACTTCAAGCAGCCGGTCGATGCGCTGCTGGGTGGTGAAGCCGGCGGTGCGGTTCAACCACGCCGCCAGCGTCTGCGGATCGATTTCCATGAAGTAAGTCTCCGCCTCCATTTTGGATGTGTTCAGCAGCTTGAGCACGTCACTCGATTTGTCGAACAGGCAGGCATCCCATAAATCGGGCTTGCCGGCCGCCCCCAGCGGGACAAAATCCACCCACTTGCCATCGCGGCGGAGCAGAAAAATGCTCTCCGTGAATGTCTCGTCACCGGGCGCGTACCCGTGTTGCATCACGATCAGCGGACCGGAGGCGGCGGACTTCGCGTCGATCTTATAGAGTTTGGCTCGGCTGTAGTCATTGGAAATCTTGGGCATGGCGGGAAGCGGGTTTGAAGTTTGGGCGAGCGGGAAGAAGCTAAATCAATAGTATCCCATGCCGTAGTAGCTGCGGGCGGGCGCGTAGTAGGGGGTGCCGGTGTAGTAGCTGCGGCGGCCGCGGCCGACCATGCCGCCGGCGGCGCCGCCTATGAGCGCCCCGGCAGCCGCGCCCTCCCAGCCGCCGGCGGCGCCGCCAATCGCGGCGCCGGCCACGCCGCCGCGCCGGCGGCCGCGCACAACGGGACTCGGACTTACCATGCAGGCGCTGAGTTCACATACAATGAGGAGAGCGATCAAAGAGCGAAGGAGACGATTCATGTCAGTGGGAAAGTTGGAAGTGGATTTGAGAGAAGTTAGCGTGCGCCGGCTTGTTGATCTCGTTTGACCACATAGGCTTCCGCTTCGTCCTTGGTGATCATGCCGTCGCCGTTGGTATCCAACTCGGCGAACTGCTTTTTCAGGCCGCCTTGGCGCAGGGACACCTTTTCGAACTCGGCAAAGGAAACCTTGCCGTCCTTGTTCAGATCCCGTTCCGCGAAAAGTTTTTCATCAAACCCGGGCTCGACCTGGCGGACTTCGTCGAGAGTGGCAAAGCCATCTCCGTTGAGGTCAAAACGCGCGAAAAGACGCGGCAGACCCGCCTTGTTGACTTCCTCCAGGGATAGGCGGCCATCTTTATTGACGTCGGTCTTGATAAATAGATCGCGGTCGGTTTCGGTGGTGGCGCAGGAGGCCAAAAAGGCGCCTGATGTGACGACTAGGAGCGAGCGGAAAAAGGTATGCATGGATAGATAGGGGTGAAATGAGAGAAGTGTGGTGTCGAACGCGACTACTTTTCAGGTGCTGGAGGCGTCGGAGTGGGGGGCTTGTCCGATGCCGATGGCGCCGGAGCATCTTGAGATTTGATCTGATTGAGCTGATACTGCACCTCATTCAATGTGGGCAAAAAGGCAAGGTAGGCGGCGTAGTCAGCGAACAGTTGTGTGATCTCAATTCGCAGTCCCGTGATCGCCACTTTGACCGCTTCGTCAAGGGCATCGGCCTCGCCTTTTCCAATAGCCCGCCCAGGAGTTGCGGGTTCTGATAGCACTTGATCCAACTGTGCTTGGCGGGCAGCCAACAGCTCTGTGTTGCGCTTGATTTCAGTCTCCAGGAGCGACCCCGCTCCTGGATTCTGCTGAAGCTGAGTACGCAGACGCCGGTCCTGGTCCCCAAGACGCGTGATGCTGTGCTGAAGCTCCTCGACCAATTGTTTGCGCACCGCGTCGGTGTGCTGGGTGACCCGGCGGTTCTGCTCCCAATCTTCGTTTTTGAGAATGGTATTATCAGCAAAACCCACCCCGCCGCCAACGACTTTGTACTTCTCGTAGTCTTCGTGGGAAGGCAAGGACTTCTGCAATTCAACGATCTGCGCAATTCGCTTCTCTATGCGCGAGTCCAGGGCGCTCCGAATTTGCTCTTTTTGTTCGGGGAAGAGCTTCGCGGTTGGACGCATGATCTGCTCCTGAATGTCAGCGCGTTTGCGATTGTAAAGCTCGATGCTCTTTTTCAGGCCATCGATGGTCTCCTCCTTCAGCCGCGCCACCTTGGTCTTGGAGTCTTTGGTGTCGGCCACCGTTGTCAATGCCTTCACCAGATTCTCCATTCGCGACTCGACGCGCTTGTCCGTCGCGCGTACTGAGCTGAGGAGCGTTTCAGCGTGATGCTGGCGCGCCTTTAACGCCACTTCGAGGCTGGCCGCCTGTGTGGCATCGGCAGCGGTGACTAAATAACTCCAAGGAGAAGCGACGACAAAGAAACCTGCATAAAGGCCGCAAAGGAGGGAACGCCGAAGGATCGTGCGCGAGCCGAGGGTATCGATTTTCATGGTTGCTGGTTGGGTTGGGTCTTCATTTTCCGGATGAGGCGCGGAAATCACCTCCGAGCGCGAGATAAAGATTCGCCCTCTCGCGCAGGCGCGAGGCGCGGATTTTGGTGAGCTCCATTTTGGCGACGAGGTTCTCGCTCACGAGACGGAGGATGGTGAACATATCGGTCTGGCCCTGGTCGAGTTGGGAGCGGCCGAGCTTCACGGCGGCGGCGCTGTGCTCGACCATGTCAGAGAGGGCGCCCTCGCGGCGACGCAGATGATAGTCACTGTCCAGCGCGTCCTCGACTTCTTTGAAGGCGCGCAATGCGGTGGAGGTATAACTGGCGGCGGCGGCGCGCTGCTCGGATTTGCGGATGTCCTCGGCGGCTTTCAGCTCCCCGCCAAAGAAAATCGGCTGGACCACGCCACCTGCCAAGCTCCAGTTCACCGCGTTGAGCACGCCTACGCCGTCGAGTTGCGCCGTGCCGAGACCACTGGCGGCGCTGACGGCGAAGCGTGGCAGACGGGCGGCGCGGGCTTCATTAGACCGATGGAAAGAAGCGGCGAAGCGGCGTTCCGCCGCGATCAAATCCGGTCGGCGCTCAAGCAATTCGGAGGGAAGACCCGCCGGCACAGCGCGGACCTGGGAGGGGAAAGAAGTGCGTGTGCTCAACTTCCCTGACGGGTAATAACTGGTTACCACCTCAATGGCTCGGATCGCGGCGGCACGAGCCGCTTCGGCAGCGTACATTGCGTCCTGGGCGCCCGCGGTTCGCGACCTCAGTTGGGCAAGTTCATATTCGCTGGAAAAGCCCTGCTCTTTCCGCTTGTCAGTCAAGGTCACGTATTCCTCGTAAAGCTTCAATGTCTCACGGACGTAGGAGGCCTGTTGCGAGGCCTCAATGGTCGAGAAATAGGCTTTGGCGACCGCAGCCGCCAGCGACTGCCGGGCAAACTCGTAATCCGCCTCGAGCGCGGCGCTGTCGGCCCGTGCCGCCGCCCGTTTCGACCTCACCCGCCCCCATACATCCGCCTCCCAGGAGGCGCCGATTCCGATGCCGGTCACCCAGCGTCCCATCGAACTGTCAACTGTATTGATGTCGGTGCTGCCACCGCTGAGGTCAACCCCCATGGCCCCCAAATCCGGCGGGTTAACACCCAACCCCAGGTCGCCGGTCATTTCCCGCCCTTGGCGCTCGCCAAGGCCTTTGAGACCGATGCGCGGATAAAGGGAGGCGGCGGCGACGGTCACCGCTGAACGTGAAGCCTCAACCAGGGCATACGCAGCCTTTAGGTCGGGGTTCCGCATCAGCGCATCCTCGACCAGCCGGGTCAGGGTGCTGTCATTGAAGCCGCGGATCCACCCTGGAACCACCGGACCGCGGGCATGGGAAGCCTGCCAATCTCCCGCTATCTCGGCTTTCGCGACATCCGTGAGGATGTCAGCACCGCGCGGAGCCGGTTTCACGGAGCAACCCAGGACACCCAGCGCGGCGCAGGTCAGGAGGAAGTTGGAGAGGTTCATCGGGAATCGGGAGGGAGTGCCGGCCATGCGGGTCAATGATGGCCTCCAAACAGGGCCGCCATATGTTTGATGACAAACCAGTCGAGCTTGGTCTGGATGCGCACGATCACGCGGCGCAGGATGTGTATGGGCACGCCGTTGTCCGTGTAGATGGCGCACTGACCACGGGCGCCGGCCGCCAGGAAAAGATCCCCTTCCTTCTCATCCAGCAAGAGCCGCACCGCGATGCGTTGATCCGGCGCGGCAATGGGCATGGTGTTGGGAAGATTTCCGCTGATAGGCATCTGCCCCTGGGCGGTGGCCCAGAGAATCGAGTCCACTTTGCACTTGATGATGCGGCCCGGATACATCTTGAGGAAGATCTCCACCTCCTGGTCGGGTTCGACGTATCTCAACTCATTCTGCGAGAAAAAAGCGAGCAGCCAAGGGTCGTCTTCCTGGATGAAGCTCATGACCGACATCGTGGCAAACTGGGTCGCGCGCACTCCGGGTTGGAGCGCCAGGTTGGCCACACGCCCGTTGGATGGCGCCAAATGGACACAGCCCTCCAAATCAAATTTGGCCGCGACCAGATCTGCCTCCGCTTGGGCGATTTGCGCTTTGGCCGTCGCCACCTCATCGATCTCACCGGTCTCCGTGCGGGCATCAATTTTTTGACGAATCTTGGACTCGTTGGCCCGTGCCCCGGCGATCTGGCTTTGAAAACTGGCCGCATCGGACTCGGCCTGCTCCTGTTCGGCCCGGCGTCCAGCCCCCGATTCTGCCAGCGTCGTGAACTGCTGCACCCGTTTCTCGGCCAGGGCGAGCCGCGCTTCCAATGCCTGGGTTGCCGACTCTGCATTCTTGAGTTCATCGTCGAGACCACGCTGGTAGGCCTGGGCGGAAATCAAACCGACTTTCAACTGCGCCAGCTTGGCCTCGGCGGCCGCCACGGCCTGCTCAAACGGCACAGGATCGATTTTGAACAGCACATCGCCCTTCTTGATCGGGCGGTTGGGCTCAATGGGCACCTCGGTGACCTGCCCAGTGACGCGCGGCACCACCGGAATGACATAGTTCATGGCCCGGACATCGCTGGAAGTGGGAGTGACGATGTTCAAGAAGAGGAACAGGATGATCATCCCAACCACAGGAATGGTGACGGTGATGACCTGGGTCATCAAGTTCCAGGGCAGCCACTTGAACTTGAAGAAGACCAGCCAAGCGAAAAAAGAGTAAATGCCGAGAAGAATGATTTCCATTAGACCTTTCCTCCCTTGATTTGCGCTTCGAGTTCTGCGATGCGCGCGCGCATTTGCCCGATCTCCGCATTGGCGTCAGGCTCGGCGCCCGCATGATCGTGGTCGTCCAGCTTGTCTTTGCCGTAGGCTGCTTTGTAGAGAACCGGCTTGGTGTAAGCCCAGAGCCAGGCAATGGGCCAAAGCAGTCCGCCGAAGACAAGCGACAGCAGGCACAGACACTGGATGGCGCCGGTCTGCGGGTGCCCCCGTTTGTGGGCGATTTTTTCCGGCAGCACATGCACCATCAAGAACACACCGATGAGGACAATCGGGGCCACAATCAGCGCCACCCAGGCGATCACGTTGGCCACCGAATCCAAAGTCTCCCCATGCAAAAAAGAGGCGTGCGCCTGACCGGGCGTGGTGAACAGCCAAAAGGCGGCCAAGCAGGCGATGAGCTTGGGAGATCTAGCGTGGCGGGAGAGCGCGTGCGGTTTCATGAGTGTTTGCGTTGTCTCAATGACCTAATACCTTTTTTCCGCCATCAGAGCAAGCAAAGTGATCGTACTTCTTTTGCAGTGAAGTTGGCACAGTTTGTCATTCATCCATAAATGACAGAGATGGCGCGGGCAAGGTTGAAAACGGCGGCGGGGTGAATCTCAATAGGGTTGAGATGGAACTGTCGGCACCCCGTTGACCACAGGGGCCAGGGTGTACACCGTCTGGCCGTTGATGTAGTAGGGGTAGTAGTACGCACCGCCATAGTAGTAGAAGTTGACGCCCCGATAGGCTCTCATCGCGTAACCAGCCGGCAGGCCGTACATGTAGCGGTGGGGATTGCGGGGATCAAACGGCCCGCGCGGGTCGAACACACCGCGCGTGTCGAAGACGCCCCGCGGGTCGGCGATGCCGCGCGGATCCATGATGCCGCGGGGGTTGTAGGGACGGTGCCGGGGCAAGGCTTCTGCTTGAGGCGCCAGAATCGCAAGAGCAAGAGCGAGACCGGCCAGCAGCATGACAAGGTTGAGTCGGTTCATTTTCATCGGTAGTGAAAGCAAGGTTTGGGGTTCGAACAGGTTAGCGGCTCTTGGTCATTTTGACCTGGGTGGAGTCGGCGGCAGGACGTTTGGCGAACACCGAGGAGTCCACCGCGGGATTCAACTCCCACTTTGACAGCCGGATATCCCAGGCGGGCTGGTCTTTCAGATCGGTAAAGGTGAAGCGCATGCGGCGCGGCAGCTTGTCCCTGACACCAATCCAAAGATCGGCAGTCATGCCTTGTTGGACCAGACGCAATCGTTCACAACGGGTCCAACCCACGTATTCCCTGCCGGTCACGGAGGCATCGGTGACCTGGGTGAACAGCGTGGATGTCAAGTCGTTGGCCAGCAACTCGGCCAGTGGCGGGCGGAATCCAAAACGCGCATCCACCACATCGCTGACTTGCTCGATCGTGCCGGCTTTGATCGTCTCCAGCGCATGGTGTTTCATGCCGGGATGCATCACACAGAATGTTTTGCCGTCGTAAGCGATCTCGCGGGTCTCGTCCTTGGCTTGCTGGATCGCGTAGAACAGGTTTGGGCGTTTGAACGTGATGCTAATGGGGCCGGCATCGAGCTTGGAGCCGGCGGCAAGGGCGGGATCGAGCTGGTGTTTGGCGGACAGCTTGACGGTTTGCGCCGACTGCAATTTGGCGGCCACCTCTTTGGCCAGGGCGAGGGCATCCGGTTTGATCTCCGCTCGAAGAGGCGAAAGCGCCGTAAGGATCATGGCGCACAGGAACATAGGTTTCGGCATGACGGTGAGAGGCAGGGTTTTCATGGGGCGTGCAAGTTGACGGATATCTGCTGCTGAGGGGCGGATGCGGGACCGCGATGAGTCTGCGGGATTCTGTCCTGCCTTCATCTGAGCAGTTCGATGGCTTGCCCGCCATTATACCTTGGTTAAAGCGCAGGGCTGTTCATACGCCACTCAGAAACCACCACCCCAGCGATACTGCCAGGCCACACCGACTGCGTCAAAGTCGCGGTCGCCCCGTGCATTGAAGCCGGTGACTGCATAGAGTTTGAGCGAATGGTGTTTGTTGACGGGCAGCGCCACCGTCAAGCCCAGGCGGGCGCCTTCGGCGCGATCCTCGTTGCGCGCGCCATTCACCATGCTTTGCCCGCCGCTGAACCATGCGGCATCGAATGCCGCCCAAAAACCGGCGCCAAAATTGTAGGTGAAGTGGCTTTGCAATCCGAACAGGGGCTCCTGCTCGCGATGATTGCCACCAAAAAAATCATCGTTGCCGGTGTAAAAAGCCACGCCCGGCGCCAGCTCGATGGTCCAGCGCCCGATGGCTTTGGAGACCCCCAACTCCGGGCGAATGCTCCAGCGATTGGCGCCGATGTTGATGAGCCGGGTGTTGTCGTATTGACCCAGCGGAATGCCAATGCGCAGGCTGCCGCCGACAATCCAGTCCTGCCGGTAATCGCCAAACTCCGCCGCGGTCAGCGCGGGCGCGCCGATGAAGTTCATCGAGAGACGAATCAGCGGGTCGCCGAAGCCGGTGACATGGCGCTCGCGCGGCTCGCCGGAGACAAGGCCGGTGGCGGACAGGGAAGCGTAGGGCAGGACGAAATCGGCTTTGGCCGACTGACCGAGCACCCCAAAGGTGGTGGCGAAGGCCAGCACCCCGCCATGCACATCAATGTTGAGGTCTTCAATGGGCAGCGAGGGATCGGTGAGAATGCTGCCCGTGGAGTAACCGTATCCGCCCAGCAGGAAGTGAAGTCCTACCGGCGAATTGCTGTAGGCGCGCGGTTCGAGGTCCTGCGCCTGTGCGATTGCGCTGAACCAGCACGCCACGGCGGCGGCCAGCCGGGCGGCCCAAAGGCGGACAGGCCGGCGCCCGCGGCGTGGTTCAGGACGCTCCAGAGGCATGCTCATGCGTCATGCGGCGTTGCGACCGACGCAGTTGAGGTCTTCGAACGACAGCACGAGCCGCTTCGTGAACGAGGATTCACCCGCGCCGAGCCAGACCCGCGGGTCATAGTATTTTTTGTTCGGCGCGTCGGGACCGCCGGGGTTGCCGATCTGGCTTTGCAGGTAGTCGTGGTTTTTCGCCTCGTAGGCGCGCACACCATCCCAGAAAGCCCATTGCAAGTCGGTATCGAGGTTCATCTTGACCGCGCCGTA
Organism: uncultured Verrucomicrobiaceae bacterium; assembly: GCA_964573315.1. GTDB lineage: Bacteria > Verrucomicrobiota > Verrucomicrobiia > Verrucomicrobiales > Verrucomicrobiaceae > JAGRPD01. Next base: position 30,969 of record CAZNKC010000001.1, on the reverse strand, counting down.
GCTCAGCGCCTCACGGATTTCCTCGCGGCTGGAGCCGGAGCCGCCATGGAACACGAAATTCACTGGTTTGGGTCCGGCGCCAAACTTCGCCTGGATATGGTCCTGGGAGTTTTTCAGGATCACCGGCTTGAGCTTGACATTGCCCGGCTTGTAAACGCCGTGGACGTTGCCGAAGGCGGCGGCGATGGTGAAGTTGGGGCTGATCTGGCGCAGGGTGTCGTAAGCGAAGGCCACCTCTTCCGGCTGGGTATAGAGACGCGACTCATCGACATCCGAGTTGTCCACGCCGTCTTCCTCGCCGCCGGTGACGCCGAGTTCGATTTCCAGGGTCATGCCCATCCTGCTCATGCGCTCAAAATAACGGGCGCAGGTTTCAATGTTTTCGGCCAGCGGCTCCTCGGACAGATCCAGCATGTGAGAGCTGAACAGCGGGCGGCCCGTTTTGGCGAACTCTTCCTCGCTGGCCGCCAGCATGCCGTCCACCCAGGGCAGCAGCTTCTTGGCGCAGTGATCGGTGTTGAGCACCACCGGCACGCCGTAGGCTTTGGCGGCGGCATCGACGTAGCGGGCGCCGGCTACCCCGCCGAGGATGGAGCCGAGCTGGCCCTCCTTGCTGATCGTTTTGCCGATGAAAAACTGCGCGCCGCCGTTGGAGAACTGGATCATCATCGGCGAGTTCACCTCGCGCCCGGCGGCCAGGGCGGCGTTCACCGAATTGGTGTTGATGCAATTGACCGCAGGGAGTGCGAACTCGTTGGCCTTGGCGTAGTCGAGAACTTCTTTGACTTCGTCACCGAAAAGGACTCCGGCGCGGAATTTGGATGGGCTGCTCATCGGATTTGAGGGTGTGCGGTGGGGTGGCTGACAAGGAGATGCCAGGAGATCTTAACATCAAGGGCGAGTTGTGGCTTTCGTCAAAGCAGTTTCCACTACACCTTGGTTCATATTCCGCCATGCTCTCCCCTCAATCCGCCGAATTCGCTTTACTTGAACCAGCCATGCAGCGCCAGCAGCTCCGGTCGGAATGCCGGCGCGTCGCGATTTTTGCCTGCCTGCTTGGAGTGCTGATGCTGGTGCCGTCGGCGCTTTTGAAATTGCCCAGCCTGATTGATGACGATTTGCAGCCCCGCCTGGCAGCCGCCGTGCCGGCGTTCCCTCTCATGATCGGCGTCTTCCTGGCTTACGAAATCGCCGTTCTTCTCTGGCTCAGCCGGTTGCGAGCCATGGAGAGGCTGCCGCCGCCCTGGTTTGCCTATGTGAACACGTTGGTGGAAGTGAGCATGCCGACGGCGGGACTGATGGTTGGCGGCGCTTTCATCGGCGGCATTCCCATGCTCGCGGGGGTGGTTCCATTCATCTACTTTTTGTTCCTGTGCCTGGCGGCGCTCAATCTGAACGCCCGCCTCTGCGTCTTTGCCGGACTGGTGGCGGGGGCGCAATTCCTGGCAGTGAGCCTGACTCTGCTTCAGCGCGAGCCGGTCGATCCCAATCCCGAGTCTTCCCTGCTGGCGATGCTGCACTCGCCGCATCAGTATGTGCTCAAAAGCGCCTTCCTGATGCTGGGTGGCCTCATCGCCGGCTTCGTCGCCTCGCAAATCAAGCGCCAGCTTCTCACAGGATTGCAAACGTTGCGCGAGCGCGACCGTGCGGTGAGCATCTTCGGACAGCATGTGTCGCCGCAGGTGGCCGAATTGCTGCTGGCACAACCGGTCGATGCGGCAGGCCAGGAGCGGCAGGTGTGCGTCATGTTTCTCGACATTCGCGACTTCAGCCGCATCGCCGGTGAGCGCTCACCGGCCGAAGTCATGGAGTATCTGAACATCCTGTTCTCTTTCATGATCCCGGTCGTCAATGAGCACCACGGCATCGTCAACAAATTCCTGGGCGACGGATTCATGGCGGTGTTTGGCGCGCCACTGGATGACAGCAATCCCTGCGAGCACGCGGTGTGCGCGGCGCGCGTGATTCTCGACAAGGTGGCGGAGTTGAACCAAACGGGGGCGATCCCGCCGACGCGCCTTGGCATCGGCCTTCATCTGGGTGTGGCCATCACCGGCAACGTGGGAGGGAGCGACCGCAAAGAATACACGGTGATTGGCGACGTGGTGAATCTCGCCGCCCGCATCGAGCAGGCCACCAAGCAGTTTGCGGCGCAATTGCTGGTGTCCGAGGCGGTTCACCGGGCACTGGACGGCATGGGGGCGGAAGACCTCGGCTTGGTCGATCTCAAGGGTCAGACCCATCCGGTCCGGCTTTTCAAACTGGCCTGAAGCGCCAACCGGGACTTCAGGCGAAGCCCAGCGACTGCTCGGCATGGGAACCTGTCGGCACCGTGAGCAGTGGAGCCGGCACTTGCACAAGCACCCGCTCACTGTGACTGCCGCGCAGGGCATCGAGGAAACCGCGCGCGCCTTCCGTGGCCATCACCACGACATCCACCCGGTGTTCGCCCGCGCTGCGCACAATGCCTTCCACGACATTGCCCTCGGCGGTGAGCGTTTGCCATTGCCATCCCGCGACCGGCGGACAGTCAACATGCGGCAAGGTTTGAGAGCTGCCCATGTGCAGCAGGATGAATCGGCCGGCCGGCGCCTGCAACCGCACGGCGAGTCTGGCCGCCGCTTCGATGGCCGGCTGCGGATCGGGCGATTGGGCGATGGGAATGAGGATGGTTTCCAGCGAGACCGCGCCATCCGCCGCCGCGACAAAACCCGTGCAGCCCTCCGGGATGAACAGGGTTGCCTGGCCGGTTTTGCGCGCCAGCGGCTGCGCCACGGCGTGCCGTCTCCAAGCGGCGCGGCCCTCATGCTGATGGGTGGCCAGCACGATCAAATCGACTGGATTCATCTCCAGGTACTTCAGCACCCCCTTCACCGCGTTGGCCTGACCCGTCACCACCTTGCGAACTTCAATGCCGAGGTCGGGGACCGCCGAGCGTGGACTATCAGGCGCTAGAACACCCCAGCGCTCCAGCGTCTCCCGAATGCCGGGAAAATCGAGATGGCCGCCGGGTTCGTCGGCGGAGTCATGCAACAAGGTCAAAGCGCCTTTCGTCAGCAGCACGGCTTTCAACGCATGGTGGAAGGCGACCAAACTCTCCGGCGAGAAATCGGTCGGATGCAGGATGTGGTCAACGATTGGAAATGTATGGTCGCGGGAATGAGCCATCGGATGGGTGAACAAGGGATTGCGCTCCGTCCTTGTCAAACGGCGAGTTGACCGCGCATCTCGGCGGCGTATTGATCGGCGTTGAGATTGCAGAGCAGGTGAAACGTGTCGCCGGGAAGCCGCGCAATGCCCATGATGCCCTCCGCCTTGAGCGCGGCCTCATTGAGCCGCGAGCCGTTGCGCAGTACGAGACGAAGCCGGGTTTCGGCGCAGGCATCCACCCTCGCAATGTTGTCCCGTCCGCCGAGTGCGGCCAGATAAGCGGCGGCTTTTCGCGCGGCATCGGGATCCCGGAGCTTCGACTTCAACCCCGCCGGTTCCGCCAACTTCACGGGCGACGGTTCATCCGGTTGATCCGCCTCGGCCCCCGCCGTCTTCAAATACTGTTGAATGTCGGTCTTCAAATTCTCACTGCGCGTGCCAAAGATGGCCTGCACTCCATCACCCACCATCACCACACCCGCCGCGCCCAGCGCCTTGAGTTTGTCCGCGTTCACTTTCGTCACGTCCGCCAGCTTGACGCGCAGCCGGGTGATGCATGCGTCCAGGCTGGTGATGTTGGAGCGGCCGCCGAAAGCGCGGACGAGTTGAAGGGCAAAGACATCGCCACTCGCGCCGTGCGACACCTTCTCCGTCTCCCCTTCCTCCGCGCGCCCCGGAGTCATCAAATTGAAACGCCGGATCGCAAAGGAGAAGACCCCGTAATAGACTCCAGCCCAAACCGGACCCAGAACGAGAAGCCAGAGCGCGCCATGCGACTTGGGAAAAAGGACCACGTAATCAATCAAACCATGGGAGAAGGTAAAGCCGTGCTTGATGCCGAGGCCCACGCAGACAAGATACGCCAAGCCGGCGAGCACGGCATGAACTCCGTATAAGACGGGGGCCACAAAGAGAAAGGCAAACTCGATCGGCTCGGTGATCCCGGTGAGAAAGGCCGTAAGCGCGGCGGACATCATGATGCCGCCGATCTTGGCGCGCTGATCAGGACGCGCCGTGCGCCACATGGCGATGGCAGCGGCCGGCAGACCCCACATTTTGAACAAGTACCCGCCCGTCATGTTGCCCGCCGTCGGATCGCCGGCGATGAAACGCGCAATCTCGCCATGCACAACGGAACCGGTGGCTGGATCGGTGAACTCGCCCGTCTGGAAAAAGAAGGGCACGTTCCAGATATGATGCAGTCCAAACGGAATGAGCGCGCGCTCGACGACACCATAGATCGTGAACGCCAGCCCGGGGCGGCCATTCACAGCCCAGTTTGAGAAGCCCTCGATGGCGCTGCCAATCGGCGGCCAAATCACACTCAACACCGCGCCCGCGGCGATGACAGCAAACGCCGTGATGATCGGGACGGAGCGTTTGCCGGCAAAAAAGCCCAGATAGGGCGGGAGTTGGATTCGGTAAAAGCGATTGAAGACAACGGCGGCGATCATGCCAACGATGATGCCGCCAAAGACTCCCGTTTCGATGGACGGTATCCCCATGATAGGCTTCAGCTCAAGGCCCTGCAGCTTCGCGCACACACCCATCGCGGCCAGGAAGACGACCCAGCCGACGGTGCCCGCCAGCGCCGCCACACCGTCATTTTCGGTCAGCCCGATGGCAATGCCGATGGCGAATAGCAATGGCAGATTGGCGAAGATGGCGTCGCCGGATTTGGCCATGACGAGCGAGAGACTTTCCGGCAGCCACGAGAAGTTCGCGGAACCGACCCCCAGCAGGATGCCGGCGACAGGCAAGACGGAAACCGGCAGCATCATGCATTTGCCGATCTTTTGCAGCAGAGAAAAGGCGTTCTGGAACAGGGTCATGGTCGTTGGGAGCAGGATGCTTGGATGAGATTTTCGGCTGAGGCGGCAAGAGAGCGCACTTCATCCGCGGACTCGGCAGCCAGCGCTTTTTGAGCGAGTTCGCGGCACGCGGCCGTGTCCAGGGAGCGGATTTGCGCCTTGATGCCGGGGATGGCCGGCAGGCTGACGCTGAGTTCATCGATGCCCAAGCCGATCAATATCGGAACTCCGCGCGGATCGCTGGCAATGCCGCCGCACACTCCCACCGGCCGCCCCGACGCGCGCGCGCCTTTCACCGTTTGGTTGATGAGGTTCAAGACGGCGGGGCTCAGTCCGTCGATGCGCGCGGCAAGTTTGGGATGGCCCCGGTCCATGGCCAGGGTGTATTGGGTGAGGTCATTGGTGCCAATCGAGAAGAAATCCGACTCCCTGGCGAACTGCGCCGCCATGACGGCCGTGGCGGGCACCTCCACCATGATGCCGGCGGGAATGGCTGGAACACCAAGCCGCGCCGCCTCTTCTGTGAGAAGCGCCTTAACGTCACGCAGTTCCTGAAGAGCCGAGATCATGGGGAACATGACCCGCACCTGGCCGAACACCGATGCTCGAAGAATGGCGCGAAGCTGGGCGCGCAGGATCTCCGGCCGGTCGAGCCCAACCCGCACGCCGCGCTCGCCCAGGAAGGGATTGTCCTCCCTCGGTATCGGCAGGTAGGACAACGGTTTGTCACCGCCAACATCCAGGGTGCGGATGACCAGAGGTTGGGATGGACCCACGGCCTCGGCGATGGCCTTGTACACCTCGAACTGCTCATCCTCGGTCGGGGCGCTTGACCGCTCCATGAACAGGAACTCGGAGCGCAACAAGCCGACGCCCTCGCCGCCGAGGCCGGCGATCTGCATTGCGTCTTTCAAACCACCGATATTCGCCACGACCTCAATGCGTGTCCCATCGCGGGTGACGGCGGGCTCTCCGGCGTGGGCGAGGTTTTCCCGGCGAACTTGTTCCACACGAACCTGCGCTTCGCGGATGCGCGTGATCTCATCCGGCGCCGGCTGAAGACGCAGCGTGCCCTCGTCGCCATCGAGGATCACCGGCGTGCCGTTGGCGACGTCCAACGCTCCAGGTTCGATTCCGGCCAGGGCGGGCAGTCCGAGAGAACGGGCGAGAATCGCCACATGGGAGGTGGCTCCGCCCCGAGTGGTGCAGAATCCCACGACCCGGGATCCTTCGAGGGCCGCAGTGTCAGAGGGCCCGAGATCCTCGGCGATCAGGATCGCGTTGGGAGGGTAATCTGGAGCGGAGGTCTCCGTGCCAGTGAGAAGGCTCAGCACACGCAAGCCGACGTCGCGCAGATCGTTGGCGCGCTGGGCCAGCAAAGGGTTGCGCAGGGAGGCAAGGCGGTCGGCGTGGGTGGTGGCAGCCTTCTTCCAGGCGAAGGCCGCGCTCTTTCCCTTCGCCATCGCGGATTCCGCGATCTCGAGCAGGTCCGGGTCATCAACCAGTTCCTCATGAGCCGCAAAGATGGCTGCTTTGGCGGGGTCCGCCCTGGCGTGAAGCTGGGCGCGCAGTGCGGACAACTGGGCCTTGGCGGCTTCCAGCGCGGACTGCAAGTGACGGCGTTCCGTATCAACACCCGCGCCGGCTTCCTGGACCGGGATCTCCGCGCGGCGGACTTGAAAGACCTCGCCAACCGCCAAGCCGGGTGAGCAGGGAACGCCGAGCAGCAGGTTGGGATCCGTGGAGCGCCTGGCCGCGGACGGAGGCAGGGCGTCCCCGGCCAAGGTGGTCGTTGCCGGCGCCGGCGCCGGGATGCACCCCTCATCACCACTTCCCTGCGCCAGGACGGCGCTCAACTTGGCAATGGCCTCGCGCGCATCGGGTCCGCTGGCGACCACCCGCAGGGACGCGCCCTTGCCCGCTTCAAGCGCCATGATGGCGGTGACGCTGCGAGCGTTGGCTTGACGATCCCCAAGCTGCAGCTTGATGGCGGACTGGAAACCCTTCGCCAGACTGGACAGAACGGCGGCCGGGCGCGCATGCAATCCGGTCGGATTGGGAATGGTGACGGCGTCTGACACGACGGTCTCCTGCGCGCCTGCGTCCTGGGTCACGGATTCCGCCGCGAAGGCAACGCTGAGCAGGGTGTCCCTGCCCGCCGTCACCTGCCCGCTTGCCCGTTCCCAGGAGGTGACGCGGTCGCTGTTCGCAATCACGACCTGTGTGAGCAGGCTCTTTGCATGGGTGGCGAGGTGGTCGAGATCGAACTCGATCAAGGGAGTTCCCGCCGTCACTTGATCGCCCAGCTTGACCTTGGGTTGAAAGCCTTCCCCGCGCAGCAGAACCGTATCAATGCCCACATGCATCAGCACCTCAAGGCCTTCGGTCGTGCGCAGAGTCACCGCGTGGCCGGCGGGGTGCCGCGCCACGACCTCGCCATCGCAGGGTGCGATCAAAACCGAGTCGGTAGGATCAATGGAAACCCCGTCGCCAACAAGTTTTTGCGCAAACACCGGATCGGGAATGCTCTCCAGGGGCCAGACTTGACCGGACAACGGAGAGAAGAGTGTGACTTGGGCCATAACGATAAAAAACGGGTTGATATCGGGATTCAAGACTGAGCGGTCACCACCAGGCTTCCACCTGGAGGCCATAAGAGAGACCGTCCAGAGCGTTCTCATAGGCATTGCCGCCAACCATTCCGCGAAATCCATCGCTCCACTTTGCATAGGTGATGAAGGGACGGATGACAGGGCGGCTGAAGAACTTCCCGCCGCGCGAGATTTGCGGCGCGAGTGTGATTTTCCAAAGATGGCCGTCGGTGCCGAGCGGCTGACTGTCCACCCAGTCCACGCCTGCTTCCAAAGCCAAGCTGAAACGGTCGCTGAAAAACACCACCGGGCGCAGGCCGAACGAGGTCCATGTCTCCCGCGAGTCCGGGCCGCCATACTTGGTATCCTGATAAACCGCCACGGTCTGCATGGCAAAGTGGGATGAAGGCTGGACCGTAAAGTGGTCACCAATGCGGAAGCGGGAGGCGCTGTCCAGGTCCGGTCCGGAGGCGTCGAGGCTGGTGGCAAAATTGTAGGCTGCGCCGCTGCCGTACTGAACAAATAATTCGTTGTAACCTCCGAGGAACTGCTCCTCACCCGTGCGATGGATCAGGCCGGCAGCCCAACCGGCGGAGCTTTGAATGGAGAAGGGCGAACCATCCGGATTGAACACATCCCTGACCTCGCCGCCCTTGGTGCTCGAGTAGTCCATCCACAGGGTCATTTTTCCCAGCGGCACGTCGATGTCGTAAAGGCGCAGGTCAATGTTCTGCTTGGCGGCATCTCCACGGTCCGTGGTGTACGAATCGACACCACCGCCAAGCCAGGCGACCGCGAGTTTGCCAAAGTCTCCGAGTGGCACGTCCTCGACGCCGCCTCCGTAGCCGCTCATGTCCAGGTAATAGAAGTCGTTGATATGCACGTCATGGCGGCGGTAGTAGCGCTGGCCTCCCCAAAAACGGATTTCCGGCGCGCTTTCAAACACATTGCCCGCTTCGATGTAGGCCTGCCGGAGGGCAAAGTCATTGCCCTGCACTTGATTGTTGAGCGAGTCGTAGCTGAAATTTTCGCCTGTGCTGTAAGAGAGCATCGTCGTCGCCCGCACATAGGGCGAGGCCAATGGATCATCCTCCCGCAGCCAGTTGTAGGTCAGTCCCAGTTCACCATAGGTGTCGGCTTCGTTGCCTAAACGATATTTCGCTCCCGCGCCCGGCGCCCGGAAGGCCTCCATTTTTCCGCCCTCGCCGTTCATGCCAAAGCCGGATCGAAAATAGCCGTGATATTCGAGCGGGCGCGGCAGATCATAGAGCCGTGTCATGTCGAAAGGCCAACCGCCGGCGTCACGATAGATGTCGCGCGTTTCGGTGAAACCCTCGGCAAGCCGGGCATGCAATTGGGCGATGGCCTCACTGTTGGCCGCCGCTCGCTCGGCCGCTTTCTCCAACTCCGCCGACGGTTTGCCCGCCGACGTTTCCAGGTCGGCGATCCGTTTCTTCATCGCCGCCAATTCGTGCGGCGGGACCGCCGCCTCTGCTGTTGGCGCCGGCTTTGAGGCGGTCGTCTTCAAGCGTTCGTTGTCGCTTTCCAATGCGTGAATGCGGGTCTCCAATTGCTGGATCCGGGATTCGTAGCTGGCTCGGATCGCGGCCATCTGCGCCTCGATCTGCGCTTCCAATCCGGCTTTCAGTTGGTCAAGATCGGGCTCGGCACTGTGGCCACTGGAAATCCCGAAGAGGGTGAACAATGCGGCGCCTATCGCTGAGGTGAGATGTTGTGAACGCATGGTGGATTGCGGATTCAAAAAACGCTACAGCCAACGTATTTGCTTGGTAAAGAGAAATTTCGCGACCGGCATTACACCTTAGTGAAATGCGCGACCGCTCCCTGACAGAGCCTTCCTGTTAGGGCAGCACGGATCGCTTATGCGCTTCAAAACTGGCCAGGCCGCGCCGTCGCATGCAAGCGGTCAGGGCAGACTGCGCGGATGCGTCATGTTTTCAGGCTTCAGCAAATCGTCGAGTTTCTCCTGACTCAGCCAGCCTTTCTGCAGCACCAAGTCATAGACGCTTCCTCCGGTCTTGAGCGCTTCCTTGGCTATGGCCGCGCTCTTTTCATAGCCCAGCACGGGGTTGAGCGCGGTGACCAGTCCGATGGAATTGCGGACGTATTCCATGCAACGTTCACGGTTGGCCTCAATTCCGGCGATGCAGCGGCTGTGCAGGATGATGGCAGCGTTTCGCAACAGGGTGAGTCCAAACAGCAGATTGAAGGCAATGACCGGCTCCGCCATGTTCAACTCCAACTCGCTCGCCTCGGCCGCCATTGACACAGTGACATCGGCGCCGATGATTTGGAAGCAAATCTGGCTGACCACCTCCGGCACCACCGGATTGACTTTCCCGGGCATGATCGATGAGCCCGGCTGCATCGCTGGCAGGCGGATTTCATACAAGCCACAACGCGGCCCGGAGGACATCCAGCGCAGGTCATTGCAAATCTTCGAGAGCTGCACCGCGGCAGTCTTCATCGAACTGCTCATCAACACGAACTCGCCCGAGTCCTGGGTGGCTTCGACCAGATTGTCCGCCAGTGTCACCGGAATGCCGCTCGCCTCGGCCAGGCGCTGGGTGCAAAGCGCCGCATATCCGGGAGGACTGTTCAAGCCGGTGCCGATGGCGGTGGCCCCCATGTTGATGGCGAGGAACTCCTCCCCGGCGCGGGTGAGGTGGCGAATGCCGTCGCCGATCATCACGGCATAAGCGCCAAACTCCTGACCCAGCGTCATGGGCACCGCGTCCTGGTTCTCTGTGCGGCCCATCTTGAGTACGTCGGCAAACTCGTCGGCCTTGGCCTGCAAGGCGGCACGCAACTCCCTCAGCGCCGAGAGGGTGTCCTGAAGGGAGAGCACGACGCCGAGCTTGATCGCGGTGGGATAAGCGTCATTGGTGGACTGCGAACAGTTCACATGGTCATTTGGATGCAGGTGCGCGTAATCACCCTTGGCATGTCCGAGGATTTCGAGGGCACGATTCGCAATGACCTCATTGGCATTCATGTTGGTGGAGGTTCCGGCCCCGCCTTGGAACATATCGATGACGAACTGATCGTGCCACTTGCCTTCCGTAATCTCGTCACAGGCCTGGACGATGGCGTCCGCTCTTTCCTGCTCGAGCACGCCCAGCTCATGATTGGCCTGCGCCGCCGCCTTTTTGACAAGGGCGAGAGCTTTCACAAAGTTTGCAAAGTGGTAGAGGCGAATGCCTGACAGCGGGAAGTTCTCGATCCCCCGCAGAGTTTGCACGCCGTAGTAAGCATGATCCGGCACCTCCCGATCTCCCAGGGAATCATGCTCGAAGCGCATGGCGGAGACGGTGGCGGCGCCTTTTTCCCCGGCGATGCGTTCGGCGGCATGGCGAAGCCGCTCGCTGATGCGCGACGCGGCGCTCCCCACGATGCGGTAGTACACATCGGGTTTGTCCGCTTTCACCAGATCCAAGGCGGCGCGGGAAATCTGCCAGACACTTGCGCCTTTGGGGGTCATCGCGCTGCCGGTGTGGGGGGAATCGTCCAGCAGCACACCCTCGCTAATCAGGGCGCCATTGACCAGACGCGCGAGCTGCACCGAGCGAGCCTGGGCTCCGCGGGTGATCTCCACCTCACCCTCCAGGACGATGCCCAGCCACAAACGCGGCGTGCTTTCATGATAGAGGTACTGGCCCGCCTCATAGCTGACGACCTCCCCCTGTTGGATGAGGGCGGAGAGTTCTTCCGCGGGTATGCCGAGCCGAATGGCCGCGGTGCTGATTGTGGAGGAGTCGAGTTTCATGGTTGTGTCTGGGTGGTTGGATGGGTTGACGGAAAGTTCACTTGTTGAAAAAGCTTGCGATGATCAGACCGAAGGTGACCGCGCCCACGGTGCAAACAAGGCCGGGAATCATGAAGGAGTGGTTCAGCAGGTACTTGCCGATGCGCGTGGTGCGCGAGCGGTCAAACTGCATCGCCGCGATCAGGGTGCCGTAATTGGGAATGAAGAAGTAGCCGTTCACCGCCGGGAACATGCCAATCAGGAAGGCCGGAGGAATGCCGAGTGAAAGCCCCAGGGGCATCAAAGCACGCGCGGTGGCGGCCTGGCTATACAGCAACATGGACGCGACAAAGAGCCCAATGGCAAAAGTCCAGGGCGCGGCGGTCGCCATGTCGCTCAGTCCGCCAATGATGGTTTCCTTGTTGGCACTGATGAAAGTGTCACCAAGCCAGGCCAGGCCGAGGATGCCGATGATGGCCGTGACACCTGACTGGCAGGTCTTCGACTTCGGCACCTCGCCGACGGGCGCCTTGCTGACAGTGAGGATGACCGCCGCCACCGCGAGCATGATGATCGCAATGCTCACCGGCATGGTCATCACCACCGCTTCGGCGCCGGCGCCACCGACGGTGCGCAGCCCGGGAAATATTCCCGCAAGCACGACAACGGCAACGCCCGCCAGGAAAATGAAGGCGCTGGCCTTGGCTCCCGGTTTGAGCGGCTCAGGCTCGGCGCCTTTCGCTTTGCCACCGGCCTGAAGCTCCCCGGTTGCCAGCAACTTCTGATACTCCGGATCATCCTTCAGCTCCTTGCCGATCCTCAACTGGATCATGGCGGCAACGAAGACTGCCAGCAGCGTGGCGGGCACACAGATGAGCAGGATCTGGATCAAGCCAAAGCCGTGCGGAGCCAGCAGGCCGATCATGGCAGCCGTCGCAGCCGACACGGGACTCGCCGTGATCGCCTGTTGCGAGGCGATGGTGGCAATGGCCATCGGGCGCTCGGGGCGGATTCCGTTTTCATGCGCCACCTCATAGATCACCGGCAGCAGAGGATAGACGATGTGGCCGGTTCCCGCCGCGAAGGTGAAGCCGTAGGTGACCAGGGGCGCCACGATCGTGACCTGCTTGGGATTTTTCCGAATGATGCGCTCGGCGATTCGCACCAGGAAGTCGATGCCCCCCGCCACCTCCATGGCCGAGGCGGCCATGATGACGGTCAGCACAATCAGAATCACCTCCCCCGGAATGGCGGCCGGAGGGAGACCGAATCCAACGACCAACACCAGCAGGCCAACCGCGCCCCAAAGGCCAAGTCCGACACCGCCAGCGCGCGCCCCCATGGCCAGGGCGCCCAGGATAACCAAAAATTCGAGGATAAAAGTGATGTTCATGATTTTGAGGGGTTGGAATTATCGAACGAGATCGTAGCGAAGAACGAGGTTGATGCGGTGGGCGTCGGCCTCGGCTCCGTCCGCGGTTTCTTTCATGCCGAAGAGATACTCGAGTCCGACGCGGAAAGACTTGGTCGGGTGCCACATGAGGTTCACACTGCTGTAGAGCGTGGACTCGATGGCGCCGCCGCCGATGGACGATGGCGCGCTCACATCCACATAACCGCCGGTGACCGTGGAGCGCCAATGCTCGCTCCATTGATGGGTGTACCCCGCCATGACCGCCATGACCGGGATGGACTCCAGGCCGCCGTTCACATAGGCCGCGTCGAGGTTCAGACCGCTGAGATCGTTCACATAGCGGGAGACGCCCTCGCCATAGGTGGCCTGGAGGATGAGCTTGTCCTTCTCCAACACGTTGAGGACTCCGGAGAAATTCGCTCCCCAGCCAAACGTGTCATCGCGGCCGCCCGCGTCCGAGTCATAAGACAGTTGACGCAGCAGCGCCGAGGTTTGGATGTGTCCCGCCTCACCCTCGATCCGGAACCCGGCCACCCCGTCCGGGATGCGGTTGACTCCGGCACTCCCGGCGGGCGCGTCAGCCGCGGACACGTCGATGCGCGCATCCGGCTGTTCGATGCTGAAGAAGGCCATTGTCTTCACCGGGCCGTCGCTCAATGGCTGGGTATAACGGAGCTGCGGAACGCGCCGGTTTAGAATCGCGTTGGGTGTTTCATAGTCCACCACGTCGGGGAAGGCGTCGCCATCCATGAAGGCGGAGAAGGTCTGGCCGATAAGCAAATTCCACGCCTGCCCATAGAAATGCCGCGCGCGAAAGTCCATGCCGGTCGAGGTCGAATTGCCAAAGAAATCGAACTCGCTGTAAATTCGCAGCGTGCTGTCTCCGGGCACCGGACGGCGCAGTTCCAGGCTCAGCCGGGAAGCCTTGGTGTGCAGTGTGCTGCGGTGGCCGCTGAAAGCCCCGGCCTCGCCCGGCATCGGGATGCTCGAGGGGACAAATTGATTGGGATTGCCGCTGTTGCCAAAATCGGTGATGGCATCGATCCGGGCGGAGCCGCCGATCTTGAACATGCTCTCCGTTCCTGGAATGGGAATGAACCCCATCAGAGTGGGATCAAGCGGCACGTTGTTGGCCCGCGGGACCGCCTGCTGCTGGTCCACAAAGGCGTCCATGTCGCGCACGAGGCTTTGTCCGGCGGGCGCCGCTCCAGCCGGCAACTGCCCCACCGGTATGTCCATCGCCGCCACCCTGACGGTGTGCGAGGGATCCACCATGGTGGGTGGCGAGGCGGAGCTTGATGCGGTGGCAGACGCCGATGCGGGATTTGCCACGGCGGATCCCGGCGAGGCCGCCGCTGGTTTTGACGGGGCGACTTGCCGTTCCAGCGCGGCGATGCGCGAGTTCTGTTGTTCGACGATTTGTTGCATCGCCTTGAGCGCTGCTTTGAGTTCGGCGATCTCGTCGTCTTGAGCAGGCGCCGGGCAGGCCATGCCCAGGCAGGCCAGGAGCGACAGCGGGAGGATGTGGTTGCTGAGTTTCATGGGATGGAGGAGGTGGGAGGTGTCAGGTCAAAACGGTTCCTTCAAGGTAAGGGCTGCGGGCGCCCGTGGCTTGAAGATTGGCCACGGTCACCCGGGCAATCTCGGCGAGTGCCTCCTGAGTGAGGAAAGCCTGGTGCGCTGTGATCAGAACATTGGGAAAGGTGAGCAGACGCGCCAGTTCATCGTCGTGCAGGATCTGTCCGGACAGGTCCTCAAAAAACACGCCCTCCTCCTCCTCGTACACGTCCAGTGCGACTCCGCCCAGGCGGCCGGTTTTCAGCGCCTCGATCAGCGCCGTGGTGTCAATCAGCGCGCCGCGGCTGACGTTGATCACGATGGCGCCCGGCTTCATCCGTTCGATCGTCTCCCGGCGAATGATGTGATGGGTCTCCGGCGTGAGCGGCGTGTGCAGAGAGATGACGTCGCTCTCGGCGGCCAGGACCCTCGGGTCGGTGTATTCGATCCCGTGCTGGGCGGCCCAATCGAGCATCGGGTGGACATCGTGCGCCAGCACCCTCATGCCGAACCCGCGCAGAATCTCCGCGGTTACGCGTCCGATCTTTCCCGTACCAAAAATGCCCGCCGTCTTGCCATGCAGATCGAAGCCAACCAGTCCGTTGAGCGAGAAATTGAGATCGCGCACCCGGTTGCTGGCGCGCGGGATCTTGCGATTCAGCGCCAGCAGCAGCGCCACCGCGTGCTCGGCAACGGCGTGCGGCGAGTAGGCGGGCACGCGGGTCACAGTCAGGCCAAACTCCGTGGCCGCACCCAGATCAACCTTGTTGAAACCGGCGCAGCGAAGGGTGACATGCTTGACGCCCAAGGCAGCGAGCTGCTCCAGGGTGGCGCGACCGGCCTGGTCGTTGACGAAGATGCAGACGGCTTGCGCATCCCGGGCCAGCACGGCCGTCTCGGCGGAAAGACGGCTTTCGCAGAAGCGCCATTCGATGCTTCCTGCCGGGGTGGCTTTGAGCAGGGATTCGCGATCGTAGGGTTTGGTGTCAAAAACGACGACTTGGATCATGGGATGGGAGGTTGTTGCGGGGTTGAAAGGGAACTCATGCGGCCGCCGGAGGGAGCAGGTAAAGCGTCATGGCAAAAATCAGATACACCGTCAGCACCAGCACGCCGACAAACCAGGCCGAGCGCCCGCTGTTGGTCACCAGGGAGGCAGTCAGCGCTGCAATCAACATCATCACCACCGCCCCCGGCCAGAATTGCAAGTTCATCGGTTGCGGCCCCAGGACATAGCTGAGCAGCACCAGCACCGGCGCCACAAACAACGCGATCTGCGACGCGCTTCCCAGGGCGATGCCGACACTGAGATCCAGGCGGTTTTTGCGCGCGCCGGAGAAGGCTGAGGCCATTTCCGCCGCCGCTCCGACCAGGGCCACCACGATGAAACCGACAAACGCCGGCGTCATCCCAAAGTCCTCCGCCGCTTTTTGCACGGATTCGACAAAGATCTCACTCACCAGCGCGACAAGCACGGTGACGCCGGCCAGGGTGGCGAGCGCGAGGCGGATCGGCCAGGGCGCCTCCCCCTCCTCACCGTGGGCTTCGCTGCCGAATAGTTCGCGGTGAGTCTTGAGCGAAAAGATCATGCCCAGGCCGTAGGCGGTGATGAGCAGCAGTGACAGACCGACGCTCAACTGGTGGGTAAAGGCGGCGCCGGATTCGGAATCCACTTGAGCGATGGCGGAGGGCACAAGCAGGGCGATGGTGGCCAGGAAGAGCAGCCCGGCCTGCATGCGCGCGCCGACCCGGTTGAACTCCTGGGTGTGGTACTTGAGGCCGCCGAGGAGGAAGGAGGCGCCCAGCATAAAGAGGGTGTTGGTGACGATGGCGCCGGCGATGGAGGCCTTCACCAGCATGTACTGGCCGGCGCGCAAGGCCGAGATCGCGATGATCAACTCGGTCAAATTGCCCAGCGTGGCGTTGAGCAAACCGCCCACGGCATCTCCCGTCTTGGCCGCCACCGACTCGGTGGCGTGACTGAGCAGCGCCGCGAGCGGCACGATGGCGAGCACAGCCAGCACAAAAAGAAGGGTGTGAGACTCCGGATGCCACTTCGCTGCCACCAACACCACAGGCACAAAGGCCAGCAGCCAGAGCAGCGGGTTGCGGCGGATTTCTTGCAGGAGCATCTTCATGGGTGGCGCGGGTTTGCCGGGAGGGAGTCGGTCAGGCACTCTTTGAGTTGAGGGTGGATGAGTGGGATTGGAAGTTTGGGCCGGGATTGATGAGCGCGCCGCGGCTTGTTCTCAGGATGGTCTGACATGCAGGAATTCAATGCGCAGATTGGCTTGTGGATTTTGGGTGGAGGGACCGGCGACGAGCACGGCGAGGCGCACCGGCAGGTTGTTGGCCTTCAGCCATCCAGCGGTGAACTCGCGCCAGTCGTCCTGCCCTTTTGTCGAATGGATGGCGTGGACGCCGTAGGAGAAAGCAAGACCACGAGACACGACCGGATCGGGACTCATGGCGACGATCCAAACCTTCGGTTTGAAGCGGGAGATCAAGCGCGCGGTGGCGCCGGAGCGGGTGGGAACGAAGACGGCGGAGGCGGGCGTGCCGCGGATGGCGTATTGAACGATGTCGGCCATCGCCGCATCCACGCCGGAGCGTGCGGGCGCGTCGATGGCGGGGGCGTTGCGAGCCAGATCGCGGTGAGCCTCGGTGCTGGCGGCGATGCGCGCCAGCATGGCCACCGATTCCTCGGGAAATTTGCCCATCGCGGACTCGCCGGAAAGCATGATGCAATCGGTGCCGTCGAGGATGGCGTTGGCCACGTCGGTGGTCTCGGCGCGCGTGGGCAGACGGCTCACCGTCATGGACTCGAGCATCTGGGTGGCGGTGATGACGGGTTTGCCGGCGGCGTTGGCTTTGGCTATGATCTGCTTTTGGATGATGGCGATCCGCTCGATCGGCACCTCCACTCCCAGGTCGCCGCGGGCGACCATGATGCCGTCGGCGGCGGCGAGGATTTCATCCAAGTGGTCCAGGGCGTCCGAACGTTCGATCTTGGCGATGATGAAAGGGTTCTTGCCGGCAGACTTGGCGGCCGCGCGCACGGCCTCGATGTCCGCCGCGCGCTCGACAAAGGACTGGCTGACAGCCTCCACGCCCTGGGTCAGAGCGAACTCCAGGCAGGCGCGATCGTGGTCGGTGAAGACATTGATGCCAAGGTCGATGCCGGGCAGGTTCAGTCCCTTTCTCGAGCGCAGCTCGCCGCCGACGGCGGCGGTGCAGTGGACGTCGCAGCCCTCCACGCGGTCCACGATGAGCTGGACCAGTCCGTCGTTGAGATGGAGGCGGTCGCCGGGTTTGACGACACGCGGCAGCGGCTCGAAGCTCATGGATACGCGACGCTCGTCACCGATGATGTCCTCGCTGGTGAGGGTGAAGGGATCGCCGGGCGCGAGGTGGATGGGTTCCGGATCGATCTTGCCGAGGCGCATTTTCGGCCCGGGCAGATCGGCCATGATGGTCACCGGCTTGCCGGTGGCTTGCTCCGCCGCGCGGATGCGGGCGATGCGCTCGGCGTGGCCGGAGAAATCACCGTGGGAGAAATTGAGACGGGCCACGTTGAGGCCGGCGCGGATGAGCCGCTCGAGCATCTCCGGCGCGTCGGATGCCGGTCCGATGGTGGCAACGATTTTGGTTTTGTTTTCAGGAAGGCTCATGCGGGAAGCGGGGCTTGGCGGGCGAAGCCCACGGCTAGAGGAATCAGGAGAAGGATGCTCACCAGGGTCGTCACCAGGACCATCACGGGAACCTCGGGCTCGTCGAAATTCTGCGCGCCGACCAGCAGCGCGGCGGGGATGTTGCGCAGACCGGTGCCGAGGCACAGCACGGTGCGCCGGTCCCGGTCACGACCGCCGAGCAACCAGCCGGAGGCGGCGGTGAGCACGCTGAAGAGCACTGCGGCGGCGATGGCCCCGGTGCCAAGGAGGCGCCGCAGGCTTTCAATGTGGATGCTGAGAACCAGCACCAGCACGAGCAGCAGGGCCACGCCCGACACCCGCTCCAGAATGGGCCGAAGCCTGCCGGCAAGCCCAGGCAGGCGAGCCTTGACGAAAACACCGGCAAAAAACGGCAGCAGCAGGAGAGTGGCCAGAAACAGCGCCATTTTCAGAGCATCCACCTCGGCCGCAGGCAGCAGCGCGGGCAGTGCCACTGGCAAGAAGACAAGGGTGGCGACCATGGTCAGCGTCATCAGCGCGATGGCCAGAGAGGGATCTCCCTTGGCGATATCGACGACTTTAGGCATGAACGGCGCGCCGGCAGCCAGACCGATGAGCAGCAGGCCGTTGGCAATCGGCCCCTCCAGGTGGAGCGCCCAGGCAATGCCAAGAGCCAGCGCGGGCGCAACAAGAAAATTCGCCAGCAACGCGGCACAGACGAAGCGGGCGTCGCGCAGGGGGGCGAAGAACTGGCGCAAAGTCAGGCCGAGGCCAATGCCACCCATGCTGGTCAGAAAGAAGACCAGAGCGATGAGGCGGGTGATGTTGGTCAATGTCTCGGTCATGGAGTCCGGGTTAACTTTGCACGCCATCGATGAAACCTTGCGCGCCGGTTCGGACACTGGCGGCGTTGGCCTCGTCAGTGTCAATGTGCATGGCAAGGGCGAAGTTTGGATCCACGCGGACGAGCACATCCCCAAAGACGAGTTCGCGGTCACCCTCGACGCGCACACGCACGACAGACTTGTCTTTGACTCCATAACGCAGGGCGTCGGCGGGCGTCATGTGAATGTGGCGCAGGGCGCAGATGACACCGCGGTCGATGGGGATGCTGCCGGCGCTGCCTTCGAGGATGCAGCCGGGCGTGCCGTCGATGTCGCCGGACTCCCGCACGGGCGGATGGATGCCGAGCTTGAACTGCTCGGTCATGGCGATCTCAATCTGGGTGTATTTGCGCGCCGGACCGAGCACGCGCACGCGCTCGATGCGGCCTTTGGGGCCGATCAGCGTGACCTGCTCCTCGCAGGCGTATTGGCCGGGCTGGGACAGGTCACTGCGGCGGGTGAGTTGGTGGCCTTTGCCAAACAGGGCCTCAATATGCTCCTGGGTGAGGTGGGCATGATGGGCGGAGACTTCCAGCGGGATTGGCGGCGGCGGATGGCTGGCGAGGGCAAGATCAAGCCCCGCGCGGGAGATCGCGCCGAGCGTCTCGCGGGCGATCATGAGCTCCTCGTCGGTCGGCACCACCAGTGCGATGACCGGCGAGTCGTCGCTGGTGATCGCACTGATCTCGTGGAAACCCCGGGCCGCGCTGTTGCGGTCGTCGTCAAGATGAACACCCATGCAGCGCAGGCCCTGCAGAGACAGCGCGCGCACTACCTCGCTGCCCTGGCCGACACCGCCGGTGAACACGATGACATCCACGCCGCCCATTGCAGCAATGTAGGCGCCGATGGTTTTGCGGACGCGGTAGCAGTAGGCCTTGAGGGCGACCAGCGCGCGCGCATCACCCGCGTCGGCGGCTTTGAGGATCTCCCGCATGTCGCCGGACAGGCCGGACATCCCGAGCAGACCGCTCTTTTTGTTCAGCAGCTCGTCCGCCTCGGCAGCACTGAGGCCTTCCTCGCGCTGAAGAAAAGTCACGATGCCAGGGTCCAAGTCGCCGCAGCGCGTGCCCATGATGAGACCCTCCGCCGGGGTGAAGCCCATTGAGGTGTCCACTGAGCGGCCGTGATCGGCGGCGCAGATCGAGGCGCCGTTGCCAAGGTGGCAACTGATGACGCGCAGGCTGTGCGCGCGGCGTTTCAAAAACTGCGCGGCGGCAAGGCCGACGTAGGCATGCGAGAGGCCGTGGAAGCCGTAGCGGCGCACGCCCTTCTTCTCCGCATACTCATGCGGCAGACCGTAGAGATGGGCGGGGGCGGGGATCGTGTGATGAAAGCCCGTGTCAAACACCGCCACATGTGGCGCGCGCGCGAACACCCGGCGCGCCTCACGGATGCCGGCGATGTTCACCGGGTTGTGCAGCGGGGCGAGCGGGTTGAGTTTTTCCAACTCGGTGAGGACATCGTCGGTGACGAGGGTGCCCTCGGTGAACCGCTCGCCGCCGTGGACGACGCGATGTCCCACCGCGCTCACGTCCTCCGGGCCGGCGATGACACCGGCCTGGGGGTCGCCTAGCGCCGCGAGCATGGCATCGAAAGCCTCCGGATAGCCCGCCTTGGGCAGCTCGGTCTCGGTTTCGCCTGCCGGCCCACAGTAGTGGTGGCGGGTGCCCTGGGTGCCTATGCGCTCAATGGAGCCACGCGCGCAGGCGGTGTCGCTGCCGGTGTCAAACAGACTGTATTTGACCGAAGATGAGCCGCAGTTGAGCACGAGGATTTTCTGGGGCCGAGCGGTGCGCAGGCGCAACCCGTAGGGATCGGCGCTCTGGTTGTGGGCGGCGGCGGCCTTGGCAGGGTCCGCCATCACGTTTGAGATGGTTTCCGTCACCTTTTTGGCGATGCGTTGAACGGCGGTGGGCTCGGTCAGGATCGCCGTGCGAAACAAATCAATCGGAATGTGCAGAATCTTAGCCGGTGTCACGGCCACGACGTCAGCCAGAACCTTGTCGCCGGTCATCAAGCCCAGTTCGCCAAAGGTGTCACCCGCTTTGAGGCGCAGCAGCTCCTCGGCCCGCGCGCCTTCACCGGGGGCGGAGGCCGCCAGCTCGCCCTCCAGAACGACTCCGAGAAAGCTGGCGTCGTCGCCACAGTGGGCAGCAGTCTCATCTTTCCCGAGAAAATGCACCCTCGATCCTGTAACGAGATCGTTGAGGCGGGAGTCGGAGAAGTCTTGGAAGAGAGGGACTTTGTCCCGCAGGAAGAGCGCGGCAGTGTCGGGTTTCATGGTTTCACTATGGCTCAGCCGATGGGTTGGATGTTCCAAATGCGCTCGCAGTAGCCGCGGGCTTTGAGCTCGGTGGCGCTGAGGCCGGTATGGATGGTGGTTGGGTTCATGAGGACTTGGCGTTTGGTGGCTAACTAGCGGAGGTCGGGACGTGGCTCATGGCATGCTGGATGGCGTTTATCAGGATCGCGCCATCGAGTGGTTTGAGCAGGTACTCGCATGCGCCGAGGGCGACCGCCCGCTCGCAGTTGCCCGGCTCGTCATGGCCGGTAATGACAATCGTGCGGGTGGGGACGTGCCGTGAGTGGATGGACCCCAGCACATCGAAGCCGCTCATCTGCGGCATGTGCAGGTCCAGTAGCAGGCAGTCGGGGCAATGATTCTGCGCAGCATCAAGGAAATCCTCGCCCGTCTCAAACAGCTCGACATCGAAGCCGTGCGTCTGGAGGAGTCGCCTCAGCGCGGAACGCATTTTTGACTCATCATCCAGCACTGCGATGAGTACAGGCCGTTCAATCATGAGCGGATCATGACACTAGCCCATTAACCGCTTCCATTAGACCTTGGTTAAATGATGAGGACCGTACGGCACGTCACCTTGACGGAGATGCCGCCGGACACGCCGGCGCCCGCGCAGAGACGGCGCTGCGCGCCGATGATCTCGCTGCCCACATCGGTGGTTAATTGGAGCTGGGGCGATCGGGCGCCATCAATCCGGCCCTTTCCGTCAGGCGCACCAGTTCGGCCACGGACTCGACTTCGAGCTTCTGCATGACACGCGCCCGGTGGATTTTGATGTTTTGCTCGCCAGTGCCGAGGTCGGAGGCGATTTGTTTGTTCAGCTCGCCGGTGATCACATGCTCGAAGACCTCGTGCTCACGCGGGGTGAGCCGGGACAGGCGGGCGACGAAGTCCGAAGTGGCTCGCTGGTCGAAGGAACGCCGCAAGCCGGCTTTCACCGCCCGCAGGAGTTCCGGCGCGTTGACCGGTTTGGTCAGAAAATCCACCGCACCCGCCTTCATGGCTTTGACGCTCATAGGGATGTCGCCATGACCCGTCAGGAAGACGATGGGAATCAGGATGCCTTCACGGGTCAGGCGATGCTGCAGGTGAATGCCGTCGAGTTCCGGCATGGCGATGTCGAGCACCAGGCAGCATTCCCGGTGTGGGTCGCACGCTTTCAAGAACGCGGTCGCCGAGGTGAAACCGCTGACCTCATATCCCTCCGCGAGCAACAACCGCCTGAGCGCCTTCACCATGCCGGGCTCGTCGTCAAGAAGGTAAATCAGCGGGTTCAAATGATTCACGAATGAAGGGGTTGGTTGATGGCGCCGTCTCAGCGGACACAGAGCGGCACCCTAACGGAATGATGGGCCACAATGATGAATTGGCAAACAAAAAGCGAAAGATCTACGCCTAGGCATACGACTTATGTGACCAGACCGCGGAAAATGCGCCCGGGTTCGCGGCTCAGGTCATCGGCGTGGCGGGCGGGAACTCCATGTGGAACGTGCTCCCTCCGCCCGCATTGGCCTCCGCCCACAGCCTCCCGTGATGCGCGACGATGATCGACTGGCTGATGGAAAGGCCGATGCCCATGCCATGCGCTTTAGTGGTGAAAAAGGGTTTGAAGATATTGTCCGCCACATCGGCTGGAAGGCCGCAGCCTTGGTCCTCAACCGAGAGGCGCACGGAGTTGTCCACCATCCGGCTTGTGATATGGAGCCGCCGTGCAGGAACCGGGTTGGCCTGCATCGCTTCACAAGCATTGAGGATGAGATTGATCATGACCTGCTGAAGCTGGACCGAATCGCCGGGCACCTCCGCCAAGTCATCCGCCAAGTCAGTCGTGACGATGGTGCCACGGTGTATCAGATCGCTGCGCGTCAGACGCAGCACATCGCTGACGACCTCGTTGAGGTTGAGCGGAACTGCATTGAACTTGCCGCGCTTGAGCAGGGTGCGCAGCCGCTTGATGGCCTCGCCCGCGCGTACATCCTCGCCGACAATGTCCTCGAGAATCTCGCGCAATTCCGCCAAATCGGGGTTTGCCTCCCGCAGCATGCGCTGAGCCGCCTGGGCGTTGGCCAGAATGATGCCCAGGGGCTGGTTGATCTCATGCGCCAGCGACCCGGACAGCAGACCGAGCGAGGTCACCCGCGACAAATGGGCGAGTTCCTCCCTCTGTTCGCGGGCCTCTGACTCCAGGCGCCTGCGCTCTGAGATGTCGCTGATTGAAGCCAGCACAAAACGTCCTTCCGAAGTCTCGATGGAAGTCAAACCCGCTTCGATCGGGAACTCGGCGCCCTCCCGGCGCCGCCCCGACAGATCGTGATCCGCAACCATGCGCCGGGTGGAGGGAGAACTCAGAAAGGCCGCGTGCAAGGCCGCGTGCGCATGACGAAAACGCTCCGGAATCAGCAACTCGATCGGCCGGCCCTGAAGCTCCTCGCGCGCATAGCCGAAAGTGGTTTCCGTCTGCCGGTTCACCATGACGATTTGGGCCGAGTCATTCACCATGATCATCGAGTAGGGTGAGGCCTCCACCAGCAGGCCGGCGCGCTCCTCCGCCTGACTGCGCTGTGTGTTGTCCATCGACACGCCGCGCATGAGCAGCGGGGCGCCAGCAGAGTCAAACTCGACGCGACCACGCGCCGAGATCCATCGCGTCAGGCCTCCGTCCAGCATGACCCGGTAGTCCGCTTGAAACTCGCCGGCACCTCTATGGGCATTCGTTAGGGCATCTTTGATCCGTTGCTTGTCCTCCGGATGAATCGTGGCAAGGAAGCGCTCAAGGGTGATCTTTTCCGTCACAGAGATACCATACATATGGCGTCCTTCCTGGGTGACCCAAAATTCATCCCGCCGCACATCCCAAGTCCAAAGGTCGAGTTGGGCGGCGGCGGCGGCCATGGTGAGCTGCTCCTGGCTCTCGCTCAATTGAGCGGCCAATCGCGCCGCGTCGCTGACCTCATGTCCCAGTTGGCGCGCCATTCCCAGGATGATGCCCATGAAACAGAGCGTGATAATGAAAGGCGACTTGATCACCTGCTGATTCACCAGAAGCCCATGACCTGCCGCCAGCAGCAAGAACAGGGCCAGGGCGCCTCCGATCCATAGGGCGCGGCGGCGGGCAGCCGCATCGCCTATCCGCCAAAGCGTGATCGAAGCGTCAAGAAAAAGGACCAGGAAGACAAGCGAGTTGGCAGCAGCCAGGCAGTTCCACGGATTGGTCACCGCCTTGCCGATGATGGTGACCGGCTGGCCCAGGAAGGTCATTTGGTCGAGGGTTGTGACTTCCAAAAGATTGATGTTGCCTGGCACAGCAAAATTGACCAGCACCACCAAAAACCTGGTGCCAACCGCCAGCCAGAAAAGCCAGGTGCGGTCGGTTTGAAAATATAACCGGACAAAACAGGCGAGCGCCACCAGCAGCACCGCCAGCGGCACATGCGCCCACCGATGAATGGTCTCGAACGTTTTCGGATTGGTGGTTGTCATGAGCGACAACTCACAAAAGGCGAGGCAGGCGGTGGCCAGGGCAGCCACGGCAAATGCCAGATCCGCCCGCCGCGCCGGCATCTTGCGCCAGACAAGCAGGTAGGTGACGCCGAGGGTGATACAGGCACCTGCCGCAAGTGACCAGACGACGACAACCCCATTCATGCTTCATCTTGGGCGGCAAAGCCAGCCCGGTCAACCATGTCCTGACTCCCAACGTTCTGAGGTCAGTATGCGAGAGCGCGCCGGCCGCGGAATTTGTCGTTCACGTTCTCCCTTCGATCATAGTAGTCTTCGGCCCGGTCACCGGGACCGCTATAAACCCGGCGGTCGTAGCGGTCCTCTCGGCGGTCATAACGATCCTCGACACGGTCCACTGTGCCAACACAGGAAACCAAACCAGTGACTAAAAAAAGGGCAAGCAGAGTCGCGAATTTCATGGTGGAAAAGCAGCGTGGTACTGAACTGCGTGGCATTTATCGCCACAACTCGAACAATGATCAAGCGGGGTGGCATTAGACCTTGGTTAAGTTTCCGCCCGCGCCCAGCACCGTGCAATCGTTGACACGCAATGTCAGAGGCCAAAAAGGGCTTTGTTTTGCCGCCAAAACGCTGGGTGGTGGAACGCACCTTCGGCTGGCAATTTGGGATTTGTTAGGACGAAGGGCAATCGAGGACGTGTGAACGCGGTGTTCGATTCACGCCCACAAGTTCCGGTCCAGGGCGCGGTAGCCGATGGCTTCGAGGATGTCGTTGGGGCGGATGCTTTCGCTGCTGGCGAGATCGGCGAGGGTGCGGGCGACTTTGAGGATGCGGTCGTGGGCGCGGGCGGAGAAGTTCATGTCGCTCATGGCGTGCTCCAGGTAGCCGCTGCTTTCGGCGTCGAGCTGGCAGTGCGCCTTGATGAGGCGCGGCGTCATGGCGCTGTTGATGTGGACGCCGGGGTGTTTTTGGAAGCGTTCCGCCTGCACGGCGCGCACCGTTTCCACCCGCGCGCGGATGGCGTCGGATGCCTCGCCTGAGTCGCCTGAGGTCAGGGCTTTGTAATCCACCAGCGGCACTTCGACATGCAAATCAATACGGTCCAGCAACGGCCCGCTGATGCGCTGGCGGTAACGCTGGATGACCGGCGGCCCGCAGCGGCACTCGCGCTTGCTGTCGCCGAAGAACCCGCATGGGCAGGGGTTCATGGCGGCCACGAGCATGAATCCGGCGGGGAAGGTGACGGTGCCGGCGGCGCGGGAGATGGTGACTTTTCCATCCTCGAGCGGCTGGCGCATGACTTCGAGCGTGCTGCGGCGAAACTCGGGCAGTTCGTCGAGGAAAAGCACGCCATTGTGCGCGAGGCTGACCTCGCCGGGGCCGGGATTGCTGCCGCCGCCGAGCAGACCGGCGTCGGAGATGGTGTGGTGCGGCGAGCGGAAGGGCCGGGTGGCGATGAAGGCGTTCGCCTCGGTGAGCAGGCCGGCGGCGCTGTGGATTTTCGTGGTCTCGATGGCCTCGTCCTCGCTCATGCCGGGCATGATGGTGACGACGCGCTTGGCGATCATGCTCTTGCCGGTGCCGGGCGGGCCGACCATGAGCAGGTTGTGGCCGCCGGCGACGGCGACCTCCAGCGCGCGCTTGGCGTTGCTCTGGCCTTTGACGTCGGTGAAATCGAAATCGTAGTGGCTGGAGGCGGCGAAGAACTCGGTGGCGCGGCAGGGTTCCGGCGGGATGTCGAGGTCTCCCTTCAAATACATCACGACTTCCTGCATGGTGGCGGCGCCGATGATCTCGATGCCGGCGACGACGCTGGCCTCGGCGGCGCTGCGCTTGGGCACGATGAGGCGCGACCGTCCGCGCGCCCGCGCCTCCAGCGCCACGGCCAGGATGCCGCGCACGGGCCGCAGCTCGCCATTGAGCGCCAGTTCCCCGATCATGGCGGAGCAGGCCAGCGCTTCCATCGGCAGACGCGAGCGATGGGCGATGAGGGAGATGGCGATGGGCAGGTCGAAGCCGGGGCCTTCCTTTTTCAAATCCGCCGGCGCCAGATTCACGGTGGTGACGCCGTCGTTCATCAAAAAGCCGCAACTGGCGATGGCGGCGGCGACACGCTCGCGGCTCTCCTTCACCGAGGCATCCGGCAGGCCGACGATGACCATCCGCGGATTGCCGCCGCCATCATGGGACTCGATTTCGACTTCGACGGCGTTGACGCCAACCAAGGTGGCGGAGTAGGTGCGTGCGATCATTCATTTTCACTATTGGAAATCACGCCCTCACCGCAAGCGAGGTTTCGATTATCCTCCGAGAATTAAACTCATTGAATTTAGAGTATTTTAAGTTATTATATAGTTGCAAAATCGGATGTTAGGCCAGCGAAATGATGCAACGCTGCGCCTCGCGGAAGCCCGCGAGGCGGGAGCCGGGCGGTGATTGTCTGGGCAGCTTCCGCCTTGATTGATTGAGGCAGATCATCGAAGCGGGGGCACAAACCCTTGTCCCGGTCGTCTCAACCACGAAGCCCGGCCCAGAAGGTTGCCTCGTCCATCCGGGAGCTGGGATCGGCATCCATTTCCCGGTCCCTGCGGCGGGCTTCCTCAAGCGTTTCCTCCATGCTGGATGGCGCCTCCCTGGAAGGCAGGCTGGAAAGCAAATCTTCCGCCAGCCTCCAGCGATCCGTTTCGGGCAGCCGCAGGGCTACCTCGGCAATTTCGCTGAGGGTACTCATGTCGCCAAAATAATGCTCGCAGGCTGTTCCGTCAATAGATGAAGGAACTCACGCCTCACAACCCCTTGTCCGTCACCGCGCCTTCGCTGGCGCTGGTGGTGAGGGCGGCGTATTTGGCGAGCACGCCGCGGGTGTAGCGCGGCTTGGGCTGCTTCCAGGCTTTCAAACGCGCGGCCAGTTCCTTGGCGGGGATGCCGAGGGTGATGGCGCGTTTTTCGGCGTCGATGGTGATTTTGTCGCCGTTTTTAACGACGGCGATGGGGCCGCCGACGAAAGCCTCCGGAGTGACGTGGCCGACGACGAAGCCGTGGCTGCCGCCGGAGAACCGGCCGTCGGTGATAAGGGCGACGTCCTTGCCGAGGCCCTTGCCCATGATTGCGGAGGTGGGGGAAAGCATCTCCCTCATGCCGGGACCGCCCTTCGGTCCTTCCATGCGGATGACGATGACGTGGCCTTTTTTGACCTTGTCATGCAGGATGGCGTCGAGCGCTTTTTCTTCGGACTCGAACACGATGGCTTTGCCGGTGAAGCTGAGGCCTTCCTTGCCGGAGATTTTGCCGACGGCGCCCTGCGGGCAGAGGTTGCCTTTGAAGATGACGAGGTGGCTGTCCTTTTTGATCGGGTTCTTCAACGGACGGACGATCTGCTGGCTCTTCGGCCAGACGATGCTCGATTTGCGCAGGTTCTCCTTCATCGTCCTGCCGGTGACGGTGAGGCAGCCGCCGTGCATGAGACCCTCTTCGACGAGCAAGCGCATCAGCGGAACGGTGCCGCCGATCTTGACGAGGTCGTTCATGAAGTACTTGCCGCTGGGTTTGAGGTCGGCCAGCACCGGGGTTTTTTTGCCGATGCGGACAAAGTCCTCGATGGTCAATTTCACGCCGGCGCTGTGGGCGATGGCGATGAGGTGGAGGACGGCGTTGGTGCTGCCGCCGAGGGTGATGATGAGGGTGATGGCGTTTTCAAACGCTTCTTTCGTGAGGATGTCGCGCGGGGTGATGCCGCGTTTGATGAGGTGCATGACGGCGGCGCCGGCGTCGAAGCAGTCCATCAGTTTTTCATTGGAGACGGCGGCCTGGGCGCCGGAGTTCGGCAGGGACATGCCGAGGGCTTCGATGGCGCTGGCCATGGTGTTGGCGGTGTACATGCCGCCGCAGGAGCCTTCGCCGGGGATGCTGTGCTCCTCGATGTCGATCAGCTCTTTGTCGTTGATCTGGCAGTTGGCGTGCTTGCCGACGGCTTCGAAGACGGTGACGATGTCGGCGTCTTTTTTCTCGGGGCCGACGCAGCCGGGCAAAATGGTACCGCCATAGACGAAGACGCTGGGGCGGTTCATGCGCGCCATGGCCATGAGGCAGCCGGGCATGTTTTTGTCGCAACCGCCGATGGCGACGAATCCGTCCATGCCCTCGCAGCCGACGACGGTTTCGATGGAGTCGGCGATGACCTCGCGGGAGACAAGCGAGTACTTCATGCCCTCGGTGCCCATCGAGATGCCGTCAGAGATGGTGATGGTGTTGAAGACGATGCTTTTGCCGCCGGCGGCATCGACGCCTTTGGCGGTCTCGTTGGCGAGGCGGTCGATGTGCATGTTGCACGGGGTGACCATGCTCCAGGTGCTGGCGATGCCGATCTGCGATTTTTTGAAGTCCTCCCGTTTGAAGCCCACGGCGTGCAGCATGGCGCGGCTCGGCGCGCGCTCGACGCCATCCACGACGATGGCGCTGTGTTTGCGGTGCAGGCTGGAGGGGGTCTTCTTTTTGGCGGTGGCTTTTTTGGACATGGGAAAGCCTGCAATTTGGCAGCAGCATCCCAGGCTTGCAAGCCCTTACCCCCGCCCGCGCGAATCGCGGTTCAAAACGAGGGCAGACCGCCGCCACCGCCCAACATGCCGCTGTTCCCGGCGCCCATGCCTTGGCTGGTGAACGGACGGTAGAGGCTGCCGCTGGCGCCGCCGCCTTGCATCGGATTATTAGCTTGGACGCTCACGGCGCTGCCGGGCGTGGGCAGGCCGTTCGCTTTGCGCTCGCTTTCGGCCAAGGAATGCCGGGTCCAGGCGATCTCGCTCACGCGGTCGGTGACCTGTTTTTCCAGAGCTGCTTTCTCCGCCAGATAGGCGTCCTGCGTGAGCTGCCCGCCGGCGCGGCGGCGCTCCAAGCTGTCAAATTCCGGCTGCGCCTGCTGGCGCACCTGGGCGGCGAGGGAGTCGATGGACTCCGCCGTCGGCAGCGTGGACGAGCAGGCGCCCAGTCCGCACAGGAGGACTGAGGCGAGCAACATTGAAAGGGCAGGGCGCATAATTCCACAAAGTAGCGCCTCACTGGTGAAAAGTGAACCCGTTTGCGATGATTTTTTGTGGCGGAGGAGAGAGAGGCGGAGGATGCCGAGTTGATTTTTGAATCGTGGCGTGGCGAGGAAAAAAGCAGCCGCCTCCAGGAGGAGGTGCGTCTGCGTTTGGCGGCGGACGCCTTTCCCGCTGACTCACGGGAGTGAAAGACGCACTGCGTTTGGCTTGCGCCACCCGCCAGCTTGCGTTCATGATGGCCGGGCATCATGATTTCTTTTTCCGCGCTCGGTGAAAAACTCGGCGGCCCGTCCGGCATCCAGGAGTTGATGGATGACCTCGGCCGGGCGTTTTCCAGTGATCCGGCCATGCGCATGCTCGGCGGCGGCAATCCGTCGGCGATTCCCGCCATGCAGGCGCTCTGGCGGGAGCAATGGCGGCGCTTGGCGGACGAGGAGCCGGACCGGCTCGACCGCGTGCTGGTCAATTACGATCCGCCCGGCGGCAGCCCCGCTTTCCGCCGCGCCTTCGCCGCCTTCCTGCGGCGCGAGTGCGGCTGGTCCTGCGGAGAGCACAACATCGCCGTGATGCCCGGCGGGCAGACGGCTTTTTTTGATCTGTTCACCCTGCTGGCCGGGCACGACGGCAAACGCAAGATTCTTTTCCCCATTGCGCCGGAGTACATCGGCTACGCCAACCAAGCGCTGCACGCGGACGCCTTCGTCGCCATCCCCGGCGCGATCGAGGAACGCGCGGATCACACCTTCAAGTACCATATCGACTTCGACCGGCTGGAGGCCGCGCTGACACCGGAGATCGCCGCCATCTGCCTGTCCTGCCCCACCAATCCGACCGGCAACGTCGTGGGCGGCGCGGAGCTGGCGCGGCTGCGCGGCATCGCGGCGGAGCGCGGCATCCCGCTCATTTTGGATCAAGCCTACGGCATGCCTTTTCCCGGCGCCATTTACACCAACTGGGAACCGGTTTGGGATGAAAACATGATCGTCTCCATCAGCCTGTCGAAGCTTGGCCTGCCCGGCGTACGCACCTCGGTCATCGTCGCCCATGAGCGCGTCGTCAACGCCCTGGCCAACATGAACGCCGTGCTGGCGCTCGCCAACGGCAACATCGGCCAGGCCCTGCTGCTGCCGCTGCTGGAGGGCGACCGCCTGATCCGCTGCGCCCGCGATGTCATCCGCCCGTTTTATGAGGAGAAAAGCCGCTTCGCCAACCAAGTGCTGCGCCGCGCGCTCGGCGATCGTGCGCCCTACGCCATCCATGCCAGCGAGGGCGCTTTCTTCCTCTGGCTGTGGTTGAAAGACTGCCCGGTGACGGCGGCGGAG